>CAJQHK010000031.1 GCA_905478165.1 uncultured Rickettsiales bacterium | reverse complement strand
ATCGAATTCGAATTCACTCTGCTAATAATTATTTAGCACCAGTCGAGTTTGAAAAAAGAAACAGGTTTTTAAAGAAATCTTTAAAATCTGTTTAAATTTAGTGTCCGGAAAACTGTTGACAGATCAACCATCTCATAATCTTTTTCAAAATACACTGTATCGCCAATGCAAAAATTAGACATTGCTTGCAGGGATTTTGATTTTTGCAAAAATTTCAATTTATCAACTATTAGCTTATTGGCAATCATCAACTCCTTCTCCGTTAGATGATCTATTAATTCTCTAACTTTTGCAATTGTATTACTTTTGGAAACTTGGTTATTTTTCAATTTTTTCATTCGATTAATGATTTTGAATATAATTAAAATTAGCAATTAATTCTGAAATACTCAAGCAGATAAAGAGTCACGGTTTCGTAAAAAACACCAAAAACTCCTTTGCTTACCACTTTTGCAACTACAGGGCGAAATCGCTGGAGCCAACAAAACCCGATGATGTCATTTTTTGAAAATACAACATGGCTAGAGAAAGAGAGAGAATTTTATCTCAATTTTAGCAAAAAGTTGGGTGGATTTGATTTTTTGTGACCTCATGTAAGGAATTTAGAAAACCCACGAAAGCCTGCCAATACTGGGCTTACAGCCCTAATTGGAAAACGTCAAATAATCGCAAGAGAGAGGTTTTAAATTTAAAAGAATGGTGGAGCTAGGGAGGCTCGAACTCCCGACCTTTTGCGTGCCACGCAAACGCGCTACCAACTGCGCCATAGCCCCAATATGAATTGTGATTTTATAGAGAGTTTTGGATAAAAAGTTGTTTTTTAAACAACTTTTTCCTTAGTGACTTTTTTAGTCTCTTGATTTTGGTTTTTCTTAAGATAGGAGAATAATCTGCTAACCTTTCTGGAAGCGGTGTTTAATGTAAGAATATTTTTTGTAACACCTGTTTTTACTTCTTTTTCAAAGGCGATGATAGCAATCTTTGCTGCTGCAGTGTTTTCTGTATTATTTTCTGCTATTGCTTTTTCAACTGCAATCTTTGCTTTCTTTTGAATAGTTCTAATTCTGCTGATTACAGATCTATTAATTTCTTTTTTTCTTTGACTTACTCTGATAGCCTTTTTTGCTGATTTAGTATTTGCCATTATTTAATTATATTTTAATTTATTTGAGTATATTTAAGTGTATTTAGCAACAAATGATAACTATTTATTTTAACTTTTCAACAAATTAATGCTAAAATAATAATCTTGTTAATTACAGCTATTTAAATATATAATTGACAATTGTTTTTCTCGTCATAAAATGATCAATTCAATCTGTACAAATTTGTTGTAAAAGTATTTAAAATAATATCATTATATGCCGACTATTAACCAATTGGTTAGGAAGCCAAGAAGAAAACAAGTTAAAAAAAATAAGGTTCCAGCTTTGGAAAAATGTCCTCAAAAGAGAGGTGTTTGTACTCGTGTTTACACGACGACTCCTAAAAAGCCTAACTCAGCACTGAGAAAAGTTGCTCGTATTAGGTTAACTAATGGTTATGAGGTTATTGGGTATATTGGTGGTGAAGGTCATAATTTGCAGGAGCATAATGCTGTAATTATTAGGGGCGGTAGAGTTAAGGATTTACCTGGGGTTAGGTATCATGTTGTTCGCGGAACTCTTGACACTCAAGGTGTTAAGGACAGGAAGCAGGGCAGATCTAAATATGGCGCTCAAAAACCAAAATAACAAAAAATAAAATTTAAATTTATGAGAAGAAGAGCTGCAAAAATTAAACCAGTTTTACCAGATTCAAAATATAATGAAGCTGTGATTACTAGATTCATCAATAGATTGATGAAGGGTGGTAAAAAATCTACCGTTACCAAATCATTATATGAATCTTTCGATGTTATTGAAGCAAAACTGAGTCGCGATCCTTTGGAAGTTTTTAAGGTTGCTATCGATAATGCGACTCCAAGAATCGAAGTTAAATCTAAAAGAATTGGTGGCGCTACCTATCAAATTCCTTCAGAAGTTAATGCAAGAAGGGCAACCACTCTTGCTTTGAAATGGTTTAACATTGCTGTTGAAAAATCAAATGCTAAGGATCTAGTTTCTAAGCTAACGGAAGTTATCATTGATTCTATGAACAATAAAGGCTGGGCTGTTAAAAAAAGAGAAGAAGTATTTAAAATGGCCGAAGCTAACAAAGCTTTCGCTCACTATAGATAATTATTTTCATATATCACTGATTAATCATTATGTTACTCCATTTCTCATCTGTAATGGAGTTGCTATTTATATTATATTACTTCTTATACCACTCCTACCTTTAAAATACGCAAGTTAAAGTGGTTTCTTTCTGTATCTTTTTTATTCCTAAATCATTAAAAAGTCCTACTCCTTATTAACACAGGATAGTCGTTTTTTAACAATTTATGAATAAAATATTTTGAAAAAAACTGCCTTAAAGATAGCAAATGGTATAATTTTAATATCAAATATCATTTCCGCACAATATTTAAGAAAACTAGTTTTATTCAAAAGTTATTATTTGATTCACACTTAGTAAGATAAATTTTATAATTTTTTTGGTTTAAAAGGCGGGTTGTATATTATGCCAAAATACATCTCAAGATAAGCAATATATTAAAATTTTTTATCTAACATTTGTGAAAAACGACTGTAATATGCCCGTACTTGACAAGTCTCTCTGTAAATGACAAGTAAAAAAATGAAGATGTATTTTGGTATTATAGGTCTGCTTGGAATTAAAATGTCCACAGAGATTTTTTATTCTTTTAAACACCGAAGACTAGTTTACTTAGGGGTGAGTAAGTATTTCAAAGTTAAGACATAGAACAATATTGGAAGGAGGTTTTAGATTCTGGAGAGTTATATTGTACCAACTCCTATCTTTAAAGTAGCCTTTTTTAAATACTTTAAGGTTAAAATTGACAAAAAATGACCGCCCTAAGGAATATATTTAGCTAAATTTTATGATAATTTTTGGCATGAGATTACCCCTTATATCCTTCAAAATCATCATGCAATAAGTCTGCATATTAAAGAAGTTTATATTTGTTCTTTCTTTTTCTTGAGTATTAAGACTTGTGGAGGCTGTAAGTGTAATAAAAAAATATTGTGTGAATATCATTAGGCACATTAAAAATGTAACTTATAACTAATGAGCGCAAAGATGACCCAACTAATTCTACATGTGGCTGCTTTATTTCTAATCTGACCAGATTAATAGAGCAGTCGTCCACCTTTGCAGCTTCAATTATCAAGAGGATTAATAATAATTCAAGATAATGTTTTATTTTTTAAAAAATACCAATTATCATTTAAAAGTGAACAATGTAGCGGAATATTTCTGGATAGAATTGGTAAAAAATAAAGGGAGTATTATTATTTTTCTTAAAGTTTTTTAACAATTTTAATCAAAAAGATAAAACTAGATTTTTTAATTTTTTTTACATCTTTTTGTATGATAATTACCGTAATAAAATTACTATTGGAGGATTTTAAGACACTTCCTTTGAAATAAATGCTATTCAACTCGATAGAATACATATTTTTATTTTTACCTATTACTTTAATCCTTTATCATATTTTATTAAAAAGGCGATTGGTTGTTGCGTCAAAGATTTTACTTATTTTTACCTCTTTATTTTTTTACTCATATTGGGATATAAAATATCTTCCCATCTTGCTATCTTCAATTTTAGTTAATTATTTTTTAGGAAATTCTCTGATAAAGAAGGCGAATAAAGTAATTTTTTTCATTGCTATTCTATTCAATATTTCGCTTCTTGGATATTTTAAATATTGTAATTTTTTTCTTGATAATGTTGCTATTTTTTACCCAGATCTATTTGATAATTCAGTAATAATCATATTACCCTTAGCAATTAGTTTTTTTACTTTTCAGCAGATCGCCTACATTGCTGATTGCTATTATAGAAAGTTAAAAGATCAAAATTTTATTAATTACACTTTATTTGTTAGTTTTTTTCCACAATTAATAGCGGGTCCAATTGTTCATCACGCTCAAATGATGCCACAATTTTCAGGTCTTAGAACTAAGGTTACTAATTACAATAATATTGCCCTCGGTTTATTTATTTTTTCCGTAGGTTTATTTAAGAAGGTTGTAATTGCTGATTATTTAGCAGAAATTGTTAACACTTCTTATCAAGACTATCAAAATCTTTCATTTTTTGACTCTTGGAAAGCAACTCTGTCATACAGTTTTCAGCTTTATTTTGATTTCAGTGGTTATACCGATATGGCCATTGGTATTGCTTTAATGTTTAATATTAAGTTACCTTTTAACTTTAATTCTCCTTATAAGGCGTTAAATGTTGCTGATTTTTGGAATCGTTGGCATATAACTTTGTCAAAATTTTTAAAAGATTACATCTACATTCCTATGGGAGGAAATAGGGTGGGTAATTTTAAAATTTACCGCAATATGATGATTGTATTTTTAATTAGCGGCTTTTGGCATGGCGCTGGTTGGAATTTTATTTTTTGGGGATTTTTGCATGGTTTTGCAATTTGTGCTCATAAATTTTGGCAAAGATTCAATATCAGAGTTAATAATTTTACAGCCTGGTTCTTAACTTTTAATTTTATTAATATTTCTTGGGTTTTTTTTAGGGCAGAAAATTTTAATCAAGCTTTGCAAATTTTAAAAAACATGTTTTTATTATCTGGTGATAATTTTGGTTTTTATGATAATTACCTAGTTTTCATGCAGTTTATTCGTTTTAAAAGTGTGGAATATCTAATTTTAATATTATCATTGATTACTATTTATTACATCCTACCTATTGTTAGTAAAGACGCGGAGAAATTAATAAAAATATTTAAACCAAATAGAAGATTTTATTTTATTACTTTGGTTTTATTGTCAGTTCCTCTCTTGTCATTTCATCAGACAAGTGAATTTTTATATTTTAATTTCTAATAATAGTAATTACCCTTTATCTTCTAGGATAAAATTTTTTAATAAAATTTAAGTATATCCAGATAAGACGTCAATTTTTTAATTCTTTTTACGGCTTTTTTATATGGCAAATGATATGACTCACAAGGACTGGTTCTACAGCTCTTTAAGAGCTACATTGTTAATTTTATTATTAGTGGTAATTGTAAATTACTTCAATGATCCCCTCTGGATCTCTGATCAAGAGAATTTTTTAAATGATCAACAGCAGGGTTTTAATGAGAGGCAGCAAAAAACAAATAAAATATTTTTTACCAAAGAAAAATATGATTCTGTTATGGTTGGTAATAGTAAGGTAACTTATATAGATCAAAATCATTTTAAAAAAAGTAAGTTATTTAATTATTCCGTCTCCGATATGAGGCCGGATGAATATTATGATTATATTGAGTTTTTTAAGGAAAATATGGGAAATCCAAAATATATTATTTTGGGAATTGATTTTTCTTCCTGTCTCAAGAGGGATATATATTGGCGAGGTCCGGAATTTTATTTTCAAAATACAAAATCACCTTTTTATCAATATAAGCAGTTACTTAGTTATGATACTATTATTTATTCATTTCGAAATTTTTTAAAATTTTTTAGTCAAAAGAGTACTGTTTATGATAGAGGAAATGTTAAAATTAAAAAAGGATTTAAAAAAGAAGAGGGTTCAAAAATTGATATAGTAAATTGGGAGAATGAGGCTAAAAAAGATTATGAATTAGCAGAGTATAATAATAATTTTGAAACAAACTTGTCTAAAATTCGTTTAAAGAATCCAAAAAGTAAGATAGTCACTGTTTTTTTGCCAGATTTTCATCCAAAATTTTTATTTTATATTAAGAGTAAGAAGATTTATGATTCTTGCGTAAGAGACGCTAAGAGGTATTCTGACTCGGTTTACAACTTTATGTATTTTAATAAATTAACTACAAATGCTGCTAATTATTATGATGGGGTGCATTTTAGACCAGATATTGGTAAGATGATAATGGAAAATATTGAAAATAATTAATGCTATTAAGATAATTATGAAAAAGAAAATAATTTTAGCATCCACCTCTTTCATTAGAAAAAGAATCTTGGAGGATTTGAATATTAATTTCATTGCAATTTCTCCGATATTTGATGAAGAGTCCGCTAAAAATGATATCAAAGATCTTGATATTTATGATCAGGTTAATTTTTTAGCAAAAAACAAAGCCTTATCAGTCGCAGAAAAATATTCAGAATCAGTGGTAATAGGCTCTGATCAAATTTGTGAGTTAGGTAAAAAAATTCTTTCTAAGTCAATAGATAGAGAGGGCGCAATTAGGCAGTTAGAAAAAATGAATGGCAAAAGACATATTCAAAATAATGCCATCTTCATCTATCAAAATAATCGAATCATTGCTAGTCATTATGAGATTGCAATTCTAAAGATGAAAAATCTTACCGAAAAAGAAATTATTGATTATGTTGATTTAGATCGTCCGTGGGGATGTGCTGGTAGCTATAAATTTGAAGAAAATGGTTACAAATTATTTGAAGAGGTAGAAGGGAGGAGGAATTGTATTTTAGGTTTTGCTATTGATAGTTTAGCGGTTCTTCTCTAGTTTTTGTATCTAAATTTATCCTTGCATCACGTTAGCTTGATGTTCTCATCTTCTATTTCTGATATGGTTTTAATAAAGAAGTCGCGATCATAAATTCCGGGATGCGGTATGGTTAATTTATTATCAATATGAATTTTTAAATTTTCAATTTTAGCAATATCTATATCAATCTCTCTTGGGGACCATTTTTCTCCATCTTTTCTACCTATTTTTTTTTCAATATTTTTGCAGATTTCTAGTATTTTTAGGGGAGGAAATTCCAATATATTTATGTCGGCTCCAATTGCTATGTTAAGAAAATCGATGTCCCATTCTGCAGGAGATTCCGGCAGCGTCATAGCTTTATTCTGTAGAATGGTTGATTTTTTTAAGTTGGATAATTTTAAATCTTTAGTTAGGTATTTTTCTGCCAAATCTAGGTTCTGTTTTTTGTTTCCTATGTTTGACCCTAAGCAAAAAATAATTTTTTTTAGCATTGCTTTGATACTAATTGGGAAGTTTAGATGGTATAAGATCCGACATGCTAAATGATAGATTAAAATCTACATTGCCGTACCCTCCATTTAAGAATAAATTACTATATTTTTTTGATACAGAGCTTAACGGCACCCCGTTTTTAAAATATTGCTCCTTCTCTAAGTAGTATTTAATATTTTTGTAATCTTTTACCTCCAATAAGCTTGCGTGATTTATTTTATTCAAATATTCCCAATTTAAGGTTGATTTAATTTTTGTGTAAATTTTTTTATTAATTGGGATTTCTATTTTATAATAATCTTTGTTGATATGGTAAGTTATTTGATCTGAATGGTTTATTAAGTTATGTTTGGGAGGGGGGTTTTTAATGTTCTCAATATCAGTGAATATTTTAATTTTATACTTAAAATTTGGAACAATCTTTATGTTTATGGATTTTAACAATTCTAGGTTGTGATCATCTATATTAATTATGTAGTAGTCTGCAACAAACACTTTTTTGTCCGTATGGATTCCAGTAATTTTTTTACAGTTTGTTAAGATATTTTTTATTTCTAAATTTTTTTCAAATTTTACTTTGTATTTTACCTGACATATCTTTTTTAAATCATCTATGAATGACTGCCTATCTATTGTAAAATCATTTTGAGACAAAATTGCTCCAGAAATTATTTGTTTTTCATAGTCTAATGCTAGTCCTAGTGATATCAACTCCTCTTGACTAAAAATTTTGTAATTGGATTGCCATCCTGACTTTTTCTTTATATCCCTAATTTTATTTTGAGGGTTATTTTTGTATAGGTGAAGCAAACCGACTCTTTTATTTTTTAGTGTAATTTTCTCAGTTTCTAACAATTTTATTAAGGCACTTTTATTTTTTAAAATTAATTCTGTAATTTTTTGGTTAAATTTATTTTTATGAAATAGGTTTGTTATTTTTGATTTAAGGTCTTTTTCTGCGATATCATTTGTAAGGATTGGGTCAAACTGAAAGGATAAAGAGTCATGAGCCACACACTCTTTTCTGTTTTTATTCTCAATTATTGTGATCTGGTGTCCAGATTTTGCTAGAAAATAGGCGTTTACTAAATTATCTATTTCTGATCCTAATATAATAAATTTCATTTCACGTGTTTTGCATTATAGATGAATTTTGGTATTGACCCAGGTTAAAATTATATTAAGTGGGGTTTTTTTTGGGGAATAATACCGATTCCCACCTTTAAAATATACAAGTTATAGAGCAGATTTTTTCTCCATCCTTATTATCCTTAAATCATCAACCTATTAACATAGGGTGCAAGAGTTTTTGATTGTTTAGGAGTAAAAGATAAAGAAAAAACTTCTTTAAAGGTGAAAATTAACATAAATGAAGAGTTTTTAGGACAATTAATTTAGAAAGCAATTATTATTCTTTTAAGGGCGTATTAATTTTGCTCTATGATTTATAATTCTTAGTTAAGATTATTTTAATATTTGATGTTGATTTAAATTTATAATTAATCTATTTTTGTCGTATAGATCATTACTATTTAAAAATAAACAATCATTAGTAAAATATTTTTGAAACAAAGTTAGTAAAACCAGGGGGAGATATTTTTATATTTCTTAAGGATTTTTATTAATTTTATCTCAAAAAATGAAGTTAAATTCTTTATGATAATTGAGGCAGTTAGTCGTTTACTTATCTATTATATCTAATAAATAGTCATTATAATATGGATTTTTTGAAGAAAGTTTTTATAGTAATTTTTGCAATTTCATTTTTATACGCTTGCAACCCCAATCTGGTTGATTCTAGATTATCTAGGGATGTTGTAAGGGATGCTATTATTAAAAAAAGAGTTGTAAAGAAGGATATTGTTGTTGATGATAAGTTTGCTCCTTCAATACCTAGAGTTTCTAAGATGATCATCTCCCCTCCAGAACCTAAGACGCAGTATGGAGATCAATTAATTTCATTCTCAGCTGCTGACCCAGTTCCTGTCAGGGACATATTGTTTGAATTAGCAAGGATAACTGATACAGAAATGGATATAAGTCCTGACATATCTGGTGAGATTATTATTAATGCCAGAAATCGCCCATTAAAAGAGGTTATTGATCGTATTTGCAAGATGGCTAAAATAAGATATGTCATCAATAATGGCGTTATGTCTTTTCAGTCTGATAAAAATTATATCGAATATTATCAGGTAGGGTATTTGCCTAATAGTCAGTTATGGGGAGAGTTAGAGTCTAGTTTACAGAATATATTTGGATCTTTAAAGAAAAATCCAAAACCAAAAATTGAAGAAAAAGTCACGATTGATAATGAAGGTAACGAAGTTGTAACTGAGGTTGAGATTCCTGTGAAGGTTCAGCCTGACGCAACAATTACCTACAATAAACCGTCAGGAATAATTACCATTTTGGCTAGTAGAGTCCAGCAGGACGCGGCTCGACAATATATTGATATGGTAAATAAATATTCTTTTGCCCAGGTTTTAATCGAGGCAAAGATTGTAGAGGTAAAATTAAATGATGAATATAGGTCTGGTATTGACTGGGATATGGCAAATTCTTCTGGTTCTTCAGTTTTAACTGGTCCACAAGGTACCGCTGGTGATTCGATTATCAAACTAGTAACTACCGGTAGTATATTAGGGGCTGTTGGTAATTTTAATATCTCTCTTTTAGATAAATTTGGTGTTACAAAAGGTATCTCAAGTCCAAGAGTTATCGCCTTAAACAATCAAACAGCTTCTGTTAAGTTTGAAAATAGTCTGGTTTACTTTACCGTCACATCCAATACTAATACTGCCGTTGGTTCTGGTAACGGTGGTAATAATATTAATACGGTAATTAGCGCAACTAAAAATGAAGTTCCTGTTGGCGCGTCTTTAAGAATAACTCCCTCTATTGATTTAGACAAGCGAGAGATTACTTTAAATGTCTTTCCTGAATTATCAGTTGTTTCTGGTACCATTTCCGATCCCTCAACCGGTGCTGATGGTACCTCTCTTAATAATACCGTACCCCAAGTTAACACAAGAACAATTGAGACTACAGCCAGAATTAAGAGTGGCGATACTCTAGTTATTGGTGGTCTAATGAAGGAGGATGTAACTAAAAATGAATCTGGCATACCTTTTTTAAGTCAAATTCCTATTTTAGGTCATTTGTTTAAATTTAGCTCAAGTAAGAGTGATATCATTGAAACTGTAATTTTTGTAAAAGCTACTATTATTGAGGTTGGAAAGGGTACAAATTCTCAAGATAAGAAAATTCACGATACCTTTTCAAATAGTGTAAGAGAATTTTAGTAAATTATTCTGTATGATTAATATTATTCACATACCAGTCCTTACTGAAATTATCTTAAGGTTAAATTTATCATTAAGGTTATTGTAGAAACAATTTATGTTATTTAGTAAAACATTTTACTTTTTAGATTTTATTTTTAATACCAATTACAATCTTATTTTGCGGTTAAAAATAAACCCTAAAAGAACAAATATTTTGATAATGTTCGAGTTATTTTTACGAAGTTCTTTAATCAATAAACATTACAACAGTAACTTGTCAAAAATTATAATATGATTTCTATTTTAAAATATGTCTTGATGACTGCCATGAGAGACTGGCTTTATGTCGGAGTAGTTATATCTCTTTTGGTTGCTTTTGGAATTTCTGTTCTAATAGGAAGTAGTGCATTTTCTGAAAATAATCAATTTTCTATTGTTTATGTTGCGGGGTCGGGCAGAATTTTATTTGCAATAGGTATTATTATTTTTATTTGTTTTAATATCAGAAAATCTTTTGATAATAGGGAGGTAGAATTTTTTTTAAGTAAATCCATATCGAGGAGTAAATTTATTTTATCTTACATATTAGGATTTTTCATAGTTTCGGTTTTTGCTTTATTACCTTTGATTATTTTAATTTCTATCCTACCAGAGGTTAATTATTTGGGGTTATTTTTTTGGTCACTATCTATCACACTAGAATCGTTAATATTTATTTCCTTTGCTATCTTGGCGTCATTTATCTTTAAAAGTGCAGTTTTTTCAGTTCTGGCATCGTTTGGTTTTTATGTCATATCTAGAATGATGGGATTTTTCGTTATGAATATTTCGTTTTCAGACGGGATTTACAATTTTAACTCATTTGGAAAGTTCATTACAAAAGTAATATCCACTATTATTCCAAGATTAGATTTGTTTGCTAAAAGTGAATGGTTAATTTATGGCGCTAATATTTCTTATACTGATTTATTAGTCATATTATCGCAATCTATTATCTATGTATTTTTAATGATCTTTATGTGCTTTTTTGATTTTAACAGGAAGCAATTTTAATATGGATAGAATTAACTTTGTTTTCTTTTCATTCTTTGTGCTATTGCAAATCATGTTTTGGTACAATACTGAGAATATTAAGTCAAAGGTAGATATTTTACCAAAATTACAAACAAAAAAATCTATAGAAGGTTTATCCTTTGGCGATAAAGAGTTTTATTTTCGCAACCTATCAATAAAATTGCAAAACTCCGGAGACCAATTCGGTAATTATACTTCTCTTAAAAAATATGATTACAAACTCCTATATAATTGGTTGAAGACTCTATCAGAATTAAATTATAAATCTAAATTTACCCCCTCAATTGCAACTTATTTTTATAGCTCCGTTCCTGACCAATCTAGAGTTGCTTGGATTGTAAAATTTTTAGAGGAATATGCTGAAAAGGATATTGATAAAAATTGGTGGTGGATGTTTCAGGCGGTAACGTTAAGTAAAATGTTTGTTAAGAACGATAAGATAGCTCTAAGACTTGCTTATAAATTAAGTAAAACTAAGAACCCAAATGCTCCATATTTTACAAAGCAGATGCCGGCTATTATTCATTCAAAAATGGGTAATTATTGTCGATCATTTTTAATTATGAGGGATTTAAGAGATAAATACAATGAATATGATGGTGAAACTGACCCTGATATTATTAGTGATTTATTTTTTATGAATATCTTTGTAAAGGAGCAGCTAGAAAAATTAAAAGAGTCAAATGTTAATCCTAAGAACTGTAATACCAAATCTCATCTATAGTGTAGAATTTATACTTCTTATTGTTAGACAAAAATTATCATAAAATTTAGCTAAATATATTCCGATATTAAATATAGATTTAATAATAAATTTTTGACCCAAACTAATTTACCTAAATGTCTTATTGTAGATAAACTTTGTTATAGAATCGATTATTAAAAATAAAAATAAGTAAAAATGAAGAAAGATATTCATTATTGGTCCGAAATAATAATTGATTTAGCAATTGAAGAGGATTTGTCTAATCAGTCAGACGTTACTTCTGATAACATTCTGTTAGAAGATGTAAATGTAAAATTTTCTATTAGAGCAAGGCAGGATATGATCCTTTGTGGATCTTTATTCGTGGCAACAATTTTTAATAAAATCGCCACTAGATATGAGAAGAACAATATTACCTTTGAAGAAAATTTTTCTGATGGTGCTGCAGTTAAGACTGGAGAGGTTATTATTCACGGCGTTGGTAATGCAAGATTAATTTTTGCTAGCGAGAGAATAATTTTAAATTTATTGCAACATCTTAGTGCCATCTCTACCAAAACTAATAAATTTATAAAAAAAATTGGCGATAGTAAAACTAAAATTCTTGATACCAGGAAAACCATCCCAGGATTTCGTCACTTACATAAATATGCGATTAGGATAGGTGGTGGCTACAATCATCGCTTCTCTCTTTTTGATGCGATATTGATTAAAGATAATCATATTGCTGCTGCTGGCGGCGTAAAAAATGCTCTTAACAATATCTGTTCTAAGAATATCAACATTCCAATTGAAATCGAATGTGATAATTTGCAGCAAGTTCGTGATGCAGTACAATATGATGTTGATATTATCATGCTTGACAATATGAATATTGAGCAGATGCGTAAAGCTAAGGATATTATTGCTAATAAGGTAAAAATTGAGGTTTCTGGAGGAGTTAATTTAGATGCTATTGATAAGATTTTAGATTTGGAGATTGATTACATTTCAGTTGGGGAATTAACCAATTCTATTGATGCTGTTGACATTGGTTTGGATATTGATTTTTAATTATATGCAAAAAATAATTCGTTTTTTAAATAATCTTGGACCAGGAATTTTAGCAGCATCAGCTGCAATTGGAGTTTCTCATCTAATTCAATCAACTAGGGCGGGTGGATATTTTGGTTTTGAGCTTTTATGGATAGTTGTTCTTGTTAATATTGTGAAATATCCTTTTATTGAATACGGTTTTCGATATACGGGAGCAACGGGGGAGAATCTATTGCAGGCATATAATAGGCTGCATAAAAATTTCTTAAGATTCTTTGTAGTTACAAATATTATCGCTGCAATCGGATCTATCGCCTTGCTTTCTTATGTTGCTGGTGGAATTTCTAAAACCGTTTTAGGTCTAACTCTTGATACCAAGATCATTACTTTGATTATAATGGTAACTTTTGTCGCCATAATAACTTTAAAAAACTATGATTTTCTTGATAATGTCATGAAAATTTTTATGTTATTATTGTTTTTTTCAACATTTTTTGCAGTAATTTTTGCTATAACCAGTCACAACCCAGATCAAAGTAATATTACTTATATTGACTCAGTTTGGAATTCTAGTAATTTTCCCTTTGTTATTGCTCTAATGGGTTGGATGCCGGGGCCAATGGAAATAGGTGTTTGGTATTCTCTTTGGCTGCAAGCAAAAAACAAGGGAGGTCATAAAATTAACTTCCAACAAGCTAAGTTTGATTTTAATTTTGGATATATTTTGATTATTATCACTGCTATTTTTTTTGTTACACTTGGAGCTTTAGTTCTTCATCACTCTGGAATAGAAATCTCAAAAAGCGGACCTGATTTTGCAAGACAACTACTTTCTCTCTATAGTTTAACAATTGGGAATTGGTCAAAAATTATCATTGCAACAGCGATTTTAACGGCGATTCTATCAACTACAATTACGGTGATCGACATTTATCCTCGTAGTATTTCTGTTGGATTGCAAATTCTAAATAATAGCGATGAAGAATGTGAAAAAAGACAGAGATTAAAATTAACTATTATTTTTTGCTCTCTTGCCTTCGCGATAATTTATTTTTTTGTCAATGACTTTCAAAGAATAGTGGATATTGTAACTATAATTTCTTTTCTTTTTGCGCCATTTTTTGCTTTTTTAAATTACAAGGTGGTGACTTCAAAATTATTGGCAAAAAAATTTCATCCAAATATTTACTTAAAGATCCTTAGTTTTATTGGGTTAGTATTTATGAGTATATTTGTTCTAGCTTTTGTGTGGGTAAAGTTTTTTTAGATCTCTTAAAAAAAACAAACTCAGTTCCCAAAATACCCTTGTAAAGTAGGGGAGTCAAAGTATTTTTTTTACTTTGATGAGGTAAACAAGTAAGCTCGATCTATTTTTTCGTAAATTCTTCAAAAATTTTTGTAAATTCCTCTTGTAATATTTTGTCAAACTCTTCTTGAGTAGTAGTAATGCCTAATTTCTCTAAAGAAGTTACTCCAAATTCTTTAATACCACAGGGTATGATATCATTAAAATATTGTAAATTAGGATTAATATTTACGGCAATTCCATGATAAGTAACCCATTTTTTTAATTTAATACCGATAGCTGCAATCTTCTCTTCACTATTGTTGGTTTTGACCCAAATTCCTACACGATCTTTTCTGATTTCACCCTTAATCCCAACTTTTGACAGACTATTAATAATCCAATTTTCTAATAAATTAATAAATTTAGAAATATCTGGCCTATTTGGCATAAAAAGCTCTTTTAAGTCAAACATTACGTAGATAATTCTAATTCCAGGGCCGTGATAAGTGTATTTTCCACCGCGATTAGTTTTGAAAACAGGAATTTTTGGTTCCAAAAGGTCGCTATCTTTTGCGCTAATACCAGCGCTGTAAAGGGAGGGGTGGGAGGTAAGCCACACAAGGTTAGGAGAGTTTTTGTTGATGACCTCTCTATTTCTTTTTTCCATAAATTTTATCGACTCTTCAAAAGAAACTTCTTTATCATCTGTCTTCCATTCAATTTCCATTGTTTTTTCTTGATAATAAGATTATTTTAATTTATCATAACCAACTCTGCCAATAATGCCAAAGTTCATCTATAATGCAACATTTAGGTAAATTAGTTTGAGTCAAAAATTTATTATTAAATTTATGCTTAATATCGAAATATATTTAGATAAGTTTTGTGATAATTTTTTTCCAAAAATAAAAAGCATAAATGTTGCATTATAGATTAACTTTGGTATAGAGTGATACCATTTTTATCTATGGTGTGGTATGATTTAAGATTCGGTTTATCCGAAAAATTTAACAAATATTAATGAGTGTAAAACTAAGATTAGCTAGAGCTGGTAGAAAAGGAAAGCCTTTTTATAAAATTGTTGCTGCAAATGTTACCGCTCCAAGGGATGGTAAATTTTTAGAAAAAGTTGGTTATTTTGATCCTCTTTTAGAGTCTGATAATGAAAAAAGATTGGTTATTAATAAGGAAAGAGCTGAGCATTGGTTGAAGGTTGGTGCTGTTCCAAGTGATAGAGTCGCTAATTTATTAATTTCTTTAGGTGTTGCGGGTGCTGAAAAGTATAAGCCAAAATTTATTGTAAGAGATAAAGGTTATGGTGCTAAAGCTAAGGCCTTAGAAAAAATAGAGAAGGAGAAAGAAAAATTAGAATCTGCAAAAGTTGAAAAAGAAGCTGAAACTGTAGCTAAGTAATTTTTAACATAGTTTTTAAGGTGGGTCTTGGTATTATTTCTAAGCCTACTTTATCTTTGTGTTTATTTCATATTTCGTCTAATTATGTTACTCTTATATCAATTATTGTCGATAATATTATCTCCAATAATTGATATCTACTTTTTATTTCGCTTAATCAAGGGTAAAGAGCATAAATCTCGTTTTTTAGAGAGATTTGGCTTTCCGTCCGCTAAAAAAACAAAAGAAAAATTAATCTGGATTCATGCCGCATCTGTTGGAGAATCAAACTCTGCTCTTAAATTTATCTCCAAGATACAGGATAATTATCCTAATTATCAAATTTTATTTACATCTGGAACGGTTACTTCTGCCAAAAATTTGGCTAATAAATTGCCAAAAAATATCACCCACCAATTCATTCCTTTGGATAAATTTTTTACTGCCAGAAGATTTATTAAGTATTGGAGACCAAATATTGTAATCTTTTTTGAATCTGAAATTTGGTTTAATTTACTTAATTTTTCTGCTAAATTTTCTGCTAAATTAACTCTTATTAATGCTAGGATTTCTGACAAATCATTTAAAAAATGGCAAAAATATCAATCAGCTCAAAAATTATTTTCTAAATTTGACTTAATTATTGCTCAAAGCTCAGGAGATCAAGAAAAATTTAAGTTATTGTCGGAAAAAGAAGTTTTTTCTTTTGGAAACCTAAAGGAAGACGTGGAAAAAAAAGAAATTGATCCAAAATTATTAGAAAAATTTCAGGGACAATTTAAAGATCGTCAAATTCTTTTTGCATCTAGTACTCATCAGGGCGAAGAAGGTATTATTATTGATTTACATAATAAATTAAAAAAAGATGTTAATAATTTATTAACTATCATTGCTATTCGTCATCCACATCGAAAATTAGAAGTAAAAAAATTATTACCATCAGGAGTAAAATTTTTAAGTGACAATCAAAGAGTGACAAAGGAAGATCATGTTTTTATTGTAGATGAAATTGGTTACATGGATTTATTTTATCATATGAGTAATTTATCAATTATTTGCGGTTCTTTTTCTGATAATATTGGCGGTCATAATCCTTACGAGGCCTTGCAGCACAAGAATATCATTATTTCTGGTAGATATACCTCTAATTTTAATGAGATTTATCAAAAATTAGAAGAGGGCGCTGTTTGTCAGATGAGTAAAGATGAGGATGAGCTTTATTTTTATGCTTTAAAGATCTTTAAAGATCAAAAATACAGAAAGGAGATTGAGAAAAATATTGATAATTTTATTCAAAATCATAAATCAGTTCTGGAGGAGGATATTAAAAAATTTATTGAAGTGATAGCTAAATTCTAGGATATATTTTTTATTTTAAGAATCTAGTAAGGTTTTGCAGAGATTTATTAAAGTTAAAAGTTTTTTAATATTATGACAAAATTTGTAGCAATTTTAAACTTAACACCTGACTCATTTAGTGACGGAGGAAAGTTTAATAAAAAAGACACATCTTTAGTTCATTTAAAGCAATTATTGAATTCTGGAGCTGATATGATTGATGTTGGTGCGGAATCAACTCGTCCTGGTGCAGGCCCTATAATGGCAAATGAAGAGTGGGAGAGGTTGAAAGATATTTTACCTTCTATTATTGATGAAGTTAGAAAATTTAAAGAGATGTCTGGTAAAAATATTGAAGTTGCGCTTGACTCTTATCATCCAGAAAATTTTAAAAAAGCCTTAGAAATTGGTATTGATGTCATTAATGATGTAAGTGGCTTTAAAAGTGTCGGGATGCAAGAGGTTGCAAGAATGTCACAAAAAAAACTGATTTTAATGCATAATTTAGGTGTTCCATCTAATCCAGACGTAACTATTGATAGAAATCTTGATATAATTACTGAACTAATTAAGTGGGCGAAGGAAAGGGTGGAGATTTTAACTAAAATTGGAATTAAAAAGGAAAGTATAATTTTTGATCCTGGGATTGGTTTTGGCAAAAATTATCAACAAAATATTGATATTATTACTAGAGTGGAGGAGTTAAAAATTTTAAATTTGCCCCTATATATTGGACATTCTAGAAAAGGATTTTTAAATTTCCTTGAAAAAGACGAATTCATTGGTAAAACTATTAATGAAAAAACTGATATTGTAACAAGTTATTTGGTTCAAAAAAATATTGATTACATTAGAATTCATAGATTATGAAAATTATTTCTTGGAATATTAACTCCGTTAGACTTAGAGCTCCGCTTTTAAAGCAATTAATTCTTGAGCAACAACCTGATATTATTTGTTTACAAGAGACAAAGGTACAGGATAGCGAGTTTCCTCTAGAGGAGTTAAAGTCTTTTGGTTTAGAAAATATTTATTTTTCAGGTCAAAAATCTTATAATGGCGTAGCAATCTTATCAAAACAGCCTTTAGAAAATATCAAGATTTATAAAATTTTAGATTCCGAAGACAAAAGACATATCTCTGCCGTAACCAAATCCGGCATTAAGATTCATAATTTTTATGTTCCTGCTGGCGGTGACGAACCTGATGTAAATATTAATCCAAAATTTGATTTTAAATTAAAATTTTTAGATTATATGGCAGAATATTTTGCTAAAAGTTATTCTAAGAATGATAAATTGATAATGGTTGGTGACATGAATGTCGCTCCTCTTGAGATGGATGTCTGGTCTCACAAGCAATTATTGAAGGTTGTTTCTCACACTGCAATCGAAGTAGAAAAAATGAATAATTTGCAAAAAACTTTAAATTGGGTTGATTCTCATCGGTATAAAATAGGGGCTGAAGAAAGATTGTATAGTTGGTGGAGTTATAGGGCAAAAGACCCCATGAAATCTAACCGAGGAAGACGTTTAGATCATATTTGGGTAACCCCAAACCTAAGAGATAACATTACTGATGCAAAGTTTTTAGTTGATTTTAGAGTCAAAGAAAGGCCTTCCGATCATATTCCTATAATCCTAGAAATGGCAGTAGAAAATTAATTCATAAGCAAATTATCCTTAAAATATATAAGTTAAAACATATTTCTTTTTCATCTCAAAGTAATTAACTTATCAACATAGGGTGGTCGTTTTTTTGACAATTATAATCTTACAATACTCTAAATGATGTGGCTACACTTCTCCGGACATAATTTTTATTAATAATTGTTAAAAATCTGTCCGGAGAAGTGTATCCACATCAAAATGTACTATAATTGTTAGCAATTGGAAAATCATTTTCCAAAAAGACTTAAACTGACTTTACACAGTTAAATGAATGGTCTCATCAATGATCCTGAATTTAAATCTATAAAAGAAGTTCTTTTACCATATCTATCTTGTTCTTCAGCTCAAAATACCTCCTCTTCCAGATAAGAAGTTTGTTTGCCATGATAATCAGGGTTACTACTCAATAAAGTGCAAATTTAAAACTACTCATCTAACTGTATAATTCAAGTTTTTATGATAGGCTTTAAATTTTTTATTTTCGTTAGGTGGTTTACATATATTGTGCCACCAGCAGCTTCTTTTTGGCCTATCTTGTATTCTCCTCCTCGAGAAACTGGATATTTAAAATTATCAACAAACATCATGAAGCCAAAATTTTCTTGAAAAGACAGATTGTCATCGAATAAGTCGATATCTATTTTAGTATTTTGATATTTTTTTTCTATTCTTTCTTTTATTTCTAGTATTTTTTTAATGTTTTTCTTTTCAGGCTCTAAAATTTTTTCATTGATTAAGTTTTTATCAAAATTTTCGAGGGTAATTTGCAATAAAATATCAGAAAATTTTTCACCATATTTTTTGATATTAAGGATGTCTTTAGATTTGATAGATTTTATTAAATTTTCTGGATTAGAGATCTCTAACTTAGTAATTAATCTGGATAAGATTCCTGGAACAGAAAAGCTAATAAGATTATTTTCTAGTTTTAATTTTTCTAAAATTTTTAAAATAATATCAATTATATAAAAATTTACATCTTTTGATGTTGGTGATATAATTTCAATTCCAGCCTGTGTTAATTGTCTCTCATAAAATAAATCTTTATTTTCAAACTTCAAAACATCGCCAATATAAGATAATTTTAATTCTGAATTTTCATTAACAAACTTTGTTTCAACTAATCTTATGATTTGTGGAGTTATGTCATTCCTAATTTTAAGGAATTTTTTTGATAAAATATCCATTGTTTTAAAGGAATCATCATCAATTTTATCATCAAACTCCAGTAAAGGAGTTTTTATTATGTTAAAATTTTCTTTTTCAAATGAATCTTTGATTATTTGAATAATTTTTTCATTATTTTTTGCCTCCTCACCTATTAAGTCGTAAAATCCAATTGGTAATAAGTAATCTGTTTGCCGCATTATTTGTTTTCTAATTTATTGTAATCAATCTTCCCTGTATTTAAAATAGGGATGTTTTTTTCATATTCAATGTTCCTTGGTATAAAAATCGTTCCAATGTTTTTTTCTTTAAAGATTTTTATAATTTTTTCTAAATTTAGACTCTTATCATCAGTAAATAAAGACATATTTTCTTTAGAACTGCTATCAATAAAAGAAATTACGGCGTGATTGTTGTTTGGGGAAATTTTTCTAATATAGGATTCGATTAGATTTAACGAAACCATTTCACCAGCAATCTTAATAAATCTTTTTATTCTGCCGGTAATTATAAGGTGACCATCTTCATCAATACGAACTACGTCACCCATATTATAATATTCCTCTCTCTCTTTAACTCTCTCAGGATTTTTTAAATCTAAATAGCCTTTCATGACATTATCTGCCTTTACTAACAAAGATCCTCCTTCAGAAATATTTTTTATTTTTTCTATCTTGTAAGTTATTCTTGGTAAAATTTGTCCAATTGTGTTAAATTTATTTGACCTTGGAGTGTTTAAACAAACAACTGGCGAGGTTTCGGTTGCGCCATATCCTTCTAATATTCTGACACCAAATTTTTCAAAATAAATATTTTTAGTATCGGAAGTAATTTTTTCTGCACCAGCAAAAATGTACCTAACCGAAGAGAAGTCTAGATTGTCAGCAAATTCACTATATTTTTTTAAGAAATAATTAGTGCCAAAAGTAATTGTCGCAGAAAAATTATATACTAAGTTTGGTATTTTATTGTAATGAATGGGGGAAGGGTAAAGATAAGTTTTAATGCCAGAAAAAATTGGCAAAATAGATCCAATAACCAGGCCAAAAGAATGAAAAATTGGCATAGCATTAAAAGCTTTGTCAGATGGGTTAAAATCAATAATAGATTTAAGTTGAGCAATATTGCTGTTAATATTTCTATGAGTCAGTGCAACAGCTTTGGGATTACCTTCTGATCCTGAAGTAAATAAAATTATAGCAATATCATCTGCCGTAGTTTTGTTAATTTTTTTTAGATATTTTGTAATAAAATTTGATTTAAAAACTGCTGTAATTTTATTTAAGGTGGAGATTTCAGATTTTAAATCTTCTAGATAGATGATTTTAATATTTTTTTCTTCCGCTAGTTTAATAAATTTGCCTAATTTAGCTTTTTTAATAAATAATTTTGAAGAATAGATATATTTTAGTCTAGAATTTTGAATTGATCCGAGAAGTCTATCGGTGCCATTAGAAAAATTTAAAATCGCAGGAATTTTACCAATTAATTGTAAGGCAAAAAAAGTAACCATTGCAGCCGAAATATTTGGTAATAATAAGCCAATTTTTTTTTCTTCCTTCGTCTGTTTGGATATCTTTTTTCCCAAAATAATTGATCCAATAATTAGCTTATTGTAAGTGATATCTGTTTGATTGAAGTCGGTAATTATTACTTTATTTTTTATATTATTTTTGGTTTCAAGTAGTTTAGAAAATAGAGTTTTATCTTTTTGAATTGCGTCATAATAGTTTTCTGACATTATTTTAAAAAGCTGTTTTTTGGCAAATCTTCTTTTGTCTCTTCGGTTTAAATTTTTATTTAATTGAACTTTCATTGTTTTTGAGAAATGAATATTAATTTTAGTAAATATTTTTTTTCTTAAATATGGAAGTTTCTTAGAAAAAATTGAGTTCTGTGAATTACTTATATTTATTGAAATAATTTCTGAATCAGTTTTTTGTGCTATTATTAGACTATCTTCATAAATTTTTGCGATAGAACCTTTATAGTTCGGTTTTGACTCAGGAAAAATCAAGCATTTTTTGCCATTTTTTATTTTCTTTACTAGTTTAATTATATCTGAAGATCTTCCGCTTTCTATCAGATAAATATTGAATATTTTAAAAAGAAAATTTAGTAATAAGTTTGATTCCTTGGGCTTAGTTAGGATTATTATTAGTTTTTTAGGTAAGAAAGTGGCGTAGATAAAGATATCTAAATAGGAGGTAAGATTAGAGATGAAAATGGTACCTTTTTTAGAGTTTATGTAAGGATTTAGGTCGTTAATCTTAACTTTAAAAAATAATTTAAATAATTGCCTAATACCAATTCCCATCTTTAAAGTAGTTTTTTAAAATATTTTTATTCATGAATTATTAAATAATGCCGATCCTCTGTTAATAGATTGATAATTGGCATAATTAATAATATAAAATTAAATTATTATTTTTAAATTCAAATTTTTTCAAACGATTCAGAAAACTCATACCTAAAAGAGAGATTCCCATATCCGAAGACATAATGGAGGCGGGAACTTTTTTAAATTTAATATTATCGACGATTAAATGATCTAATGTAATAGATGCTCCATATGCCTCACCATTTGCCGTATGATAAACTTTATTAAATTTAATTTCATTAAGATTTATACCTATTTTTTTAGCATCATCTAAGATTAGCGCTACACTACTAGCTCCGGTATCGACTAAAAATTGAATTTTTTGTCCATTTATTATTGTATTTAGGTAAAAATGACCATCATTTGCTTTGTTGATAGTAATCGCCTTAAGTTTTTGTTTGTGCGTTGATGATCCTGGATTCAACTCCCTCACAACCTTATCTTTGACATCTTTTAGTTCGTAACGATAGCTATACCCAATGATGATAATTAGAATTATAATTATCCATATGGATATATGCTTGAGAGCCATAAATATTCCACCCTTATCGCTGCTAATAAAATTTAATATTAAAAAAAATAATATTAAGCCTAAATATATCAAATTTGCATGATTTGATAATAGATTAGTCATTAATTTTTATCTTCAAGAATATTAACAACTTCCATTTTAGCGTCAGAAATTTTTTTACTACAAAATTTCTTTAACAAGTTTCCTTCCTTATATAATGAAACCATATCCTCAAGATTTGCTTTTCCAGAGGATAGGTCAGATACAATTTCTTCCAATCTTTTCATGGCAGTTTCGAATGTCATGTTTGACATATCAACTATATTTTCTTTATTTTTTGTCATTTGTATTAAGTAATTTTGTTAAAAGATAATCTGCAGATATATTTCCTGACACATATATTGTTTTTAGGCAGGTGTAGGGCTTAATGATGTTCATGATTATTGCAAATTTGAATTATTTTATTGTAGGCTTGGTTGAATCCATTTAAAGAGTATGTATCCCGAGAATATTTGCCATATTTATTGATTGAATATATTTCAAGAAAATTATTTTTTTTCATTTCCTTATTGATATCTAGATCTTGATTCATATTGTATGACCAAGCTAAATTTTCAAAGGTAAAAATATTAAATTTTTTGTTTTTTAGTGATATTTGCACTTCTGAATTATTTTGATATACAAATCCTGACGATACTGTGATTTCTGAATTACCGTTTTCAGTATTTTTAACCATAAAATAGGGTTTATTTCTTTTTCTGTAATTACCCTCACTTTTTTTTGGTAGGGAGTAGGTATAACAAATTTTCTTCCCCTTACTATCATCAGTATAAAAGTGCCAATCTTCAAAAGATGTGCTTTGACTTTTTGCTGCAAGAGAGTTTTGACCTAGCGCTAAGGTAATAAGTAATATTTTAAATATTAATGTCATTACACCGCTAATAATAGTTTTTATCTTAAAGTTTAAATCATCCATCATTTATACAAAGGTGTATGTTGATATAAAATGTTATTAATTGTTATTTATTTGATGCCTCTTTTATTATATCTAGCAAGGATTTCATTGTTAACAATTCTGATGTTAATATTCCATCTCTAGCATTGGGGCCGTAAACAATATTAAATGGTATAGCGTAGCGATTGTAATTAGCCATAAAATCTAGTAATTTTTGATTTGTTTTCGTCATGTCTCCCCTCATTGCAATAATTTCTCCCGACTTTATTTTATCTGTAATTTGTTGCGTATCTAAAACTATTAATTTATTAACTTTGCAAGTTATACACCAGTCTGCAGTAATATCAATTAATATAATTTTGTTTTGATTTATATATTTTTCAATTAATTTTTGGTCAAATTTTACCCATAATTTTTTAGAATTATTTTCTCTATATTCTATTTGATTTTGAAGTTTAATGGGGAAAATTAAAGTTATGGCGGATAGAAGTAATAAAATTAACAATCTTTTGGGGTGGTTGATTTTCTTATTACTTAATTTTAGGAATATTAATATGCTAATTAGCAGTAGAACAGTTAACACTGATGAAACGAGACCAATATTGCTTAATATTACATATATAATCCATATTAATGTCATAATTAGTAGGGCGCACATTACATATTTAACAATTATTGTCCAAGATCCAGATCGCGGCAATAATTTGATAGAATGTGGAGATAATATTAATGCAAAATAAGGGAAGGAAAACCCAACAGATATGGCAAAAAATATAATTAAGATTGTTGATATATCTTGAGTTAAGGCAAAAGATATTGATGTTCCAAGAAATGGCGCAGAACATGGAGTTGCTAATAAAACAGCTAATATTCCAGAGAGAAAGTTGCTAATAAATATGTTTCTTTTTTTTTCTTTCTCGGTAATTTTCTGATTCAGTCCAGAGGCTAAATTAAAGTTAAAATTTATATCAAAATTTCCAAATAAATTTGAAATAAAGATGGTTAGGATTATGGATATGGTAATTAAAAAATATGGATTTTGAAATTGCAATCCCCAGCCAAATGAACTTCCTAACTCTCTTAATAATGCGGTAAGTAGAGCTAATATCAAAAAGGTAAAAATTATCCCTAAAATTGTTGCAAAATACATTTTTTTTACCTGAGAGTCTTTAAGGTTTTTATGCTTTGTGATAGATATTAATTTTATCGACAAAACTGGCAATACGCAGGGCATAATATTTAGAATCAAGCCCCCAATAAGTGCAAAAATAATAATTTTTAAGAGATATTTATAATTAAAAGTATCCTCAGCCTCGTTAGAAAGTTTTTTAATTTTAGATAGTAAATCATAATCGATGCTATTTTTTTTGATGTAAGTTGATAAAGTATTTTTTGCTGGTACGCACACCTTGTTGCATATGCTGTAATCGATTTCTAAATTTATTTTTATATCCTTATTTTTGTCTATAACACGTAGTCTT
The DNA here is from genome assembly GCA_905478165.1 of uncultured Rickettsiales bacterium. Taxonomy (GTDB): domain Bacteria; phylum Pseudomonadota; class Alphaproteobacteria; order Rickettsiales; family UBA1997; genus CAJQHK01. The sequence goes on along the minus strand of CAJQHK010000031.1, from coordinate 13,980 downwards.
ATTGGAATTATTATTTCATCTTGATAGGCGCTGTATTGATAAATAATATCGTCAAATTTTTCAGATTTTATTATTGCTTTTGGCCACAAAATATCATAGTTGCTACTATCAATATTACCAGATCCTGTGAAATTAAATTTAGGTTCTTGGTAAGATTTATCTTTATTTGGGGAGTAGATATGCCAAGCTTTTTCAATTTTGAAATGAACAGCTAGAATTAAATCATTCTCTTTATTAAACGTTGATAGAACAGCTACCTTAGCTGATTCGTTACTATTTGAGTAAAATTCTGTACTGGCTGCCTTTAGATTGTATGAAAATAATAGTAAGATGGTAAAAATAACTTTTCTTACTTGCATAAAATTTATTTTATTGCTTAAATTGACGTTCCTAGAATTCATTAAGAAGTGTTAAATTAATCCTTACTATTTATAGTGCTTAGGTTAATAAAGAAGTTAGGCAGAATTATATATTATTAAATATTAAAATAAAATAATTATAATTTCTTAAGAAAATTAATATTCTGACAAATATGGCGAAGGCAGGTGTAAATCAAATAAAAAAAGTATCTTGCAGCGGTGACAATGTCATGTCTAAGCATCCTTTGATTTACTTAGATATCGAAAATAAGGCACATGTTACATGTCCTTATTGTGGTAAAGTATTTATAAATAAAAAAACAAAATAATGAGCAATATTGTTATTATGGGTCTTCAGTGGGGAGATGAGGGTAAAGGAAAGTTGGTAGATTTTTTATCCAACTCTTTTGATGCCGTAGTTAGATTTCAGGGTGGTCATAACGCTGGACATACTATTAAAAGCAAAGGTAAAACTTATAAATTGAGCATCTTACCTTCTGGATTAATTCAGAACAAATATTCTGTTATTGGTTCCGGAGTCGTGGTTGATCCTTTTACTTTACTAAAAGAAATTAAAACCTTACAAAAAGCTGGTATAAATATTACTCCAAATAACCTAAATATCGCCGACAATTGTTCTTTGATTTTTTCTTTTCATAAGGATTTGGATGCGTTGTTGGAAAGTAACAAGGGAGAGAAGAAAATTGGAACTACGGGTAGAGGCATAGGTCCTGCTTATGAGGATATAGTTGGAAGAAGGTCTATAAGAATTTGCGACTTAATGAATGAGGACATACTCTCTGAAAGGTTAAAAAATATCCTTTATTTTCATAATATCTTGAGGGCTGGTTTGGGTCTGGATAAAGTTAGTTTTAATTTAATATTGAAGGAGATTTTAGACATTAAAGATGAAATTATATCTTATTCTAAGGATTCTTTTGATATTACTAGAAAATTAAGCTCTAAAAAAAATGTTATGTTTGAGGGAGCTCAGGGAGCTCTTTTAGATGTTACCAACGGAACTTATCCTTTTGTCACTTCTTCACACACTCTTAGTAGTTCGGCTTTTGTTGGTGGTTGTACTCCTATGTCATCTATTGACAAAACTATTGGAATTCTGAAGGCTTATACAACTCGCGTTGGTTCTGGACCTTTTCCAACCGAATTAAATGATGAGGTAGGTAATTTTTTGAAGTTAGAGGGTGCCGAAATTGGAACTGTTACAGGTCGAGATAGGAGATGCGGTTGGTTTGATGCGGCTCTTGTTAAAAAAGCAATAACCTTATCAAGCATAAAATCTGTCGTCTTAACAAAGTTAGATGTTTTAGATAAAATGGATAAAATTAAAATTTGCACTTCTTATGACATTGATGGCAAAATATACGATTATCTACCAAATAGAATTGATTTACAAAATATAGTTAAGCCAATTTATGAAGAAGTTGCCGGCTGGAAATCTTCAATTAGAAATATTAAGAAGATTGAAGATTTGCCAGAAAATGCAATAAAATATATTCGAAAAATTGAAGAAATTTGTGGTATAAATATTGATATTATCTCTACTGGCCCAGATAGGAGCGAGACTATTGTAGTTAATCCAGAAGTGATAAAATAATAAATGCTACCATGACAAAGCTCATCTACAGTGTGGCATTTAGGTAAAATAGTTTGGGTCAAAAATAAGAAGCGTAAATATTACATTATAGATAAACATTGGTATTGTAACATTTTCCACTGTTTTACCTTTAAAATATGAGGGTTAAAACGGATGTTAATAAAAATATTTTGAAAAAAACTGCTTTAAAGATGGGAAAGGGTGTTAATAAAAAAATTACTGTTGCTCAAATTTTACCAACCATTGAAAATGGTGGAGTTGAGAGGGGTGTACTTGATTTGTCGAAATTTTCTTTATCCTGTGATAATTTAGACATCATAGTGATTTCGGCAGGGGGATCAATGTTGAGGCAATTTCAGCGTCATAAAATTCGTCATATATATTTACCGGTTCATAGTAAGAATCCTATTCGTATTATTCTTAATATTTTTAGCATAGTTAAGATTATTAAAAAATATAATATTGATATTTGTCACGCTAGATCCAGAGCTCCAGCCTGGAGTACCTATTTTGCTTGTAAAAAGGCAAGTTGCAAGTTTGTTACTACTTTTCATGGCTCTTATTCCTTTAAGGGTTTTTTGTCTAGCAACTCTTTCTTAAAAAGAAAATACAACTCCATAATGGTTAGGTCGGGTTTGATAATTGCTGTGTCAAACTTTATAAAAAGCCATATTATTAAGGAATATCTAGTTCCAGAAAGTAAGGTAAAGGTAATTCACAGAGGTTCTGATGTAGAATATTTCAACAAGGACAATGTTAATAAAGAAAGAATTGTAAAAATTATAGAAAAATTACAATTAACAGATGATAAGAGTGTTATCTTACTTCCTGGAAGATTCACTTCTTGGAAGGGTCATGATCTGCTTTTAGATGCGTTGAGCATGATTAAATCTGAAGATTTTATTTGCTTAATGGTTGGAAAGTCAAACGAAAGTTATATTAATAACTTGGAAAAGAAAATAGGGGAGAGTGGTTTGAGTGGTAAAGTTAAAATTTTAAGCCATGTTTCTGATATGCCTGCACTTTATATGATTTCTAGCGTTGTTCTGTCTACAAGCACAAGACCAGAGGCTTTTGGCAGGATTGCAACCGAGGCGGGAGCTATGGAAAAAATAATTGTTGCAACAAATTTAGGCGGATCAAAGGAGACTATCGTAGATCTTGAGACTGGGTTTTTGTGCGACCATCAAAGTTCATCCGATCTGTCGAAAAAAATATTGCATGTATTATCTTTAGATTTAGAAAAAAGGAGGGAAATTGGCGTTAAAGCTAGGCATAGAGTTAAGAAGTATTTTTCTAGTGAAAAAATGATATCAGACACCATAGAAATCTACCGTAATTTATAAAAACCTTCTTAATTATTTTTTACCTTGAGAACGGAGGCGTGAATCCGAAAGCCTGATATTGAATATTTCCCCTTCATCTTTTGGATTAAAATCATCACCAAACTTTAAAATCATATCAATAGTTTTTTATAAAAATTTTTTTGACTACTTAAAGGGACTGAGTAATTACTAATTGATATTTTGATAAAGTGTTAGCTTCACCTCTTCCAAGAAAATTTTATAAAATTCTTGCCTAAATGATGATTTTGATATTAAGTTAAAAGCTTTTTTAACGGTTAAGTGTCTTTCAAAGAGTTCTCGTCCAAGTTTCTCATAGCATTCTAGTAAGAACTCTCCTTTTTGCGATAAATCATAACTTTCGTTACTTAATTCATTCATATGAAAATTATTATATTTTCTTAAAATATCCTCAATATCTTCGGAAATATAATTCCTAATATCATTCATCAATTTTGGATAAGATTTTTTAAACAAAGTATAAAATAATTTAAAAGGAGAATATTTAATCGATCTTTTTAGGAAAGTATTAACTCCAATTTCAAGCTCTCTAACTATTTCTAATGAAAAATCTTTAACTATCATTTTTATTTAAATGTAAAATAATACCAATTCTCGTTATAATACATTATATTGGTAAAGTATTATAAGGTTAAAATTTCTAAAAAACAACCATCCTATGTTAACGCTGTGCAATACCGAAGTTCATCTGTAATACAACATCTATGCTTTTTTATTTGTGGCTAAAATTCAGATAAATTATATTATGATATTAAGTATAGATTTAATAATAAATTTTTGACCTAAGTTAATTTACCTAAGTGCTACATTATGGGTGGGTATTAATAGATATCGATTTAATAAATGCTTTCTCTAAATTATCAGTGTTGTATTCTTTTTTTAAAATATTGCTATTTCCAGTAAAAATAATTTTACCATCATGTAGAATTACAATTTTATCGCAAATTTCATCAATATCAGATAATATATGAGAGCTAAAAAATATAGATTTACCTTGAGTTTTGTAGTCTAACAATTGATTTTTTAGAACGATTCTTGCTTTTGGGTCAAGACCGCTCATAGGCTCATCTAGTATAATTAATTTATTTTTGGTCAAGAAGCTAGCGATAAGTCCAATTTTTTGAGTCATCCCCTTCGAATATTTCGAAATCTTTTCTGGTAAAAATTTTGGATCTAGATCTAGTTTTTCTGACAATATTTCAGCTTCCTTTAGGTTAAAATCAGCACCATGTAGTCCAAGATTTAATTTTATAAAATCAATACCAGTTAAATAGTTCGATGGTTGAAATTTTTCTGGTAAGTAGCAAATATTGCGTCTGGAATTTGGTGATTTATGGTCTTGATTAAAAATCTTGACTTGACCAGAATCAGAATCTAGTAAATCGATAATAATTTTTATCAAGGTAGTTTTTCCAGCTCCGTTGAGACCTATGAACCCCAATATTTCATTAGCATCAACAGATAGAGATATGTCATTTAGCGTTTCTCTCGCGCCAAATGATTTATATACATGTTCTACTGTTAACGCTTTTTTTGTCATAAATTATTTTAATTTTAAATTTTTAATATTTCGGATTTTACTTCTCCCAACAACCTGTGTATTTCTTCATAAGCCTCAATTTTATCTTCTGTATTTAATTCTTCAGACATGCTCTGTTTATCTATTATAAAACTAGTTAGTTTTATAGCTCCAATTGAAGAGCAAGACCCTTTTAGTGAGTGTAAGGCGGAATACCAATTATTTTGGTCGCATTCGGTAGAGTAGGCAACTTTTTTTATTTCAATTATTTGATTTTCTGTGCTCGATATAAAAATTTTGATGAGTGCGTCCTTAAATTCTTCATCTCCATCAGTTACGCCATTAAAGAAATCATTATCGAATATAGGCTTTTCAGTGGTTGTCATGGTTATTGAAGTTTGATTTTATTAGTAAAATTATATTTAATACAGAATATCTTTGATCAAGATTAAATAGCTTTGATTCGCTTAAAAAGATATTTATTTTATCTTGGGTAAAAAATATTCTCTCCATATTAAAATTTCCATCGTGCAATAGTCTTTCTTCTGAAGAAATAAGGTCTATTTTTTTTAAAAATATAATTTTCGTAATTCGCAAAAATACAAAAAATATAATTTTTTTAAAAATATTAAAATTTACTTCAGAAGATGATATTATTTCACTAAAATTTATAATTTCAAGTTTCTTTGATGAAGTAAGTGATAAAATTAAATTTTTATACATATCAAGCCATTTGCTTTCATGCAATATAATTGATTCACCTATTGAATTTGGCGAGATTAGATACAGGTTTTTTAAATCTTCTTCTGAAATATTGTGTAGTTGGTCTTTGATTATTTTGGACCAACTTTTAAAATTAAAATTTTTTCTTTTTATAATATTAGATCGTGATTTTACAGTATCTGGAATATTTTTAATATTGTGATTGATGATAAATATAAATATGTTTTTATTTGGCTCCTCTATGGTTTTTAATAGTGCGTTACAGGCATTTTTGTTGGCATCATCAATAGCGTCAATTACAATAACTTTATTTTTAGATATACTTCCGGATAAATTAGTAAAACTTTTAATCTCCCTAATGTCGTCAATTAAAATTTTTTCTTTCCCATTTTTTTTATTAGATTCTCCACTCACTATTAATATGTCTGGATGATTATTGATATTTTGTTCTGTTGTTTGGCCGTGAGATGTAATTCTTTTTGCAAATTCTTTAATAAAACTAGCCTTACCATTGCCTTTTTCGCCACTTATTAAATTACAATGATGCAATTTACCATTTAAGAAATTTTGCCATAGGTTTTTTTCTATTTCATTATATCCTATGATATTTTTAATATTTTTATCCATAAAATTAATGATTGAGTAAATAATAAATTTGCAATATAGTGTTGGGGGTATTATTTTTAATATAAAAATTAATTTTGAAATTGTAGAATTAAATAATAAATTTACCATATTTAAATATGAAGAAAGTTCTAGTCGCAACTGGTAATAAGGGTAAATTATCTGAGATTTCTAAATTATTACAAAACATTGATATTGAAGCTTTCGGCATTAATGATCATAAGCTCTGTGAACCTGAGGAAGATGGACTAACTTTTGAAGAAAATGCAATTATTAAAGCTAAATATTATGGTGATCATGTGGGTGAGATTGCTTTAGCTGACGATTCTGGCTTAGTTATTCCTGCGATAGGAGGTAATCCTGGTATTCATTCTGCACGTTGGGCTCCAGATAAGGATTTTAATATTGCTTTTGAGGCTATTAAACAACAATTAAAAGAGAAGAATATTGATCCAGGGAAGGAGGTGGTTTCCGCTTATTTTATTTGCAATTTGTCACTTTACAATCCGAAAACCAACGAAGTAAATTCTTTTGAGGGTAGGGTAGATGGCGTTCTGCAATTTCCGCCCAGAGGTAGTAACGGCTTTGGCTATGATCCAATTTTTATTAAAAATGCCAGTGATTTAACTTTTGCTGAGATCTCTGCAGAAGAAAAGGAGGTAGTTAGTCACAGATCGGATGCTTTTAGGAAGTTGTTAAAATTTTTAACAAAAAATAATTTTTAAGACAATTTAATGAACAGAATAAATATTACTTTTCTAGATGGTAATGTGAGGGAATTTGATAAAAATTCTACTGGATTTGACATTGCAAATTCTATCTCAAGATCTTTAGCAAAGACATCTTTTGCTATTAAAATTAACGATAATTTATGGGATTTGTCGCGAAAAATTCCTTTTGATGCTAAAATTGAGTTAATTACTAGTAAATCTCCTGAGGCTCTGGAAATTATTCGTCATGACGCAGCTCACATAATGGCTGAGGCTGTGCAGGAATTATTTGATGGGGTGCAAGTAACAATTGGCCCTGCAATTAAGGATGGATTCTATTATGATTTTGCAACAAAAGAGCCTTTTACAATAGCCGATCTAGAAAAGATTGAGAAACAAATGCGCAAAATTGTTAAAAGAAATGAAAAATTAGTTAGAGAGGTCTGGGATCGTGATCAGGCAATTAATTTTTTTTTAGAAAAGGGTGAGAAATATAAGGCAGAAATTATTCAAGATTTACCAAAAGATGAGGAAGTAACACTTTATCGTCAAGGTAATTTTATTGATCTTTGTCGTGGACCTCACTTACCATCAACCTCTTATGTAAAATATTTTAAGCTTTTAAAGCTAGCTGGTGCTTATTGGAGGGGTGATTCTAATAATGAAATGTTGCAGAGAATTTATGGAACCGCCTTTTTAAGTCAGGAAGATCTTGACCAGCATTTACATAGATTAGAGGAGGCAGAAAAAAGAGATCATCGTAAATTGGGTAAGGAGCTAGATTTATTTCATATTCAGGAAGAAGCGACTGGTTCAGTTTTTTGGCATGAAAAAGGTTACGAATTATACCTCACTATCGAAAATTATATTAGAAGAAAGATTAAAAATAATGGTTACATTGAAGTTAAAACTCCGCAATTAATTGATAGAGTCTTGTGGGAAAAATCTGGCCATTGGGACAAGTTCAAGGAAAATATGTTTATTGCCGAAAGTGAAGATAGGACGTTGGCTATTAAACCCATGAATTGCCCAGCTCATATCCAAATTTTTAATCAAAAACTTACCTCATATCGCGATTTACCTCTTAGAATGGCGGAGTTTGGTTGCTGTCATAGAAACGAATCCTCTGGATCTTTACATGGAATAATGAGAGTTAGGGCTTTTAATCAAGATGATGCTCATATTTTTTGTGAAGAAGGTCAAGTTAATGATGAAACCGTTACCTTTTGTAAGTTATTACAAGAAATTTATCATGATTTTGGATTTAATGAGGTAAAAGTAAAATTTTCAACTAGACCGGAAGTCAGGGTTGGAAGTGACGAGACTTGGGATAAGTCTGAAAAAGCACTGAGAGAGGCGGTACAAAAGGCAGGTTTAGAATATGAAATTAATGAAGGGGAGGGTGCTTTTTATGGGCCAAAATTAGAATTTATATTAACTGATGCTATAGGCCGCGATTGGCAATGTGGAACTTTGCAAGTTGATTTTATTATGCCTAAGAGACTTGGCGCGACTTACATCGATAGAGATGGATCGAAGAAGAATCCGGTAATGATTCACAGGGCAATTTTAGGAACTTTAGAAAGATTCATTGGTATTTTAATTGAAAATACTGGAGGCGCCTTTCCATTGTGGCTTTCTCCAGTGCAGATTGTGGTGGCAACTATTAGTAATAAATTTGACGATTACGCTAAAGATGTTTTAAATAATCTACAAGAGAATGGTTTTCGCGTCAAGATAGATCTTCGTTCTGAAAAGATTAATTACAAAATTAGGGAGCATTCTTTGCAAAAAATTCCATATATTGCTATTATTGGACAAAAAGAGGTTGATGAAAATAAAATAAGTATTAGAGAATTTGGAAGTAAGAAGGAGGAAGTTTTAAGTTTAGAAGAATTTATTAAAAAACTCTCCTAAAAATAAAAAACTTTATACTTATTACTACTTCTGAAATTGCAGCAGTTACTGATTGCTATTTTTATGAGAAAAATCTGGACAATAAACCTATGTAACATACTTGTTACGGGCTTTGTTACTGGTGAAGATGTATCTAAATAATTCTTATCTAAAAAACAAATAAAATTTTTGGACGCTTTTACTATTTTTCTCAAGATGAGCATCGTCTTGTTTGCGACAATAACTCTGATATTGATAAATTTACAATAATATTTTTATTGGAAGTTGTGGATTCGTGCCTGATAAAATGTTGTTACCGCTGTCTCTTTAGAGCTTTAATTCCAAAATTGATATGATATTTTATCATTCTCCACAAAGTATTTTTAATAATTTATGAATAAAAATATTTCAAAAAAAACTGCTTTAAAGGTGGGAATTGGTACAATCCGTCTATAGAGTAAGTTTAAAGATAATTGGAATTTGCTTCACCACCATTATGAAAAAGAGAAGTTGCAGCAAGTTTTTGAGGGGTTTTAATGTTGTCATAAATATTTGTTATTATTTTATTATTCATTGCTATTTAGAGGTATTTCTTCAGCATGTAGAGTCTTAAATGAAGTGATGTATTGTAAGGGTAAAAGCCATTATTTCTACTTTAGAAACTTTGTTAAAAGGTGAAGTTAGATTATTTACTATTTTATCTAGTGTTTTAGATAATTGGCATCAGTAATGCAGAGATACTTTAAGTAAAAGACATTACTACGTTAATTAATATTAATATAGAGTTTTGACTATTTTATTTTTTCATTTTAATATTTACACCCCGTAACAATATTAATTACTATCTTTAAATTAATTTTATGAGATTATCAAAATATTTTATTCCAACCTTGAAGGAGAATCCGGTTGATGCTAAAATCACCTCTCATCGTTTAATGGTTAGGGCAGGCATGATTCGTCAGACTAATTCTGGTATTTATACATTTTTACCTTTAGGTCTCAAGGTTTTACAAAAAATTTCTCACATCATTAGGAAAAATATGGAAGAAATTTCTTGTAATGAAATTTTAATGCCAATTATTCAACCAAAAGAATTGTGGTCTGAATCCGGTCGTTACGATTCTTACGGTAAAGAAATGCTTAGAATAAAGGATCGTCATGATAGAGATATGTTATTTGGTCCAACTCATGAAGAGGTGGTGACTGACATTTTTCGTAATAATATTGCAAGCTACAAGGATTTACCAAAATCATTTTACCAGATTCAGACCAAGTTTCGTGATGAAATTCGACCTAGATTCGGCGTTATGCGTGCCAGAGAATTTATGATGAAGGATGCCTATTCTTTTGACTCAACATTTGAAGATGCCAAGAGAACCTATGATAATTTTTATAAAATTTATTTTAAAATTTTTAAAGAATTAAGTTTGGATGCAATTGCGGTAAGGGCTGATACTGGTGCAATTGGCGGAAATTTATCTCATGAATTTCACGTCTTAGCAGAAACAGGCGAGAGTATTATTTATTATGATAAAAATTTTGATAAATTAAAAGGTAAAATTAATCAAGACAATATTAATGAATTACAAAATCTTTACAGTGCAGCTGACGATATGTATGATGAAAAGACTTGCCCAATTGATGCTAAAAATGTTAAATCGCACCGCTCAATTGAGGTTGGTCATATTTTTCATTTTGGAGATAAATATTCTAAAGCTTTAAATGCTTCAGTTACTAATAGTGAGGGTAAAAAAACCTATCCTTTAATGGGCTCTTACGGTGTTGGGGTCTCGAGATTGATTGCAGCAATTATTGAGGCTAATAATGATGAAAATGGCATTGTCTGGCCTAAAGAAGTCTCTCCTTTTGACGTTCATTTAGTTAATCTTAAGCCGGAAAATGAGCAATGTTCAGAGGTTTGTAATGATTTATATCAGAAATTAAAAGAAAGTAAAGATACTCTTTATGATGATACAATCGCTAATATTGGTGTAAAACTATCCAATGCCGACCTAATTGGCATACCAATTCAAATTATTATTGGTCCAAAATCAATTAAAGAGAATTGTGCTGAAGTAAGATATAGGAGAAGCTCAGAAAGATCTAGTATTAAGCTAGATCAGGTAATTCAATTTATATCCTAGTGGTAAATAAAAAGAAGAGGTCTTGTAATTTTAGATTTACACCTATTTACCAGTAGATCCCTTAATCATAAGGGTATAGTTGATAAAATTTGTAATAAAAAGATAAAATAATTGCTATTCAGAGTCTGAAGGAAAATTTATAAGCTGGGGGTCAAGATCTGAGATCTTATTTATTTTGTCCACTAGTTAGGATTTTATCTAGTATCAGTTGCGCACCAACACGCGTAACTATAATTTCTCTTATTTTTGATTGCCAAGTACAATAGCACATCCTTTCCTTTCTATAAAAATAGGATTGTGGTTACTGTTGTTTCATGGTATCCTTGACGCCCACTTGCACATTATCAGCTGCTGATCAGGTGGTAATTACCGCAATTACATTATCACTAATGTATATGGGAGATATTATGGTAATTTCTGCATCAATCTGTGTACTACTATATTCTTTGGTTGTAATATTTACAATTATAAGAAATAATCTTGATATCCCTTATTTATTGCTTATAAGGTTAAGATTTATAATATATATGTGGTTATTGTTAGGGTTTCATTATTTACCTCAAAGCATAATATATTTAATTTAGTTGTTTAACTTTATTTTATTTGTACATTTTTAGTGGGGTTTTTTTCGATTAGGTCTAAAATTCAATAAAGATGTATTTTATTGATAGATTTTTATTGACAAAAAAATTGTCAATTATAAGATCTAACTCTTTTCAATAATTTATTTTAAGATGAATACATATTCAGCAAAGCCATCAGAAATCAAAAGAAAGTGGTTTGCAATTGACGCTTCTGATCTAGTTTTAGGTAGGGTGTCTACTATTGTAGCAAAAATTTTAATGGGTAAGGATAAGGTTATATACACTCCTCATTTAGATTGTGGTGATTATATGGTAATTTATAATGCCGAAAAAATTACTCTAACTGGTAAAAAATTAGAACAAAAACATCATTACTGGCATACTGGTTATCCAGGTGGTATTAAATCTAGAACTGCTAAGGATACTTTAAGAGGTGAAAATCCTGAAAGGTTGCTTCGTAATTCTATAGAGAGAATGATGACTAGAAATTCTCTAGGTCGTCAAAGAATGAAAAAACTATTCATTTATAATGGAGATACTCATCCACATCAAGCTCAACAGCCTGAAATTTTGGATATCAAGTCTTTGAACAAAAAAAATTCTAAATAATAATGGTTGAAATAAGTCAAGATATAATTGAAGTTAGTAATCAGGAGGAGAAAAAATCTTCAAGAAAAATTATTAAGGATGCTCTAGGTAGAATCCACACTGTAGGTAAAAGAAAAGAAGCTGTTGCAAGAGTTTTTTTAATTAAGGGTAATGGTAAAATTACAATAAATAATATGGAGTTGCTTCCTTACTTTACTAGACAGGAGCTTGTCGACATAGCTATTAAGCCGTTGAATATTACTAAAAATAAAGATAAATTTGATATTGTAATATATGCAAGAGGCGGTGGTAAAACTGGTCAATCTGGTGCCGTATCTTTAGGCATTGCAAGAGCATTGAATGATTTTGATCTAGAAGCTAATCGTCAAATTTTAAAACTAAATGGACTCCTAACCAGAGATTCCAGGAAAGTTGAAAGAAAAAAATACGGATTAAAGAAGGCGAGAAAGGCTTCAACATTTAGAAAACGTTAAAATGAAAAGAACATATCAACCAAGTAAAATTAAGCGTAAAAGAAGCCATGGCTTCAGAGCTAGAATGGCAACTAAAGCCGGTAGAAATATAATTAATCAAAGAAGGGCTAAGGGTAGAAAAACGCTTGCCGTCTAATTTATATTTAAATATCATTTAAATTAATTAAATAATGAATAAAGAAACTTTTAATCGTAACAAGCCTCACGTTAATATTGGAACCATTGGTCACGTTGATCATGGCAAAACAACTCTTACTGCTGCTATTACTCATTACCTATCTAACTCTGGTTTAGCAGAAAAAAGGAATTATGATGATATTGATGGCGCTCCAGAAGAAAAAGAAAGGGGTATTACTATTAACACTGCTCACGTAGAGTATGAAACAGGAAAAAGACACTACGCTCATGTAGATTGTCCAGGTCATGCTGATTATGTAAAGAATATGATTACTGGCGCTGCTCAAATGGATGGTGGTATCTTAGTGGTATCTGCATCTGATGGACCTATGCCTCAAACCAGAGAGCATATTCTTCTTGCTAAGCAAGTTGGTGTTCCATCTTTAGTAGTATTTTTAAACAAGGTTGATCAAGTAGAAGATGAAGAGCTTCTTGAATTAGTAGAAATGGAAGTCAGAGAATTACTTTCTTCTTATGATTTTGATGGTGACAACATTCCAGTTATTAAGGGTTCTGCCTTAAAGTCACTAGAAGGTGATGAGTCAGAAATTGGATCTCAATCTATTAAAGCATTGATGGATGCTGTTGATGAACACATTACTGAGCCAGAAAGAGCGATAAATCAGTCATTCTTAATGCCAGTAGAAGATGTATTTTCTATCTCAGGAAGAGGTACGGTAGTAACCGGTAGAATTGAAAGAGGTGTTGTTAAAGTTGGTGAAGAAATTGAAATTGTAGGTATCAATAATACTCAAAAAACAATTTGTACTGGTATCGAAATGTTCAGAAAGCTTCTTGATAAAGGTATGGCTGGTGATAATGCTGGCATCCTACTTAGAGGCACAAAAAGAGAAGATGTTGAGAGAGGTCAGGTTCTTTGTAAGCCAGGATCAATTACTCCTCATACAGAATTTGAGGCAGAAGTTTATGTATTAACAAAAGAAGAGGGTGGTAGACATACACCTTTCTTTAAAAACTATAGACCGCAATTCTATTTCAGAACTACCGATGTAACTGGTTCAGTTACTCTTCCGGAAGGCACTGAAATGGTAATGCCTGGTGATAATGTTAAAATAACAGTAGAGCTAATTGCACCAATTGCTATGGAAGAGGGTCTTCGTTTTGCTATCAGAGAAGGTGGTAGAACAGTAGGTGCTGGTGTTGTATCAAAGGTGATAAAGTA
>CAJQHK010000030.1 GCA_905478165.1 uncultured Rickettsiales bacterium | reverse complement strand
ATCCGAACCAAAGTTAGTAATTGTTCTAGTTGGCTTCTGGCGGGGGCTCGCAATACTTCAGCACCTTGATTATCTTTTACTTCTTGATCACCCTGCGTATCTGACTGCATGTTAATAGGTTTATATTAAATATTTAAGTTAATAGAAATAATACAGTATTTTTTAGATTGTTGCAAGAGCTTTTTTGATATCCTCAATTAGGTCGTCAATATTTTCCAGACCAACTGATAATCTACAAAGATCATCGGTGATATTAATTTCAGCTCTACCCTCCTCTCCCATATTATAGTGAGTAGTAGTTGCGGGGTGAGTAATTAGAGATTTAGAATCGCCTAAATTATTGGAAATATCGACTAATTGCAGATTATTCATAAATTTAAAAGCATCTTTTTTACCACCCTTAGTTTCAAAAGCAATTAAGCTACCACCTTTTGTCATTTGTTTTTTAAAGATATAGTGCTGTGGATGAGATTCTAGTTCTGGATATAGGGTTTTGTTGATTTTTGGGTGAGAATCAAGAAATTTAGCAATTTTTAAAGCATTTTGACATTGCTTTTCAACTCTTAAAGTAAACGTTTCAAGGCTTTTAAGCACAAGCCAAGCATTAAATGGACTTAATGCTGGTCCAGTATGGCGATGGAATGGTAATAAAGTTTCCGTAATAAACTCTTCCTTCCCAAGTACGGCCCCACCAAGACATTTACCTCCGCCATCCATATGTTTAGTGGTGGAATAAATAACAATGTCAGCACCAAATTCTAAGGGTTTTTGGGCATAGGGAGTTGCAAAAATATTATCGACAATAAAAATTACTTCATTTTTTTTACAAAGACTTGCCACGAACTGAATGTCAATTAATTCTAGATTTGGATTTGCTGGACTTTCAATAAAAACTAGCTTTGTATTCTTTTTAAAGGCTTTTTTCCATTCCTCTTCTTTTGTGCCATCAATTAACGAAATTTCAATGCCATAATTGGGTAAAATCTTAGTTATGATGTGATTACAGGAGCCAAATAAAACTTTTGATGCAATAAGATGGTCACCAGCCTTGATTTGACACATTATTGAAGCAAATACTGCAGCCATACCACTAGCTAAAACACAACATTTTTCAGCACCCTCAATAAGAGCAAGACGATCTTCAAGAGATTTAAGGGTTGGGTTGAGGTAACGAGAATAAACATATCCCGGATCTTCGCCGTTAAATCTTTTTTCCGCAGTTTCGGCATCATTGTAACAGAATCCAGAATTCATAAAAATAGCTTCACTAGTTTCGCCAAAATTTGAGCGTAAAGTGCCACCTCTTATGAGTTGAGTTTCGATTTTGGTTTTTGTAAAATCTATATTTTTATTTTTATAATTTGTCATTTTATCTCTAAGGTTTGCAATAATTTTTCAGTCTCTTCTTTTAAATATTCTACTTTTATATTTGTTATCCCTTTATTTTTAAAATCAAGTATTTCTGCAGATTTTTTTGATAGATCAATGATTCTATTATTAGCAAAAGGACCTCTATCGTTGATTCTAACCTTAATTGATTTTCCATTTTCAATGTTTGTTACCTTGGCAATAGATGGCATTGGCATGGTTCTGTGGGCGGCAGTTAAGCTGTTCATATCATAAGTTTCACCATTGGCAGTTAATTTACCATGAAAATCCGACCCGTACCACGAGGCTTCCCCCGTTTCTTCAAAATAATTATATTTTTGTGGAACATAGGTAGTACCATTTATTTCGTAGGGATTACCTATTTTGTAATATCCCTGATGATTATTTTGACTGGATGGTAGATTATCTTCAAACTTATATTTATCATCATATTTTAATGCTTTACCATCTTGACTAATTTCTTTTATTTTTTTATATTTTTTATGTCCGTAATATAAATGACTGTAGTTACGATCGACAATCCTTTTGGTCCTAAAGCTAGCTTCCAAAGATTCACATCCGAGTAAAAAGCTTGCCGATAGTATGGATATAAGTAAATTGCGTGCCAAAAACATAAGATTAATGATATTTTTTAAAGCAACAATTTTTATATTCTTTTTCTTAGTAAGCAATAATATTTTTGCTACAGGAATAAACCTTCCTGACTGCTCTACCTTAGCGAAACCAACCGTTGACAATCTTGCGATTACAGATCCTACAGAAGCTGTATCTAGGCCAGGTGATACTTGCAATTACTACATTGATGGCACTGGAGTACCGCCATGTAGTACACTATCAAGTAATAATAAACCTCGTCTAAATTGTATGGATTTAGAGAATTTGCCATCTTGCGATATATTGAAAGCAAATCATGACCTCTGGGTATCTGCAGGGTCAGATCCTACTACCGAACCTAAGACGCAACAATCCCTTAGAAATTGCCTTAATTTAGATTTAACAAGCCCAGATCATGATATATGTATCTCAGGTGACGGTAAAACAAATGGCATTAATTGTGTAAATTTTTGCCATAAAGATAATTCTGATAATCCTCCCGGATGTAAAAAAAGAATGTATCATCATTATACTGATAGTGACATTAATGTTAGGTTAGGCTTTCGGAACAATAACGACCTCCAATATAGTTGTGAAAAATTGACATCGGATGAATTGATGTTTTTTAGCGACGAGTTTACCTTTAAGGATTGTCGAGATCTTCTTGAAATTTTTCCACCAACTCTAGATGACCAGGGTGTCAAAACTCAGGATAGTAGAAAGGGGATTATAAAAATTAAGGTTTTAGAGGGTGTTTTAGAGGGTGATATTCCTATTCATAAAATGGAGGAATATATGATTATTCAAGATCCTGACACTAAGCAGTCGTTTGTGGATGGTTTTACTGATTATGCTTATGATGACGAAGCGAATATTGCGGCTTTAAGTTGTAAGTACCCTTTGTGCGATTTTAATTTCCAGAATCTTGATGAGGCGACTAATGAGGGTATCCAAAATAGTCAAGATGTGACGGATTCTAATGGCAATCTTTTTCAACTAAAGAATTGTACTAATGTTGAAAATGAGGCCTTTATTACTCCCAGTAAGATAGTTTGTAGTGGTAATAAAATGTGTTATGATTTTACTGTTAATCAAATATCTAAGTTAATCTCCTCTCCTAATAGAGTTGAGAAATGCTTAAATAATGCTAGGGATGACAGATCTGTATCTAGATGTTTTTCATATGTTGAGCAAGAAAAGATGTGTCAAATTCACAGAACTTTAGGTCCTGATTGTAAGCAATCTTGCAATAATCCGTCAGCAAATGAGAGTTGTTTTTTTAGTAATTGTGCTCTTTTGCCTACAGGCCTCAGGAATGTTAATAACTGCTCTGACACTAAATGTCCCAATTTAGGTAGCGGCTTGTTAGTACCAAATGTAAATTGTTATGATGGAGAAAAAACCATAAATCCTGGTACGAATTGTAATTTTTATGACATTATTAACTCAACTAACTATGATTTCGATTATTCGGCACTCGATGATACTTACGAACTTAACAGTCTTGATGTTGACACTAGCGATGCCTATAAAGATAAATTCTTTAAAAAGCAGAATGTTATATCCACCCCTACATCTACCCCTACATTTATCCCTTATAGTAATTTAGCATATGCAAATATTGCTACAAATAAAAATACAACTGTCGGAAGAAAATTTCCTGACTATTTAAGGCAAGATATTTGCGATACTGACCTCGACGACTGCGATCTCGATTTTGCTGCTGATTGCAACTATCCTTCTGATACATTTAAGCCGGTATGCATCTCTTCCAAAGATCCATTTTTTCAGCCAGATTTGGATTTAGATAATATAAATCTTGACAAGAAAAATGTAAAAATAAAACACAACGTTGATAATGACATTGATAATGACTGGTTTTATAAACCCTATCCCTTGGTTGATAAAGGGAGGACAAATGCTGATAATAGGCAATTTCGCAATGTAGATAAGTGGATAAATTTTATAAATTGGGGAGATGGATATAATGGCTCTCTTTTTAATTTTACTTCTGGTGAAGATTTTGTCGTTCCAAGAGATAATGCTGAGGTTAAATATAAAAATACCAATGACAATGAAATGGGTAGAGGAGTTTTATCTAATAGGTTGTGTTATGATTATGGACATTTAAAAGATTTAGATATTATAAATAGCGGTGAGCTTGCAGCACAGACTGCTACTATTGTTGCTGCTGGACTTTCCATTGCGATCGCTATAAGGCTTGCTTGTTGGTTGTGCCCCCCCGGTTTTGAAGTTGCTGCTAGTCTTGCAGCGATGTACGAGATGAAGGATGCTTTTAATTTTAATAAATTTATCTCTCCCAAACAATGTCATGCGGTCATTATAAGGGCAGGATTTTCACAAAATTTAGATAGTTCAAACGTGTCGGGTCATAATGGTGAAGATGCTGATGACAATGAAAAAAGTGAATATGCTTTTCAATATGATGAAATTGATGTTGATGATAAGTTAATAAAAAGATATAAATTTTTAGATGATTCCTCATATCATAATACCGCATCTGCTAAGTATAATTATTTTAAACAGGAGTTTTTATTAGGTAGTAATTTTAATGCTGATATAAAAGTAGATGTCGGGAGTAAAAATGAAGATCTGTCAAAGATTGTGCTCACGAAAGATTCTTATGTAAGGGGAGATATATATACCACAATTACTGGTCATAACAGACAGCACCATATTAACGCCTGCGTAAGATTTGGTGGCGGTGCTAGGAGTTGCAGTGTTGAGTGTAATTTAATTCACTGTTATACTCAGGCCTGCGGTAATGATGTATGCAAGACATTAATTGTTAATGATGATACTAATCTCGATTCCACATGTTCTATTGCTAGATATGGTGATGAAGGTTTAGTAAAAAAAAGTGATATTGAATTTAGTGGCAAAGATTGTGTAAAAGAAATCTCTGGTAAAGGTTTGGGCGGTATGTCTGGCAAAGTAAGAGTTAGGGCGGTAACTTATCCTGGTAGATATGTGTGCATTTTTGCCGATGCTAAGCATAGTGGCGAAGATGAGTGGAGGGTTAGAGGTCTGATACCATCAGTTTCTAAGTCTTTTAA
Organism: uncultured Rickettsiales bacterium; assembly: GCA_905478165.1. Classification (GTDB taxonomy): domain Bacteria; phylum Pseudomonadota; class Alphaproteobacteria; order Rickettsiales; family UBA1997; genus CAJQHK01. The sequence goes on along the minus strand of CAJQHK010000030.1, from coordinate 23,768 downwards.
GACGTTGGAGGGTTTTGGAGGAGGTAAAATTTTTACTGAAAAATACTGCTTAAGATATAGTAATAGGATTGACGCAACAAGCACTCCAAATATGATTGATTGTTCTGTGGAAAATCCTCCATATTCATGCTCTCCTATCGTTCGTTACGCCTCAAACACTAAAAAGTGGACAGATTCATTCATGATCAAAGCCACAACTCCTATTACTGTTGATAATCATAAATCAGCTAAAAAAATATTATTCAGTAATTTTAAACGGGATATTTTTGTACGAAATACTGACGTCGCTTTAAATAAAGTTTTTAAAGCTGACTTTTTTAATCCATCTATATTAGTAGATTTTGGCAGCGAGCTTGCAATGTCAAGCCTTCAGACGGGCTGTTTAGGTGGTGCTAATGGTGTTGGAGACTATATATCATCAGATTGCGATAGTAGTTTTGACTTTATTTCCATGCCCCTCAACAATGATGATGATAATAATTGTCGTAACTACAGCGTTAGCAATAATGACAATTGCCCTCGTCGTAATGTAAAGATCTCTGATGATGGTATTTTTAAGTTAAAATCCAATCGTTACAATGATTTTACGGGCAAAAATTATAAGAAATTTTTATATATTAAAAAGACTATTTCGGGTGATACGCCAACTATTACATTATTGGATGACCAAAACAATCCTATTGAGGGTAAGCCTATATTACGTAATCTACCTGATTATACTAATATCATTTTGAACTACGACGATTCTGAAGGAGAATTTACTATCAAATTAAAGGATAATACTGGAGCACATCTTTCTCCTGTTAAATTAAAAATACTTAACGCATCAAATATAGATTTATCTCCTAGTTTGGAGTGGATTACTGCTTCAGAGGATAAGGATTCTGGAAGATGTTTTGATAGACTTGCTAACAAGGATAATTTAGAAAATATGAATTTTTGTCTTAAGCAAGACGAATGTTCGCCATTATTTACTACATGCATAGAAAATAATTTAATTAACGCAGATCGAGATCAAAAAAATGATCTATGGCGCAAATGTTTTGACAATGATGATTACTCTTTAATCAATAAATGTTCTAAAAAGTGGAACATTGACAGACCTATCAACAAAAATATAATAGAAGATATGATTATTAAGGTGAAAGAAAGTCGCCATAATAATGTTTCTATGGCTGATAATAAATATTATGGCTGGCATCATGAGGTTTGCTTGAGCTCGAAGAGTTACAATCCTGTAAAGGTTTATTCTTATGGTGTTGATAATAATGTTGGTAAGTGCATTTTAGATCCGGTACAAAGTGGCAATGCCGTTATTAATAATCAAGGAACCGATAATATTGAGGATGATGAGGTTGTAATTAATGGTACTTTTGTTGCAAATCCTAGTTGTAATTCTGGAGGAAATGAGGCGTTAAAAAATACAGATGGTAGCACCCATAACCCTTGTTTTTGCTTAAAATCATCCGATTCTCTTGTGATTAAAAAGCTTGCTGCTATTGGCTTTACCATTTCTGATATTGATAATTTCCCGATTTTAAGAGATGCTACACCAAGAGAGCTTGGCTTATGTTTTGATAAAGATCTTCCACTTTCTTGCCAGTCCAATATCAGATCTGAGATTAACAAATATGGTGATGATGGAAGATATAAAAAAAGGACGATGTTGAATGAGGATACTAAATATGCTGAATATGATTTTGTATTCTTACCTTTTTCTCAGTTTGATAGTGGTGTTGTTGCGCAAGGGCAATGTAATGAAAATTGGGGTGTTGCAAGTAACGGGCGTATTCCTAGCATGGTTTGCAAAAAGGATTCTAGCGTAGCTAGATTTGATGATCATAAGATAGAGATAATTTTTAACGATTCTTGTGTTGATGGTGTGGGCCCTGATTATGAAAATTGCGTTGAACCGGATAACATAAAATTGTCTAATAACGATCCTTTTGACATACTTTTAACCAACTTAACTCAAAATAAAAAATTTAAAGATAGTGATGGGGCAAGGTTAGGTAGTATACCTGAATTATTTGCAAGTGGGGATAGTATAATTCTTAAAAGCGTAGATAATGAAGATATTTCTGCTATAATTGATGATGCTGGAGATAATCACATTAAGGTTAAAGGTTTTGATCCTGCAATTACCCCTGATTTCATCTTAAGTTCTATAGAATATAACAGGAGTGAAAATACATCTTGCTCAAGACCAAAATGTCATGTTAGGTCGCAACAAGATCAATTCTATAGGACTAGCAGCACTTCTGATAAGGGTGGTAGATATAGAAATCCTATCTATCAAGAGAGGTCTCTTTTAGACAAAAAAGCTCATGAGGTTGGTTATGCCGAATGGAGATTTTCTGGTGGTAATCCAGTAAGCATTATTGCAGAAGATGATATTGATATTTACGTGCCTGCTAGCGGTTGTTTAGACGGGTTTGCTAAAGGATCTGATTTTCCACAAAAAACTTGCACTCCTGAGGGTGTAGTTAGTTATGTAAAGTCTGGTAATGATGTAGTAAATGCTTGTGAACGAAAAAGTTGCGTTTTGTCAGGAATTAATTGGGATAATCCAGATATAGTTGATGCTTACGGAGGAGCCAATTTCAATAATCTTGATTTAGATACTAATGCTTTAAAAGCTTCCAGATCAACATCTAATCAATCTTTTGATTTTGGAGTAACGGATCCTAATGAAAGGTCAACTGTCACAGGAGAATGTTATTACGATCTAACGAAAGGATTTACTTATTTACAGGATGGAAATAATCCGCCGCAATTAGCTTGTAACCATGACGGAACTATAGTCGACATGTATAGTGCAAAATGTGTTCCTGCTAATTGTGCCGAAATTATAACGCCGGATAGAAGAGTGACAAATTATCCAAATTATTCAGCTGGTGGATATGTAGAAACTTTAGGCGGTATATATGCTAAATCTCAAAAATCCTGTTCTTTCTTCACTGATGGTAGTCAAGGTTATAAAAATTACCCATATGATTTGGAAAGTAAATATCAAGATTCCATAATTGGCAGTATAATTAGTAGCGATGCAGAGGATTATCTAGAAATAACTACTGATTCAATAATAAAAGGAGGTTCTACTCCGATCAGAAACTGCTATAATTCTAATTCTAAAATTGATTCATATGGCACCTCTATAAATGCCATAAGTTGGAATGAAGTTGATAATCCTTGCGTAATTCAATGTTTGGGAGCACAAGATATTAGAACTGTTTTTGCTGGAGGTAAAAATCGCAATCAGCTTGAGGATGAAGAAGGTTTTGAATTCGACAATAATGATAATATGTCTCTTAAGAATGGATATGTAGTTGAGGACAATAACGAGGATAATAGTATATTTATTGTTATTGATAAAAATTTAAAAAACTACCCTCCAAAAACAATTGAATATAATGATGGTAAAGTAATTACAGTATCAGAAAATCAGAGTAATATTTCAATTAGATATCCAAATCTCATAGATGACACAGACACCAGCAATTCTTATAGAAATTCAACTGTAATTGAAATTAGGAAGAGTATAAATGATCAATTTACTCAAGAAGATCAGAAATATATATTAACTAACAGACCTATAAAAATTGACTTAGTTACTCAGATTAATACAGGCATTACAAAACATAGAGTTTCCACAAGAACTGATGAAATTGAAATTGAATGGCCTAGCTCTGATTTTAACCGCATACAATATGCTTATTTTAATGTTAATCAAAGCCCATTTAATGTTAGCAATAGTAAACATTATAAAATATATTCAAATCGTTGTTATGGTAGATTTGATTGCAGTGAAGATATTACGTTTTCTGATAATCCTCCCTCCGACTACTTTGAGAGAGGAAGAGTTGATGGTAAATTTTTAGTTGCCAGAAAGTGTAGCACTGATGGCGTTTGGTCAGAGGTGGAAAATAGTATTAATCAAAATAATCTAGCATCATATCAGGATCCTAATAATGCATATATGAGAGTTACACCTTTATGCGCCTTTAAAGGTGATATACCTAATACAAATCTACGGGTAGGTGGCAACAATTTAATGTATAATGGCTATATTGCTTCATCGCAATATTATTTAACACAAAAGGATAGTGTCGATAATATATCAAGAGATTTAACAACTCAAGATACTAACAGCAGCCAAGTATTTTTGAATAATATAAATTATAAAAATGCTATTTCGGCAAAATCTGGATATAGTTTAGCTAATACACAAAGTTATAATTTACCATTTTCTATCCAAAAATGTCAATATGATACAAATAATATTGGTAAAATAGATAAATTATCTCTTTATGAATATAATTCAAATAATAACAACTTTGATGGATTAAATAACCCGCCAATAGCAAATAAATATTGCGATCTATCGCAGATTGAAAGTAAAATTGATCAAACTTCTCTAAGTGACTCTTCAACTGCAATGCGACTTAATAAAAGATTAATTTTTGATAATGATTTTGTTACTTACAACAAATGCGATGAAAATTATACATTTACTGGTAATGATTTAAAAGCCTATTGTAATAATGGCAATATAGTAGTACCTACAGATGATGTATGCCTAGATCCATGCACTGGAATTAGCATTAATCATTACAGTCAAGAATATAGTTTAGGGTATGAAACATTCACGGGGAAATTAGATATTGCTGGCTCTTTAAAAGATAGTGAATATTTTGAATTTGCTCATATTTTTCAATTTGCAGGAATTAACCGTGTAATGAGGTCGAAATATACTTGTAGCGATGGAACCCTAACGCCTGAAAATTCGAATTATAGCGGGGCAGAAAGTGGCAATGCCTGTGATCCCCACAGCGCCGTTGGAGGTTCAGATTTGGAAAGCGGTTTGGATAATGATAGCTATAGATTTTTTAATTATAAGAGACCTAATACTATATCATATAGTAATATTTTGTTAAATTGTAAGCATGATAATTGTAGATGGATGGGCTTTGAGGATAGTAATAATGAAAATAATATTGATTGCGAAAGGGGTCTTAATGGCTACAGGTCAAGTATGCCATAAAAGATAAAGCATAAAATAGTAAAAATAGGAAAATTAAGTTAAGTAGTTTTTGATAATTTTTTACCAAAAAAATAGGTATATTACGATAAAAATCATTAAATTTTTCTAAAAATTATCAAGAAGATTAATCAATTTATTTATTCAGTTGGTCCATATAGAGAAATCTTTTCTTTCTTGCAATAATATTATCAATATTTAGAGTTATTCATTGATTTGCGGATGTGGCGGAATTGGTAGACGCGCTAGATTTAGGTTCTAGTATCGAGAGATGTGGGGGTTCAAGTCCCTTCATCCGTACATTTTTTCCTCTTTGTGAGGATCTAAACTCCCCCCTGAACATAGGGGAGTCAAAATTGTGCAACAATTTTGATGGGGTTTTTTAACCCAACATATTTCATTAAAGGTAAAAATTTACATAATTTACCAAAATAATATATATAAAGATGAGCGAAACTCAAGTAAGAAATATTTTAGATACAAAATTAAAGAAGGGTTATCAGATTGTTGTTCCTTTTGGTATTATTGATGAAAAAATTGATAATTATATTATCAAAATCAAAGGTAATTATTCTCAATCAGGCTTTAGAAAGGGTCACGTACCTGATAAGGTTATTAAGGATAAATATGCTTCATCAATTATGGCTGAGGAATCTGAAAAAATTATCAATGAAAATATCAAAAAACTAATTGAAGAAAAGAAATTTTCTCTAGCAATTTCTCCAAAAATTGACATTAAAGATTTTGAATATGGTAAGGATTTTCAGTATGACATAACTTTTGAACTTCTTCCTGAAATTCCAGAGATTAATTTTGATAAAATTAAAATTGTTAAAAAGGAATTAGATGTTTCTAATAAGGACATCGATGAGAATATTAAAAAAACCTTATCTACTCTCAAAGAGTGGGCTGAAAAGAAAGATGGTAGTAAAGTTGCTAAGGGCGATCAGGTCTATATTGATTATGTTGGTAAAATTGATAATGAGGAATTTGAAGGTGGTAAAGCGGAAAATCAACCTCTAGAAATCGGTAGTAAAACATTTATTGATAATTTCGAAGATCAATTGGTTGGTTCTAAGGTTGGTAATGAAGTTTTGGTTAAGGTAAAATTTCCAAAAGAATATCATAAAAAAGAATTTGCTGGTCAAAAAGCTGAATTTGATGTAAAAATCAATAAAATAATGGAGGCCGAAGAGCCAAAATTAACCGATAAATTAGCTCAAGAAAAATTTCAAGCAAAAGATATTGCTGATTTTAAAAATAAAATTTCGGAAAAAATATCTGGGGAATATAAAAATATTTCTAATATCTTATTTAAAGCAGAATTAACTGATTATTTAAATAAAAAATTCTATTTTGACTTGCCAGAGGGTTTGGTTTCTGAAAGATTTAATAAGATTTGGCCAGAAATTGAAAAGAGAGATTTTGTAAATGGTTTTGCAAATGACAAGGAAAAGTCAAAAAATCAGGAAAAATATCGTAAAGATTTAGAGAGGCATTTAAGGTGTTCTATGGTCTTTGGGGAGGAAGCGGAAAGAAATAAAATCTCAGTTACTCAGGAAGATATCAACGAATCTATTGATGAAAAATCTAAGGCGTTCCCTGGTAATGAGGAAATGTTTAAAAATTATTATCTTCAAAATAAGGAGATGCTTGGTCAGATTCAAAATGAGATCTTTGAAAAAAAGATTTCTGAATTTTTTGAAAAAAATGCTCAAATTAAATATAAGAAAGTCTCTTTAAAGGATTTGGAGAAGGAATATAATGCTTATAAGGAAGAAACTTTGCTATAACCCGCAATTGTTTTGAACTAAACTTGTTTTCTTGTCTTTCTGTAAAGACCTGATCTTACTTATTTATCCACCAAAATATCTGATTTTGGTGGGTAAATAAGATCGATATCTTAAAATTGAACAAATAAAAAGACCATTCTAGACAATCACTATTACACTAGAGATACTGCTATAATTAGAGTGTCCGACACGACCCCATATAATATCTAACTCTAAATCGTCACTATCACCCGAAGATGTTTTACCGCTCTTTAATTTAAAATTATCACATAATCTTTCAAAAAGACTAAAGACTTTAAAATCCAAAACACCCTTTGATTTCCTCACAAAACAATATGAAATAATACCAAAAGTTTTCTATAAAAATCTAATCCACTATTCAAGGGTACTAAATATCTAATGTAATTTTTAGATTTTAAAAAAATTTTCTATTAATTGATGACCATATTCAGAGGCGATCGACTCTGGGTGAAATTGTACTCCGTGGATATTCAGTGTTTTGTGCTTAATTCCCATAATGACACCATCTTCACTTGTGGCGGTAATTTCTAAATCGTTAGATAAGGTTTTTTTCTCAATGATTAGTGAGTGATATCTAGTGCCTTTAAAAGGTGATGATATGCCCTGAAAGACACTTTTATTATTGTGCGTAATATTACTAACTTTACCATGCATAGGAAGGTTTTTAATAATTTTGCTACCAAAATATTGTCCAATAGCCTGATGACCAAGGCAGATGCCTAAAATTGGCAATCTATCTTTAAATTTATCAATAACATCAAGGCAGATACCAGCTTCATTAGGACTGCAGGGGCCTGGAGATATAACTAAAGAACCAAGATTCATTTTTTCAATCTCATCGATAGTTATTTTGTCATTTCTGATAATTTCAATATTTTCATCGGTAACTTTTGCCATATAGTGGTAAAGGTTGTAGGTAAAACTGTCGTAATTATCTATTAGGAGAATGGTCATGTTAAGTTCCTCAAATTTGTTGCTAGCGACTTTAGATCACCCCTTGTATGGCTAGTGCCAATAGTAATTCTAAGGCGAGATTTTCCAATTGCAACAGTTGGGGGGCGAATGGCCGAAACTAGAAATCCTTGGTCTTTTAAATTTTCTGCAATTTTTAAAGTTTTTACATTGTCACCGATGATTATTGGGATAATTGCTGATTGCTGATTTTCAATATCAATTAAATTACAAAAATAATTAATATTTTCCCACAACTTCTTGGTCAAATCTTTTTTTTCTATTATTTCTAAGGCTTTTAAATTTCCTGCAAGGGTTGCTGGAGGTAAGGCGGTAGAATAAATTGCTGATTTACTAAAGTTTCTAAGATAGTTAATTATTTCTTGATTTGCTGAAACATAACCACCATAGCCAGCACATGCCTTAGAGAAAGTGCCTATTTTCAAATGCAAATCGTAATCTTGATATTTTTTATTTATAACACCAAGAGAGTGAGCATGGTCGCTTAAAGTAAAGCTATCATATTTTTTGGCAATATTAATGACTTCATTTATCTTACCTAAATCACCATCCATAGAAAAAATGCTTTCAGTGATTATTAAGCATCTCTGATGATTTTTACGATATTTTTTAAGTAAATTTTCCAGAGATTCTAAATTATTGTGGGCAAATCGAATAAATTTTGCTCCTGACAAAATACTACCATCAATTAGACAGGAATGAGATAATTTATCAGCTAGAATTAGATCTTTTTTGTCAAAAAGAGCTGGAATTACTCCAATATTAGCTAGATAGCCACTGCCAAATACTATTGAATCATCCTCTTGATTAAGTTTGGATATTTTTTTCTCTAATTTTTGATATAAATCATTGTCACCATAGATATATCTTGAAGATAGGCCGCCGGAGCCATATTTAAAGATTGCCACCCTCGACGCTTCTGTAATATTTTGATTAAAAGCAAGGGAGAGGTAGTCGTTGGAGCAAAAGGAAATATACTCTTTATTGTCTATGATTACTTTATTATTTGGTAAATTTTGGCAATTAATTAATTTTCGCTCAAGATTTTGGGACTTTAATTTATTTAATTTTTGGATTAGTTGGTCGATTTGACTCATCTTTAAATTTTAAGGATTGACTTAGCCTTAAAGATGAAGGCATAAATGGTCAATTATGAAGTTAAATGTTGCAAGATACCTAAAAAGTATGATCACTCTAGGTCATTCAAAGGTTTCTTAGGGAATTCTAAGAAATTTCTTACAAAAGAAAATAAAATTCTTGCTTAAGAAATATTATACTCTTTGATGCATCTTTTTTTCAATTAAAAAAGTTGTTTTTAACTAAATAATTTTTTACCATCCCATTACCATTAATTTTTAAATAATCTATGAGAAAAATTGCCATATTTTTAATCTTGCTATTCTCTACATCTTGCGTTGAAATTGCCATATTGACTTCCATCAAAACTGCTGATCTTGCTACGAGAGAAAAATCAATTGCTGATAGTGGGAAAGATCTGATTATTTCCTCAAAATTGATTAAGGATCTAGCTTCCAAAAAACTTAAAATACCTTCCAACATGGTAGATGTTACGGTAAGTGAAGGGCGTGTTTTGATGACTGGTGTTGTGCGCGATGAAGAAAGTGCAAAAAATGCCGTCAATATCGCTTGGAAAAATGAAGATGTAAAAGAGGTAATTGACGAAATTCAGTTGGTTAAAAAATTTCGTATTTTCAGAAGCTCAGGTCAGTACTTAAAAGACACAATTATTACTTCTAATATTCAATCTAAATTATTATTTACAAAAAATATTGCATCAATTAATTATGAAGTAATTACCGTTAATAATATCGTATATTTATTGGGCATAGCAAATTCCAACGCCGAACTTAATAAGGTTAGCAATATTGCGGCAAAAGTAAGTGGTGTAAACAGGGTGGTAAGCCATGTTATTTTACAAAATGATGGAAGAAGAGGGTAATAAAGTAATTAATTTTGGCTGCAGGTTAAATCTTGTAGAAAGCGAAATTATCAAGAAATTAATCAAGGATTCGGATGAAAAAAATCTAATAATTCTAAATAGTTGTGCCGTTACCAATGAGGCTGAAAGAAAATTAAAGCAGTCAATTAGGAGTAATTTCAAGAAAAATCCTGAAGCTAAAATTATTGTCACGGGTTGTGCAGCGCAAATTAATCCTACCAAATATTCCAAAATGCCAGAAGTCTCAATGGTGATAGGCAACAATGAGAAGTTAAAGAAAGAATCTTATTTAAGAGAAGGAGAAGTATCTAACGTTACTGGGAAAAACATTAATCAAGATCAGAATATTTTATATCAAGATAGATTATTTTTTGAAAATCAAAGACAAGATGGTGCTAATCATGAAAAGATTTTGGTTAATGATATTATGTCCGTCAAAGATACGGCAAATCACCTAATTTCTTATTTTGAAGATAAGTCTCGAGCCTTTCTACAAATTCAAAATGGCTGCAATCATCGCTGTACTTTTTGCATAATTCCCTATGGTCGTGGTAATAGTCGCTCAGTTCCCTTTGGTGACATAGTTGAGCAAACTCGTCTTTTAGTAAAAAATGGCTATAATGAAATCGTTTTAACTGGTGTCGACATTACTGATTATGGTAAAGATCTTTTATCAGATTTGACATTATTTTCCATGATTAAAAGATTGTTAAAATTGGTACCCGAACTCCCAAGAATTCGTCTATCTTCCATCGATGTCGCTGAAATTGACAATGATTTTTATGATTTAATCGCCAATGAGCCAAGATTTATGCCCTATTTACATATTTCTTTGCAATCTGGTGATGATTTGATTTTAAAAAGAATGAAAAGAAGGCATAAAAGGCATGATGTAATTCATTTTTGTAAAAAAACTCGCTCTCTTCGTAAAGATGTTACTTTTGGATCCGACATCATCGCCGGCTTTCCTACCGAAACAGAAGAAATGTTTGAAAATAGTTTAAATTTAATCGATGAGGCAGGACTGATTTTTAATCACATTTTTCCATTTTCAGCAAAGGAAGGTACTCCGGCTGCCAAGATGCCACAAATACCCTCCAAAATTCGTAAAGAAAGGGCGGAGAGGTTACGAAAATCCACAGCAATTTCTCATCAAAAATTTGCTAAAAAAATGATAGGGACAAGGCAGAAAGTGATTATTGAAGATGGAGATTTTGGTAGGTGCGAGAATTTTATTAAAGTAAGGTTAATAAAAAATCATGAGTATCGAAGAGGAGAAATTATTGAAATTGAGGTGGAGAAGATCTCTTGATAGTGTTATTTTTTACTTAAGATAAATAATTTAGACATTAAAGTTAGTCATTACAAAACTTTTTTTAACGATTTTGCTAAATGGTAAATCATCTCCTCACTATGTAACCTATTAGGTGTAATTCTAAACATATCTCTACCTTTTTTAACTGTTGGGTAACCAATATTTTGTAAATAAATATTGTAATCTCCCAGTAAAATTTGATAAATATCCTTAGTTTTTTGCGGATCCCCTATCACCAACTGTATTATGTGTGACGCATTATCTGCAATATCTATATTATGTTCCTTTAATATGTTTTTTGTTTTTTTAACGACCTGATGAAAGTCGGTAATGAAGCTTGGATTATTCTCCAAAAACATAATATTCTCTAATGAAGCATTAGCAAGAACAGGTGGGAGTGAGGTGGTAAAGATAAAAGGTGAAGCTGTCAACCTAATTGCATCAATAATTTTTTCATCTGAAGATATGTAACCACCAAAAACTCCAAAACCTTTTCCAAGCGTTCCTTGTATAATGTCAACTTCATTATGAGCCCCAACCTCATTAGCTCTCCCCGAGCCATTTTTGCCATAGATTGCAACAGCATGCACTTCATCCAGCATGGTCATGGCATGATATTTTTTAGCTAGACTGCAAATTTCATTAATTTTTCCAAAATCACCACTCATGGAGTACACAGATTCAAATATAATTAATTTTGGCTGATTAGTGTCGAATTGCGTTAATAACTCTTCTAAATGATCAACATCATTATGTCTAAAAACATGTTTTTCTAATCTAGAATTCTTAATTCCAGAAATAATGGATGCGTGATTCTCTTCATCAGAAAAAATTATTAAATTTGGTATTATTTTTGATATAGCAGTAATTGTTGCTTCATTGGCTACATATCCTGATGTAAAAACCAAAGAGGAATGCTTATCGTGTAATTTGGCTAATTTTTTTTCTAGATTAACTATTTCTCCTGAAGTACCTGATATGTTTCGAGTACCACCAGATCCTATGCCAAATTTCTTTAGAGATAATATTGCCTTATCAATAGTATGAATATTTTGACCAAGAGATAAATAGTCATTTGAGCACCATATGGTTACCTCTTGACCATTTTTATTGTTAATTGCTTTTGGAAATTTACCGCAAATACGTGAAATATTGGTAAAATGACGATATGTCTTGTCTTGTCTGGCATTACTTAATATTTTAGTAAAAAAGTCACTATAAATCATAGATGTACTGATTGGTATTTAAAAATAAATTTATTACCCTTCTTTTAACTCTTCAATAATTAAAAAAGCCAATTCCAAACTTTGAGAAGAGTTTAATCTGGGGTCGCAATGAGTTTTATATCTTTCCTTTAAAATATCCTCAGATATATCCTGATTACCTCCTAAGCATTCCGTAACATCTTGACCAGTCATTTCAAAATGCACACCTCCAGCATAAGTACCAATTGATTTGTGGATTCTGGTAAATGACTTAATTTCACTCAAAATATCATTAAATTTTCTAGTTTTATAGTTATTTGAAGTTTTTATAATATTGCCATGCATTGGGTCGCATGACCAAATAACGTTTTTACCCTCATTTTTTACAAACTCCACCAATGGAGGTAGTAACTCTTCAACATTACCAGCTCCCATACGAGAAATTAAAGTCAACTTGCCAGGAGTATTATTTGGGTTTAAAATGTCAATCAACTTAATAATTTCATCCTTAGTGATTTTTGGACCAACTTTAAAAGCAACTGGATTTTCAATACCTCTTAAAAACTCTACATGAGCCTCATCAGGACTTCTGGTTCTATCACCGATCCATAAAAAATGAGAAGATAGATCGTAATATTTATTATCACTCATCTTCCTCGTGAAAGCTTCTTCGTAATTTAAAAGTAAAGCCTCGTGCGAGGTATAAAACTCAGCGCGGTTCAAATTAGTGGTTTGATCAATATCGACGCCACAATTTTTTAAAAAATTTATTGACTTATTAACGTTTTCAATGATTTCTTCAATTTTATTATTGTTTAAAGTTAGAGCAAATTCTGAATTCCACTTTTCAATATTATTTAAACTGGCATAACCACCATTAGCTAGGGATTTAAGGTAATTCATAGTAGCGGCGGAGTGAAAATAAGCTTCGATTAATCTTTTTGGATCTGGAGTTCTTGCTTGTTCGCTAAATTCTAAAGAATTAATAATATCACCACGATAACTTGGGGCTTTTACGCCAGAGACTTCTTCAAAATCTGTTGATCTTGGTTTTGCATATTGACCAGCAATCCTACCAATTTTAACAATAGGCTTCTCGGCACCATAAAGAAGTGCAATAGTCATTTGTAAAATAGTTCTAAAAAAACTTTTAATATTATGACGACTAAATTCAGTGAAACTCTCGGCACAATCTCCTCCCTGCAACAAAAAAGCCTTGCCATTACAAACGTCAGACAATTCCGATTTTAAATTATTAATTTCTCCACAAGAAACGAGGCGAGGATAGTTAGATAGTTGCTCTTCAACCTCTTTCAAAGATTTTTGATCGGGGTATGTTGGTTGCTGTTTAATAGGAAATTCTCTCCAAGAATTTTTACTCCAACTAGATTGTGTCATTATAAGATTTAAATTTTTTAGTTAAGTCAGCAACCCTTTTACCAAGAATTTTTGCCGTCTCAATATCGCCAGATGGAGGAGTGACATCGGTTGACTTATTATCAGATTGGGCCATCGCACCAAAAAAAGAACCCATTCTATTAATTTCTTCAGCCTTTCCTTGTTGACCATTTGCACAAGTGCTCATGTGACCTAAACCAACCCAAATCATACTATGTTGCATAGCATAAATTCCAATCTGTACTAAGGTATTTAACTTGTCGCCGCTTAAACTATAAGAATTAGTAAAACCTGCGGCAACCTTATCTTTCCAACCCTGTTTCATCCAAATTTTAGAAGATGTGTCCATAAATTCTTTAAATTTAGCAGAAACTGAGCCCATGTAAGTTGGAGAGCCAAAAATAATAGCATCACTATCATCAAACTGGTTAATATCTATAATAGCGTCCTCAGCCTTTACTAATTTAGCCTCAACGCCGCCAGAAGATAAGGCGCCCTCGCAAACAGCTTTAGCCTGAATTTCGGTGTGACCAAAGCCACTATGATAGATAACGGAAACTTTGACCATAATTTATAATTCTTTCATAAAGTGAAAACCTCTGATAAAAAAATCTTCCCTAAAATAAAGAGAGTGAGATTTTTTATTACCAATAAAAGAATCTAATATTACATGCTTACAATTGTTATTTCTAGCTTTTTCTTCCAAAAAATAAATCATTTTAGTGCCAATTCTTTTATTGCGATATTCTTTATCAATAATTAAATTTGAAATCCTTAAAAATTTAGCGCAATAAAACATCCTTGAAATAACATATCCTGAAATTCCAATAATTTTTTTATCTACAAAGGCCCCGATCATTTTAAAATTACTAAGTTCCATCATCTCTTTGACAGTTATAGCATACTCTTCTTTAGTAAGATCGAGATATGATTGAGTAATTAAATAATAGGAATTAACGATTTCATCCCCACTTATGTCTCTGATTTCTATATTATCCATCTAGATCTTTTAATTCTTTTTCTAAATTTCTGGCCATATCAGTAATAGTTCCAGCGCCAGAGCATAAAATTAAATCCCCAGCAGAAATATATTTTTTGGTAATTTTTGCCAGATCTCTTTTATTTTCTAATTTTAAAACAGTAGTCTGTCCCGCTTCTTTAATTTTATCAATTAAAATATCCTGACTAACTAAATCCGTCCTCTCTCCAGCTATAGAGTGGATATCATCAATGATTAAGATGTCAGATATCTTAAAACAATTCGCAAACTCATCAAGAAAATCAAAAGTTCTGCTATATTTATGAGGCTGAAATATGGTGACAATTTTATTTTTATCACCTACAATTTGCCTTGCAGCTTCTAATGTTGCAGAAACTTCTGTCGGATGGTGGGCGTAATCATCAATAATAATAACTCCTCGATATTCACCAACCTTAGTAAATCTTCTTTGCACACCTTGATAGGTTTTTAAAGCATCTTTAATAATGAGCGTGTCAATTTCTGCAAATTTAGCAATAGCAATTGCTCCTGCAGCATTACTGATATTATGAAGCCCATAAAAATTAGCAAAAATATCATTAATTTGATAATCTTTGGCTATTATATCAAACTTACAACCGTTAATGTCTTGTTCAATATTTTTTACAATAACATCAGATTTAGCATCTATGCTATAAGTAATAATATTAGATTTATCAGGAATTAAATTATAAATATTTTTAATATTTTTATCATCAATATTTAAGACGGCCAAACCATATTTTGGAATTTGATCAATATATTTTTTAAAATAAGACTTATATTTTTTGTGATCTCCTTTGTAAAAATCCATATGATCAGCTTCAATATTGGTAACCAAGCCAATTAATGTTGGCAAATCAACAAAGCTAGCATCAGATTCGTCACCTTCAGCAATTATATATACACCTTTGCCAAATTTGCCATTAGAATTGAAACGATTAATGATGCCGCCATTGATTACTGTCGGATCTAAACCGGCTTCTTCAAAAATTTCAGAAACCATAGTTGTTGTAGTTGTTTTGCCATGAGTACCTGCAATGGTTATAGATTTTTTACCAGACAAAATCATGGCTAACATATCAGATCTCTTAATAATTGCAATACCCCTCTTTTTGGATTCAATAATTTCAGGGTTATCATTGTAAATGATAGAGGTTTTAACTACCAAAGAGATGTCATCCGATATATTGTTAAGTGTTTGAGAAGTAAAACATTTAATACCTAAATCCTCTAATTTTTTAATATTTGTATTATAAGAAATATCAGAGCCAGAAATTTTAAAACCCAAATGATGTAAAATAATAGCAAGCGCACTCATACCGATACCGCCGATACCAATAAAGTGAATTCTACCCTCTATATTTCCTAGATTAATGAGATTCATATTATATATTAAAATAATAAAGTTCTATCTTCATTTTTTTGAGATAAAATTAGTAAAAAGCTTTAAGATGAGTAAAGATACCATCCTTTATTTTTTGTTAATTTTATTTCAAAAATATTTCGCTACATTGCTTATTTTTAAATGATATTTAGTATTATTCAAGAAATTATACCAAAATATTTTTACCTTACATTTGTAAAAAATGACTGGAATATAACTATATTCCACAAGGTTTTTTTATGAATATCAGGTAAAAAATGCAGATAAATTGTTTAATTTATAATGCAGTTCTGAAGACGGACCTTGCTTCAGTACATCTTATAAAACTCTTTTAATAATAAAAAATGAAACTCTCGCATCAAGAATTTGTTCAAGATAAAAATAATATTAAAAAATTAGTTATTTTACTTCATGGCTATGGATCAAATGGAGAGAATCTGCTTGTCTTAGCTCCTGAAATTTCAAAATCCATACCAGAAGCTAAATTTATAGCTCCAAATGCTACTTATAATTGCGACATCGGAATGAAAGAATCTTATCAATGGTTTTCTTTGGCACAACATGACCCCGTTAAAATGTCTACCGAAATAGTTAGATCTAATGATATTTTAAATAATTTTATTAAGGAACAGTTGGATAAGCATGACCTTACAAAAAAAGATTTAATTCTGATTGGCTTCTCACAGGGAGCCATGATGTCCATGTATACCTCCTTAAAATCCAGCGAAGAACCTGCCGCAATCATAGCTCTCTCTGGTAGACTAATCCTACCTAATGATATCAATTCAAAGCCAAAAATTTGTTTAGTTCATGGTTCAGATGACGATGTGGTGGGTTACCACTTTTTGTCAGAGGCGGAAAAAGGTTTGGCAAAATTAGGAATAAAATATGAAAGTCACTCATTAAATAATTTGGGACATTCTATTGATTATCGAGTTATAAAAATTATCCAAAACTATATCAAAAAAATCTCTTGGGAAGAAAATATGGAATATATAGGATAATAACGTTTCCTACCTTTAATGTAATTGTTAGTTCGCAATCTTTTAACTCCAGAATCACTCAAAAAATCTGGTAAACTGAAAGCCTTATCATAGATGAAATTTGTTATAATAACAAACTTAATTTTTAAACTTGCTCTTGTAATGAAAATTTTAGTAGAGTATTTTTATAACTTAAGTATTTTTTTATCATAATAGCAACAATACCTTGCATTAAGATAAATTTTTAAATAAAGCACCCGTGGCTCAACTGGATAGAGTGTTTGACTACGAATCAAGAGGTTGCAGGTTCGAATCCTGCCGGGTGCACCATTTTACACCCCACAAGGCCTCCTTCTTAATTACTAACATTTTTTACAGGGCTTAAAGCCCAGAAACAGTAGTCCTTTACAACTATTATTAATTCAATATAAGAGGTTGTGGACAAGTTAAATTTAGCTAAATTTTACTGATTTCATGGCAAAATTCTTTATCTATTTCCAAGAAATAGGTCTTAGAAACTTTGAGACCTCTTCGGATTTTACTAGCTTCGTGCGATTTAGTTTGTGATTTGTTTTTTCGGTACTCCAAGAGGGTTTTGCATGGTTTTTTTATGAACCTATTTTACCTTTTTAATAAAAGATTTAAACTCTTTTAGTTATTAACAATTGTTATAAAGGGCATGTCCTTTCCATTATGTTTTTTAATAGATTATTTAGAATAAATATCTAACTATTTTAAATAATAATTTTTAATTTTAAAAAACATAAATTATAAAAAAATAACTCAATGTAGTAAGGTAATAGAAGTATCAATATTAAACTTATTTAATGTTCAAGACTTTATGAATAGGGATCAATTCTCCATAGCAGTAATGGAATCCTTAATGACCTTAGAAAGATAAGAATATCTAAAGGGAATAGAAGGGAAGGATGATAAGGGTAATGGATATTACAATAGAAGCTTTTCGTCACTTTCTAGAAACAACCTAACAATAAACATTCCCAGAACTAGGAATGGAGAATTCAAGCCACTTACCATTGAACTATTAAACAAAGGACGAATTCAAGTAAATGAGCTAGCCATAGAGTTATACAGGAATGGATTATCAACCAGAAATGTTTCTAAAATATTAAAAAACTTCTTTGGAGAAACTGTCGGCTACAAAAAGGTAAGTGAGTTAGCAGAAACCTTCAACATCGCCAGAAAAGCATGGGAAGAAAAACCTCTAGATGAATATTATAAAGTAATTTATATGGATACTATGTATCAAACATTACGCAGAGATGATTCATATTCAAAAGAAGTTGTTCATATTATTACAGGGGTAAAGAGAGATAATACAAGAGAACTCCTATATATAGGAGTTAATCCTACAGAAGGATCTAATTCATGGGAAGAGGCTTTTATAGACATAAAACACAGAGGAGTAGATAATATAGATTTAATCGTAGCAGATGTCTTATCTGGATTAGAAAGTAAGATACATCAACATTTTCCAACAACATATTTCCAAAAATGCGTTATCCACAAACAAAGACAAATATTACTAAAAACAAGACCGAAAGAAAAGAGGGAAATGGCTGATGACTTAAAAGAATTATTCGACAACTTCGATAACGACTCTAATACAGAAAAAGCAAACAATAAACTAAAAATCTTTATCAATAAATGGGAAAAGAAATATCCAAAAATAGGTAATTACTTCAGTGAAGAAATATCTGATTATTATTTCACATATATAAAATTCCCAAAAGAGATAAGGAGAATGATCTATACCACCAATCAAATAGAGAATATCAACAGAAAAATAAGAGCCGCAACAAAGAACGAAAACTCATTCGAAAAAGAATCTAGACTTTTAGATTATATATTTATAATAATAAAAGACTTCGAGGTTCAGAATCTACAAAAATACCCCGTAGTAATGTTCGGATATTGGCCAGAGAGTGGAAAATAAAACACAATGATTAGGACGATCTCTATGAAAAAAGAGTTAATGAGTAGAAGACCAAAGAAGGTTTAAAAATTGCCAAATCAAAATTTAAAAAAATGGTCTGAATTTTGGGGGTTAGGTTTCAACAGTCCTAGTATAATTGAGATGTTAGAATATAACATTAACTTAAATTTATAAAATTATGCAGATGATCAAACAGACCAAAGAGTACCAAACATGACCACAGAAAGCCAACAAAGTGATAAATTAGCTGAAGGACAAGTAGTGCCCACAAAAGATGCAGAATCTAAAGTCACATTAGGTTGTGATGTAAGTCAAGATGTCAAATTAAGTAAATCTAGTCAAATATTTAATGCCTTTAAAATCAATAGTTTTAGAAAATTTGCAACAAAACTTCTTTCTTCATTCTTGACCTCTGCTGCTTTAATATTTAGTGATTATTTAAATAACGCTTCTAAAGAGATTACAGAAGAAAAACCAGATATCCTAGGTAATATTAACGAAAATGCAAAAAAAATAACAGAAGAACTAGGCAATAATAACAATAGTAAATTAAAAAATATTGTCATACTTACGGCAGCGTTATTCTTTATTAGAATATTAACTGGAGGATTTAAAAGATTGTGTTCAACTAGTGAACCAGAAAAAAGAGATGTGTGTACACAAGCTGATACAATTTTTACCGAAAGTAAACCTGATGATGAATCTGGTAGAAGTGTTAGATCTGCTGGTTCATTAGAAGGTGAACCATCTAGTTCACCTAGAGATCCACATACTATTATTGGGAGACAAGAAAAATTTCTTTCAATTTAAGTTTTCTTTAAATTGGGCCTATCATCTAAACTGTGTAAACAACTTTTTATTTTAGCTAGTTTTCGTTCCTAAATTTCTTAAAAATCTCTAGGAAATCTATCAGTAAAAATGATAGCAAATTGGTTCAATGCTTGTTTCCAATTATGGATTGGCATTGTCCATTTTTTCTCTATATTTCTTAAAGCTAAGTATAAAAGCTTAGAAATAGCAATGTCATTTTTTAATATTGATCTATTTTTAATAATTTTTCTAAGACTATAATTGGCAGATTCGATAGCATTGGTAGTGTATATAGCCTTTCTGATATAATCAGGATATTCTAGGAATGGTATGCCAAGAAGAATATTAGGATACAAAACTCCTAACCAAGTTTGGAATGAGAAGCTAAAATTAGCATCAAATTCATCGGTCTAGAAATTATATGATTTGTTGCATTTAGTACTTGAATTTAGCTTATTATTCCATCTTTTTTTGAATTCTTCTAGATTTTCCTTGGCATGTTTTTCATTAATTGCCGAATAAATAGACTTTAAATCTTTGGCAACTTCTTTTATTCCATCCATATTAACTCCTATAGCCAGATGAACAGCTTTATTGATACATTCTACCTTCATCATTACTTTTTATTCTAATAGAGTCCATGTGTATTATAGGATAGACTTTATCCAACGGTCTATTTTGCCAAGAATTTAATTCGGTGATAATTGAGTCAGTAACATTAGAAATAAAATTTTTAGAAACATCCGTACCATAAATATCTTTTAGATACCCTTGTATTTCAGACATCGTCATTCCTCTTGCATACATAGAGATAATATTATCATCACAATTTCTTGCGATTGCAACTTCTTACCTAAAAATAATATTTTAAGTAAAACCGAGAATCTATTTTGTCTTTTTCCTATTATTTGAGGTTCAAAAGACCCATTTCGATCTCTTGGAGAGTTAATGTTAAATTCTCCATCATCAGTTATTACTCTTTTTGATCCATGGCCGTTACGGTAATTATTATTATCAAAATCAGGATTATTTCTGTTAGATTTAGAGTGTTTCTCATACCCTAAATGATGAGTCATCTCTCCTTCTAAAGCTCTTTGTATTAATGCTTTCTTTAGTTGTTTCAGTAAGCCATTAGATTCGATTAATTATTCTGGATTTTGATGATTGTAATCTTTTAGGATTTCATCTAATAATTCTTCATTAAAATTAGAAGAACTGTTATCTTGATTCTTACTTTTTGAGTTAAGTTTATTTCTTATTTGAGTCATGATTTATATATAAATGAATTAATAAAAATTTAAAGAAAACTTTAAATTATAAAATTGTCATTTACACAGTTTTTATGATAGGATCGTTGGTATGTTTGCAGGATCTGTTTTCAATGGTGATTTATCAAGTTGGGGCACTATTTCAGTAACTAATATGAGTTATATGTTTATCAACTCTGCTTTTAGCCAAGATATAAGTGGTTGGTGTGTTAAGAATATAACAGATTCATATGCCTTTAGTAGAAATAGTCCATTACAAACAGAGTTTCATCCACCCTTTGGCGATAGCACTAGCACTAATTGCAATTAGAAGGGGAGTTTAAGGAAAGTTCCGTAAGAATGCTAGATGGTCTTTGTGATTAAATAGCTCCAGATGTGGTTTATAAAATATGTTATAGCTCAAAAGAAGAAAAATCTGTTTCAAAGATCTCTTTAATCACGTCGCTAAAGAGCGATATTTTTCCCAGTTCAAGGTTTTCCTTGGTAGATTTTTTATATTGCAGAGCGTTTGAAAGAATCTGAGAGTTGATTTTTTGATAAATTTTGTTTTTGAGTCATAAAAGTGTCAATTTAAATTAATAATAGTTTACTAAGTTAAAATAAGATAACGCTTATTTCAAATTATCTTAAATTGACACGGAGGATTGGACGTTCTCCCCAGGTCTGCTTTCAGTAAAATCATTTCCTCTGCCAGAATTGCCACCACCAATTCCAGCGGCAACTACAAAACCAGAAATTAATATAATTATAACGAGTAGACTCACTTGATACCAGAGAATTTATCAACCAAATTAATAGGTAGTAAGATATAATATCGACCCTCATTATTCATGTTAGCAGCTCTAATTTCAGAATCTTCACCAGAACCAAAAAAAATATCAGCCCTAATAGTTCCCTTAATAGCAGATCCAGTATCTTGAGAAATTAATAATTTTTGATATCCCCCCGATTTGTAACCCTTAATGTCTACCCAAAATGGATATCCATATGGTAAAATATCCTTATCAATTGCAATTGACCTTTCTGTCATCAATGAAACTCCAGCACCTCCTACGACATTATTATTGTTATTTTCCTTAAAGAATATATAAGAGAGGTTGATATTTAATATTGCGTCAGCCTTATCAGGATTCTCTTTAAGCCATTTTTTAATTGCAAAATAGGATTTATCTCCAGAAATTACATCATTTTTAATCATATATTTACCAATTGAAGAGAATGGCTGATTATTGCTGCCAGCATAGGATAACCTAACTATGACGCCATCATCTATCATGACATTACCTGAGCCCTGAATATGCGTAAAGAATAAATCAATCTTATCATCAACATATAATAATTCTAAATCTTGATTTCTTAAGGCACCGGATTCTATTTCAGACCTTGTGTAATAAGGATTATTGTCAATATTCTTAGGCTTTATGTAAACTGGATATTTGTATGTCTCGGTTTGTACTCTACTACCCCTTAAAGTTGGAACATAGTAGCCGGTAAATTTTCCATAATAATTTCCATCCTTACTAGATACGATGAATGGTGCAAACCAATTCTCAAAGAAATTTCGTGCCTGACTTGAGCCCATACCTTTTATAACCTTACCAATCTCACACACATCCCTAAAATCTCTAACAAAAATATTTCCGATTTGACCACCAATCATTCTGGAATCTGGCATAGAAGCGAATTTATTACAAGAATTTAAAAAAGAAATTAAAGCTGGAGCGTGGTCATCATCATCCCAATTATTTAAATCAGAAAAACTAACTCTTTTTAAATTTACATCTCCACTGCCATAGATTACCAAATCTGAAATACAGGAAGTAATAAAAAACAATGTTATTGAGGATATAATTATGAATGATTTTTTAAATAGCATTTAATATTTAGTTTATTTACATCGAATCTACTTACTTACCATATCAAAGTAATAAATCTACTTTGATAAAAAAGCGGTCTGCTTTTTACCTATTTACAAGCGGAGCTGAAAACTGACTCCCCTATTTGTAAAGTGAGTTAAAAACTTAGTTTGTTTTTTAATTTTGATGCAATACATATCTCAAAAGAGATAAAGCTGCCTCTTTATGATTAGAATTGTCAAAATTGGACAGGCAATTTTCTGCTTTATTAACGTAATTTTGAGCTAACTCTTTAGACTCTGATATAATATTATATTTAGATATCATAGATATGACATTATCAAAATCATTATTCGAAACTCTGTTATAATTTGTCTCAAATATCTTTTTTAAAAAACCCTTCTCAGCATCATTGCAAATATTATTCAATAATATGATTGGAAGAGTTACCTTACCTTCAACAAAATCATCTGCAATATTTTTTCCTATTTCCTCCTTATTAGAGTCATAATCTAAGACGTCATCCATGATTTGAAACGCCATTCCTAAATTTTTACCGAAATCTTTTAATAAATTAATCTGATCCTGATTAGTTCCAGATAATATAGATCCAGCTTCGGTTGCCACTGAAAATAAAATAGCAGTTTTAGCATGAATAATATCTAAATATTGTTGTTTACCAATATTAATGTTGCCAATACTTGATAATTGAGATATTTCTCCATTCGACATTATTTTTGAGGCATCAGCGATTGATTTTAATATATCTGCCTGACCAACCTCA
>CAJQHK010000029.1 GCA_905478165.1 uncultured Rickettsiales bacterium | reverse complement strand
CCATATTTCCTAAATTTGCAATATTTAGTTTATCTGGCTGGTAAATATTTTGGATTATTTTCCCTATTTGATTTATTTCTTTTAGTAAAATTTCTTGGTCAGAAAATTGTAGATCAATTATTTCTTTTAAGGCGCTCCTTCTGGGTACAAGGATAAACCAAGGATACAATTTATTATTTATTAAGAGCAATTTTGATAATTTTAGATCTTGAATAAAAAAACAGTCATTTTCCAACCTTTGATCTAATGTAAACCCTTCTTCTAAACTATTATTCATAAAAATTCAATTCTTTACAAATATCAAGCAATAAATCAGCTTTATTTAAACTATAAAAATGGAAATCCCTAATATCATTATCATATAAATCTTGGCATTGTTTTGTGGTAATATTTTTAGAGATAGTTAGGTGATTTTTGTTGAAATGATATTGTTTGACGATAGAGTCTGGTACGCTGGAGCCGCATCTTTTTGCAAAATTTTGTACCTGATTTATGTCATGAATTGGTAAAATACCCGGAATTATTGGAATATTAATATTTTTTTGCCTCGCCTTATTAATAAATTCGTAAAAATATTTATTTTCGAAGAAGAATTGGGTGATAATTTGGTTAGCGCCGGCATCAATTTTTTTCTTAAGATTGTCAATATCTTCATCTAAATTTCGAGCTTCGGGGTGTTTTTCTGGGTAAGCAGCAACTGAAATTTCAAAATTAGCAATTTTTTTTAAGGCCGTCACTAATTCATTAGCATATTTGTAATCTCCAAAATTTCCCCCATCTGGCAAATCTCCTCGAAGAGCTACGATATGTTTAATGCCGGATTTCCAGTAATCTTTGGCAATCTTAGTAATTTCTTCGATAGTTGAGCCAACGCAAGTTAAGTGAGCTGCAACTTTAAAATCACTTTCTTTAGTAATTTTTAAGACAATATCATGAGTTCTCTTTCTGGTACCACCTCCGGCACCATAAGTTACAGAGACAAATTTTGGTTTTAATATTTTTAATTTTTCTATTTCTTGGTATAATTTTTCTTCCAGCCTATCACTTTTCGGAGGAAAAAATTCTAAAGAAATATTTATGTCTTTCTTTTTCATTTAGTGAGTAATTATTCCCTTATTGCCATATCTGATGATACAATATATTTGTAAGTAGTTAATTGTTCCAATCCAACAGGACCTCTGGCATGTAATTTTCCTGTAGCAATACCAACTTCGGCTCCAAGGCCAAATTCTCCACCATCAGCAAATTGTGTAGATGCATTATGCATAACAATAGAGGAGTCTATTTTGGCGAAAAACTTATTCTTTACTTCCTCATCCTCACAAATAATAGCTTCCGTATGAGAAGAGCTATATTTGTTGATATGTTCTATTGCTTGATCAATATTTTTAACAATTTTAACCGAAATAATTTTATCTAAATATTCAGTATAAAAATCTTGATCTGTGGCTTTTTTGATTCTATCGTCAATTTTAATCGATTTTGCGTCACCCCTAATTTCACAATTTTCATCAATTAATTTATCACTTATTAATTTCAAGGATTTTTGAGCAATATTTGAGTCAATTAATAAGGACTCAGTTGCGCCGCAAATACCAACTCTTCGAAGTTTTGCATTAGCAATAATTTTAACTGCTTTTTCTAAATCTGCTGAAGAATGTATGTAACTATGGCAATTCCCACTTAAGTGACGAAAAATTGGAATTTTACTATTTTTTTCAATAGCCATAATTAGGTTTTTGCCACCCCTTGGTACAACTACATCAATATAGTCTGACATTTTTAATAAATATTTAACATATTCGCGATCTGTATCAGGGACGTAATTTACAATATTTGGATCTAGATTAAATTTTATTAAAATTTCTTTGTAAATATTAGCGATTATTTTGGAAGAATTAAAGCTTTCTGAACCGCTTCTTAAGATAACAGCGTTACCAGATTTTATACAAAGTGCCGCAACATCTGAGGTAACATTAGGTCTAGCTTCATATATTGCTAATAATACGCCAATGGGCGTTGAAATTCTTCTAATATGAAGATTATTTTCTCTCTTAACATCATAAGTAATTTTTCCAACAGGATCTGGAAGTTTTGCTATGTCTGATACGGCGTTGGCTATAGAAAATATCCTTTCTTTAGTTAACGTTAAGCGATCAATTTTAGCTATGGGAAGGTTATTTTTTTTTGCTAAATCTAAATCAATTTGATTCTTGTTGATAATTTCTTGGTATCTAATTTTAATTTCATTAGATATTTCCAATAGAAGTTTATTTTTTATACCAGTTTCAAGATTAGAAATTTCTTGTGTTGAATTTTTGCTATTCTTGCAAATTTCTTTAACTTCTTTTTTTATTGTCATGATTTGTAACTTTAATGCTCTTGTCCGTCGCCACCTCTTTTTCCTAGTGCCGATTTAATACCGCCAACACCCATATGAGGTGGTTGTAAAGATCCTAGTAACCAATTCTTTTTAGATGTAACGGCTAATTTTGATTTTATGGCAATTGGCATAAATTTTTCAATAAAATCAAATGTGATATCCTCAATTTTTCCTGACATTTCAAGTAAATTAGTAAGTGATACGGAGGGGGAGAATATATCCGACAAACCCTTAATTTTATCATCCATACCAAAACTTTGTCCATCTGAAGATATGAAGCTAAAATTGTGGATTGCCTCTCCAGAGCCTTCGGATCCGGGATGAAAACCTTCAGCACGACCTCCGCCGCCAGATCCACCATCGTCACTATCTTTCATTGATGACAATCGAGACATTAATTCAGCCATATCAGACATTATGTTGCAAAATTAATTTTTAAAATATATGAGTTATTTCATAAGAACTCTTTATTATTTACTGGTTGGATTAATAGCCGCCAAAGCAGTCATGTTTAAAATCTCATCAACCGAAGATCTCATTGTCACGATTTGTACTGATTTTTCAAAGCCAGTTAAAATTGGCCCAATTACCGAACACTCACTAAATTCTTCTAGTAATTTAGTAGCGATATTGGCGGAATGTAATCCTGGACAAATTAAAATATTAGCTTCGTCAGTTAAGCGGCAGAAAGGATATTTTGCTCTTTTTTCTTTATTAAGAGCAACATCAGCTGTCATTTCACCATCATATTCAAAATTAACATGCTTTTTGTCCAGAATAACTACCGCATCCTTAATTCTTTTGGATTCTGTATGTAAAGCGCTACCAAAATTAGAGTATGATAAAAATGCAACTCTTGGTTTGTAGCCCATATCTTCAACTTTTTTAGAAGTTTGGATAGCAATTTGTGCTAATCTTTCAGATGAAGATAATTCAGAACAAGCGGTGTCAGCAACAAAGACAGTTCTATTTTTAGAAATTAAAATAGATATGCCAAGCTCAACTTCGCCCTCTTTATTCTTAACAACTTTGGAGATATCATTTAAATTCTTGCGATAACCACGAGTTAGGCCAGTAACCAAGCAATCAGCATGACCAAGACTTAACATTGCTGAGGCAAAGATATTACGATCAGTTTTTACCATTCTTTCACAATCGGAATATAAAACACCTTCTCTTTGTAATTTTTTGTAAATATAGTCAGAGTATTTGTTATTTTCGGCAGAAATAGCTGCGTTATGAACCTCGATACCGTCTTTTTTGATACCAAATTCGGCCATTTTTTTTGAAATAACCTTGTCCTTGCCAATCAAAATTGGAGTACCGTAATTATTGTCACGCCATTTAGCTGCAACTTTGATAATTTCATCCTGCTCACCTTCGGCAAAAACAACTCTTTTTGGATCTTCATTAAGACGATCAAAGATCATGCTCATAGAGTTTGCCGTGGGGTCTCTTCTAGCTTGTAAAGATTTGGCGTATTCATCCCATTGAGTAATTGGTTTTTTAGCAACTCCACTTTTAACGGCAGCTTTGGCAACGGCAACGGGAATTCTACTAATTAATCTAGTATCAAAAGGGGTTGGAATAATGTAATTTGGGCCAAATTTCATTTTTTTACCACCATAGGCTTTAATTACTTCATCGGGAATATCCTCTTTGGCTAGGTCAGCTAAAGCGTAGGCTGCAGCTAGTTTCATTTCTTCATTAATTTCGGTAGCTCTAACATCTAATGCGCCACGGAAAATATAAGGAAAGCCCATAACATTATTAACTTGATTTGGGTAATCACTTCTACCAGTTGCAACAATAGCATCGGGTACAGCTTCCAAAACTTCTTCAGGACGAATCTCAGGATCTGGATTAGCCATAGCGAATATTATTGGCTGTTTTGCCATAGATTTTACCATTTCCTTACTGAAGGCACCTTTAACTGAAAGACCCATGAGAATATCAGCATCTTTTACAGCGTCGATCAGGCTTCTGCGGTCTGTTTCTACGGCATGCTTTGTTTTCCATTCATTCATACTTTCTTTACGACCCTTGTAAATAACGCCAGTTCTATCACAAAGAAGAATGTTTTCTGCTGGCATACCAGCTTCTTTAATCAATTCTAAGCAAGCAATTCCAGCAGCGCCGGCACCATTAATAACTAAGTGAGATTTTTTTACATCTTTACCAGCAATTTCTAAAGCATTAAGCATGCCCGCAACGCAAATTATTGCTGTTCCATGTTGATCATCATGAAATACTGGAATATCCATTAATGCACGAAGTCTTTTTTCAATAATAAAACAAGATGGTGAAGCGATATCTTCAAGATTAATACCACCCCAACTTGGAGAAAGATATTTAACAGAGTTAATAAATTCTTCAATATCATCAGTATCTACTTCAATATCAACCGAATCAATATCGGCGAACTTTTTAAAAAGAACAGATTTTCCCTCCATAACAGGTTTGGAAGCTGCTGCCCCAAGATTGCCAAGGCCAAGAACTGCGGTACCATTAGAAATTACGGCAACATAGTTTGCTTTTGACGTGTAATCATAAATTTTATCTGGATCAGCTGCAATTTCTTCACATGGAATTGCAACACCTGGTGAGTAAGCAAGTGCTAAATCTCTTTGAGTGTTAAGATTTTTTATAGCATGCATCCCAACCTTACCTGGTTTAGGGTTCTTATGAAAATCTAAAGCTTCTAATTCTAACTGAGTTCTTTTTTTGGTCATTACAGATTTATTGATTAGTTTTGATTAATACCGTTTAACTTTATAATTGATCATTTAGGTCAAAATAACTTTAGAAAAAAAAATCATGAATAAAATCAACAGCATATCGTAATATGCAGTTATATTTTATCGATGATTTTTAACCTCAATAAGATGAAGGCATAAATGGTCAATTATGAAGTTAATATGTTGTGATATAGACTTTAGAGGTAAATTTGTAAAAAATCCAGATAAAAGATCTGACCTAAGATAAAAAGTATGCTACACTTAGGACTCAATTTCAATTACTAATTTAAATTGTGATAAAGAAAAAAACATATCAATTAACCTGAACGTTTGTGAGAATGGAGTAAGTGTTATTTTACAAGAAAAAAAGATGAAGTTAAAAAATTTAAAGAACATAGTCCTAGATTTATTCATATAGACGTTATTTATCTTTCTAAATGAGAGGGGAGTAAAAAATATCTATTTCTAAGGTCTTTAATAAATTTGTTTAAATGAAAATTGACTTTTTAATTCTCGATACATTTTTTTGAGCGAGAATTGCCATTAATATAAGGTAATATTATTTAAAATCTCTTGATGAACCTCGTCTTGCGATCCATTACCGTCAATTATTTTGATTCTATTGGGATTATTTCTGGCAATATGCAAAAACCCCTCTCTAATTCTTTGGTGAAATTCGATTCCCATTTTATCAAACTTATTAATGTCATTTCTGGATTCTAGTCTTTTCATAGATTTATCAGCGTCGGTATCTATTAGAAAAGTAATATCTGGAGCAAAATTCTTTAAAATTTGCCCATGTATTTTGGCAATTAAATCTAGATTAGCGCCACGACCAAAACCTTGATAAGCAAAGGTAGAGTCAAAAAAACGATCAGAAATTACTTTTTTACCACTTTCTAAGGAGGGAATAATTAATTTTTTAACATGATCCTTTCTTGCGGCATAATTAAGTAAAATTTCTGTTTTGGAGCAAATTTTTCCAAATTCTTCGCTAAGCAGTAATTCACGAATCTTTTCTGCTAATGCTGTTCCACCAGGTTCCCGAGTTAAAATAGAGTCAATATTATTTTTTAAAAAATAATCATTAAGCATCTTGACCTGAGTTGATTTGCCAGAACCTTCAATTCCTTCAAAAGTAATAAAATTATGCATGTTGTTGATATTAAGATTAATCACTTGATTTGCAATCAGGTCATTATAAAATATTATTTTTAGATTTCAAACTAACTATATTGAAGATAATACTGACTCCCATCTTTAAAGCAGTTTTTTAAATATTTTTATTTATAAATTATTAAAAAAAGATTGTCACATATTAGTATGTCATAAGGCTTTTTAATAATTTAGAGGTATAAAAAATAAAGAAACAATCTGCCTTAATTTGTGTATTTTAAAGGTAGAAATCGGTATAATACCCATTTCTATGTTTACACACTCACAATAATGTAAAGATGTGAATTATCACAATATCAAGATCCGAAGTAAGAATAAAAATATGGCAATTTTAGAAATTAGAAATTTTCCAGATCCAATATTAAGACAAGTCTCAAAAGAAGTTGACTATGTTAGTGATGAAATTAGAAAGTTGATGGATGACATGATGGAAACCATGTATAGTAATAATGGAGTTGGCTTGGCCGCCGTACAAATTGGAATATTAAAGAGAATTTTAGTAATGGATACCTTGTGGGATTCAAAAAGATATAAAAATAAACAGAACGAGGTTGGTGAACATGATGGAAAGATTTTTATGGCTAATCCTAAAATAATTAAATCATCTAGGGAATTATCAGCGTATAAGGAGGGTTGCTTGTCGTTTCCTGGATTAGAGTCGTCAGTTGAGAGGCCGGGTTCTGTTGAAATTGAATATTTAGACTATTATAATAAAAAACAAATACTTAAAACTGCAAATAGCCTTCTTGCTGTTTGTGTGCA
Organism: uncultured Rickettsiales bacterium; assembly: GCA_905478165.1. Taxonomy (GTDB): domain Bacteria; phylum Pseudomonadota; class Alphaproteobacteria; order Rickettsiales; family UBA1997; genus CAJQHK01. The sequence continues at coordinate 14,206 of CAJQHK010000029.1, read as the reverse complement.
GCATGAAATTGACCATTTAAATGGCATAACTTTTATAGATAAAATATCTAAATTAAAAAGAGATATGATTCTTAAAAAAATTAAAAAACAAAATGCCAAATTTTAAGTATAAAGCGGTCGATAATGATGGTAAGTACGTTAAGGGGAAAATTAATGCTGATAATCACCTCAATTTAGAGTCAGTTTTAAGTGAGTATGGTTTGGATTTAATATCTTGGGTAGAAGAGAAAAATCGCTTATCCGGTCTATTCGTTACTAAAATTAAGACGAGGGACATGATTACTATGCTATTACATTTAGAGCAGCTCGATAGAGCTGGTGTTTCAATTATTGATTCCCTAGAAGATGTAATTAAGTCTGCCACAAACTCTTCTATTCGTAATTTATCTAGAACTTTACATGAGTCTGTAAAAAATGGCGCCCTATTATCTGAAGCGATGGCTAAATTTCCAAAAATATTTGATGATGTATTTGTTGGCTTGGTATCGTCATCAGAGCAGACTGGTAAGTTACACAAGGCATTCGAAGGCTTAATTGATCATTTAAAATGGTCATCTGATATTAAGAGAAAAACTGTAAAAGCAATCAGATATCCATTATTTACTCTAGCTATTAGTCTCATAGTGATGTCAGTTATGACTACGGTTGTTGTTCCTCAGATTACTTCACTATTGAACGCCACAACAGGTGGTGACTTACCAGTAATGACGCAAGCTTTGGTTGGATTTTCATCATTTTTAACAGCTAATGGTTTTTTTATTTTAATTATCTTTATACTTACCATTGTTACTTATAGATTAGCTAGATTAACTGAAGGCGGAGAATATGTTTTAGATAAAGTAAATTTAAAACTTCCTTTTTTTGGATCATTACTTACTAAGCTGGACGCATCTAGGTTCTCACATTTTTTTGCTGTAACATTTAATAGTGGGATGTCAATGATAGACTGTTTAAATGCTGCAAAATCTACTATTGCTAATAAGGCTATTAAACAATCAATTGACCAGGCTATTAAGGATGTTGAAGATGGTAATAAATTAGCAGAGGCGATAAAAAGAACTGGTTATTTTCCATCTTTAGTTGTTAGTGTTATCACTATTGGAGAGGAGAGTGGCGATCTTGGTAATTCACTTTTAAATGTTCGATTCTTTTATGATAGAGAGATCAATGATTCAATTGATAAAGTAATCGGTACGATACAACCTTTCTTAACATTGGTCATGGGAGGTATGGTGGCTTGGATTGCTATTGGAGTATTCGGGCCTGTATATAATTCATTCTCACAATTATAAACTACAAAAATATGTCAAAAAACAAGATGTCAGGTGCAGAAATAATAATAGAGGCGTTAAAAAATGAAGGGGTCGAAACAGTTTTTGGTTACCCTGGTGGCGCAATTTTACCTTTGTACGACGCTCTATTTCAGCAAAAAGATATTAAGCACATTTTATCAAAGCATGAGCAGGCAGCAGCTCATTCTGCAGAAGGCTATGCCCGATCAACTGGTAAGGTTGGTATAATCATAGTCACCTCTGGTCCGGGAGCAACCAATACCATCACTGGATTAACTGATGCATTTTTAGACTCAATTCCTGTTATTTGCTTTTCTGGTCAAGTGGCAACCGGAGTGATTGGAACTGACGGTTTTCAAGAAGCTGACATTACTGGACTTACAAGGTCGTGTACTAAATATAATTATCTAGTAAAAAATACTGATGATCTAGGATATATAATTCATGAGGCATTTCATATTGCAAAAACAGGTCGTCCTGGCCCAGTGTTAATTGATATACCAAAAGATATTCAAAATAACTTAGGGAATTATGGAGGTTTGCAAAAAATTAATCGACCTTCTTATCAAGTTCAGTCGAAGAGTTTTGAAAAAATCCCTGATGATAAAATTTCTCAAGCGGTTGATTTATTAAAAAACTCTAAAAAGCCAATTATTTATTTTGGTGGTGGATTAATTAATTCTGGACCTAAAGCCAGTAAATTATTAAAAGAATTTGCAGAATTAACAAATTTTCCAATTACTGGTACTTTAATGGGCTTGGGTGCTTTTCCGACTGATCATGATAATTTTCTTGGTATGCTTGGTATGCATGGAACATATGAGGCTAATATGGCGATGCATGATTCGGATGTAATGTTAAATATTGGCGCTAGATTTGACGACAGAATAACTGGTCTTGTTGATAAATTTTCACCAAATTCTAAGAAGATTCATATTGATATTGACGATGTGTCAATCAATAAAATTATTAAAGTTGATTTGGCAATCATTTCTGATGCAGCGAATGTTTTAGAACAGATTATTAATTACTGGAAAAATAATAATATTGTAACGAAAAATATTGATAGCTGGTATCAAGAGATTTCTAAATGGCAAGAAATTCGTAGTCTCTCCTATCAAGGTAGTAAGGAGGTTATTAAGCCAGAATTTGCTCTTGAGACATTAGATAGCTTAGTAAAGGAAGAGGGACCAATTGTTACTACCGACGTTGGTCAGCACCAAATGTGGGCAGCGCAATATATGACTTTTAGAGAGTCTAAGAAGTGGCTTACTTCTGGCGGCCTTGGTACCATGGGTTACGGCGTTCCCGCTGCAATTGGAGCGCAAATTGCCAATCCTAATGATCTAGTTATTTGTATTTCTGGTGACGCCTCCTTTTTGATGAACATGCAAGAATTATCAACTATCACACAATATAATTTACCAATTAAGATAGTTATTATTAACAATCATTACATGGGCATGGTGCGTCAATGGCAAGAGTTAGTCTATGAAAATCGTGAAAGTGAAAGTTATATGAATTCCTTGCCTGATTTTATAAAATTAGGTCAATCTTTTGGTATTAAATCTATTTATTGTGACAATCCAAGTGAAATTAAGGACAAATTCCAAGAAATGCTTGATCATGATGGTCCAGTTTTATTTGATTGTGTAACAGAAAAATCTGAGAATGTTTTTCCGATGATTCCAGCTGGCGCTGCTCACAATGAAATTTTACTTCGTAAAGATCAGGATAGTTATGACCAGAAAGATAAAAATGCGGTTTAAACATTTAGGAACTGTTCAAATTATTTTCATATAGCTCCTTATAATATTAATTTCTTTTACAGTAAAAAAATAATTAAGGTTATTTTTGAGATAATACCATTTTCCACCTGTAACAAAAAATTTTTTCCTTTAGAAAAAATAGAAGGGAAGTGTTGCGGTCAAGTTTGATAATTGGTATAATCCTTAAAAATCTAATTTACTATAGTATTCTGGTGGAGTGATATTGGCAACCTTATCTCTTAAAATTCCGTCAAAACTTTTATGCGACTTAACTAAAGAATACCAAGATTTTACAGATGGATGATTACGCCAATTAATACAACCAAAATAATCAACAATTGAGATATGAGCGGAAGCTGCAAAATCAGCAATGGTAATTCTGTCTGATGCTAAATATTGCCTATTTTCAGTTAAAAATTCTATATAATTGAGGTGGGTAATTAAATTTTCAGACGCAATATTTAAAATGTAAGATTCTGGTGATGATGATTTTCTATTCAGAAATTGCTTAAAATGTTTTTCATAAATTAGATGCTTACTAACTTCTGTAAAGAATTTTTCATCAAACCAATATTGAATACGACGAGCTTCCGCCTTTTCCTCAAGATTTCTTCCAATTAATGAATTATTTTGACCATATTTTTCTTCTAAATACTCAGTAATAACATAGCTGCCAGAGATGGATTGGTTATTTGGTCCAAATAAAACTGGAACAGTGAGAGCAGAATTTAGGGCAATAAACTCTCTCCTTCTTTCCCAAAAATTTTCAGTAATTAATCTAAACTCCACACCTCTATCCGCTAGACATATTCTAACTTTTCTAGAAAAGGGGCATAATTTTTGATGATATAATCTATACATTATAATTTATTAATTCCAAAAATTTTTAAAATGTTGTGGAAATTTGTATGGTCTGATAATAATTAAGTCAAATCGAATGTCAAATTTAGTATAATATTTCTTCTTAGAGTAAAAGGTGTTCATTGACCTCTTGATTCTATTCATCTGATTTTTTGTTAAAATTTCTTCAAATGATCGAATTTTTCTTCGGGCTTTGACCTCAACAGCTACTAAAACTCCATTTTTTACAGCAATTATGTCAATCTCTCCTAATTTATTTCTATAGTTTTTTTGTAAAATTTTATAAAATTTAAATTTAAGAAAAATAACCGCGATAATTTCTGCTATTAATCCAAATTTATTATGATTAATTTTCGACACCTAAGATAAAAATTTTATATTTATTGGCATATTCTAATATTTCTTTTTTGTTAATAATAAGGCAAGAATCAGCCTCAAGAGCGGCTCCTGCAAAATTATTTTTTACTAAATTTTTAACAGTATCGATGCCAAAAGCTGGTAAATCAACTTTTTTATTTTGATTTATTTTTTTCATTTTAACTAAAATTGCTTTAGATCCAGATTGAAATTGAATATTTTTTGATCTCTTGATAAGTTCATCAGTTCCTTCTAAACCCTCAATCGCTAAAATAACTTTCTGTTGCACGATAATTGATTGACCAAGGTCTAAATTAGAAGTAATTTTTAAGGCATTTTTTCCAATCTCAACATCTTTAATATTTTCTTTGCTTGGACTTACTTCTCCTAAAATACCTCGTGATGCCAATAGATCATCAATAATTTCTTCAATTCCAATAATTTTAAATCCTCTTTTTTCAAAAAAATTAATAATAGTTGAAAGTGAATTATCATCTCCAAAAATTTTTTTCTTTAAAATCTTCGAAACCAATACTAACCCTACCTTGTCACACTTTAATTCGGAAAGTGAAGGTTTTTTTACGGAGCCAGTCATGACAATTTTAGAAATATTTTGATTTTTTAGAAATTCCAGAAACTTACCAACATAACCGAAAGAAAAAAAGACGTGCGGATGTTGCTTAATGTCTTCATCATATTCCTGTCCTTCTATCAGGATCAGTTGAAATTTTTTATTTTCCAATTGTAGTTTTTTGATAGCCATTTTTGGTAAATCGCCTTTTCCAGCTATAATGCAAATTGTCATATTTTTAATAGTTATAAAGATAGATTTTTATGAAGACCTCCTATCTTATTAATATTTTCTACAATTTCAAAATAAAATTATATTTTTTTAAAATTTTTCTTGATATATCTCTTAAAAAAGATAATTTTAAATTTAGAAGATGTATGGAATCTAAAGTCGCTCTTGATATTGTTCTATTCTTTAACTTTGTTATACTTATTTACTTTAAGTAAGTTGAGTTTCTCATATTAAAAGAATAGAAAATCTCTGTGGATATTTCAATTCCAGACACTCCTATTAGATAATTTATAATTACAACATTAAATTTATTAATGATTAAGAAGGAAGACATAATTTTTACTAATCTTTTAGGTAATCAATCTCCAGATTTAAAGGCATCACAATCGAGAGGTGATTGGAAAGATGCTGCAAATTTTTTAGAAAAAGGTTCTGATTGGCTCATTGGACAAGTTAAGGCTTCTGGCCTTAGAGGTCGTGGTGGTGCCGGCTTTGCAACTGGGTTAAAATGGTCATTTGCTCCAAAAAATGTTGAAAAGCCACATTATTTAGTTGTTAATGCTGATGAATCTGAGCCTGGAACTTGTAAAGATCGCGATATTATTCGTTATGAACCTCATAAGTTGCTAGAGGGTATTGTTTATGGTTGTCGTGCCATTAATTCTCGTACTTGCTATATTTACATTAGGGGGGAATATTATAATGAGGCAATTGCCTTGCAAAAAGCAATTGACGAAGCCTATGAGGCAAAACTAATTGGCCAAAATTCTATTCTTGGATGGGACGTTGATATTTATATCCATCGTGGTGCTGGCGCTTATATTTGTGGTGAAGAAACTGCTCTTTTGGAAAGTTTGGAAGGTAATAAAGGACAGCCTCGTTTAAAACCACCTTTTCCTGCAATTATAGGTCTTTATGGGTGCCCAACTATTGTTAATAATGTCGAGTCAATCGCCGTTGTGCCAACAATTCTTCGTCGTGGAGCAGATTGGTTCAATTCAATTGGTCCAGAAAATAATAAGGGTACTAAAGTTTTTTGTATCTCTGGACATGTTAATAATCCCCTTAATGTTGAGGAAGAAATGGGTATCCCGCTTCGAACCTTAATTGATGAATATGCAGGAGGTGTGATTGGTGGTTGGGATAATCTTTTGGCAGTTATTCCTGGAGGGTCTTCGGTACCTTTAATTCCAAAATCTATTTGCGATAATATTAATCTTGATTTTGACTCTTTAAAAAAAGTTGGCTCCGGTCTTGGAACTGCAGGGATAATTGTAATGAATAAATCAACCGATATTATTGAAGCCATTGCCAGACTTTCTCATTTTTATAAACATGAATCTTGTGGTCAATGCACACCTTGTCGTGAGGGTACTGGTTGGTTAGAGCGTATTATGTATCGCTTTGTTAGAGGGAATGCTAAAATAGAAGAGATTGATAAATTATATGCTTTAACCAAGCAAATTGAAGGTCATACAATTTGCGCTCTGGGTGATGCTGCTGCTTGGCCGATTCAGGGTCTGATTAAGCATTTTCGAGGAGAGATTGAAGATAGGATAACTAAATATCAGGAGTTAAATTAACAATTTTAGTAAATCTACGACAAAAGATCGTGTAATGTTAGGTCTCGGTATAGAGTAGCATTCCTATTGCAGCAAAACATATCTCCCTAGGTCTAGGTCATAGAAATTTGCGGCGTTTTATTGCAAGAAACCTTGGTTTGTGCCAAAATTCTACCCCCCACCAAAATCAGATATTCTAACAAAAAATCTCCTTGATCATTTTTTATCTTAGGGTGAGTTCATTGTTAATATGGCAAGAAGAATCTATCACTTACTGTTGTAGGTGGGGATTGGCCCTAGGATAATTTCTACTATTCAAATATAATTAAATCAGTATCAAATCTACCCTTAATGTGAGTATATAATTTTTTATTAGCGATTATTGGGCGATGTTGAATTTTTTTGCTAAATTTATGTTTTTTTAATATTTTTCCGTCAAAAGGAGAGATTGAAATCATTTCCCTGTTGGAATTTGTTGCTATAAGATTGTTGCCAGCTAAAACCAGGCCAAAATAATGAATTAATTTATTTTTAGAGTGGTATTTCTCTAGCTGAGTGAAGTATTTTATGCCTCCAGTTTTTCTATATAGGCAAATTAGTCGATTTTCATTATCAATTATGTATATAAAATCATCAGCTAACCAAAAATTAGAAATCGATGAAATATTTTTTTGCCATAATTTTTCTTTATTGTCTAAGTTGATGGCAATCATCAATCCTCCATTTCCAACAACATAAAGAATATTATTTTTAATAATTGGTGTGGCATCAATATCATCTAAAATAAAATTAGAGTTTATTGCTCTTGAGGCGTTTAATTCGTAAAAATCAATAATTGCACCATCTTCTTGATTTAGAATATAAATTTCACCAGAAGAATATGAAGAGATAATATAATTTTTATAAATTATGGGGTTGGCAGAGCCGAAAATGGCAGTTTTTTTAATAATCCCATTGTGAATCCATCTTATATTGCCATTTTTTTTGTCCAGGGCGTAGGTTTTATTGTCGTTACTGATAAAATAAAGATTATTTTCATGAATTATTGGTTTAGAAATGGCGATAGAAGTTATTTTTTTTAACCAGATGATATCAGCATTTTTGGCATTAACTGCAAAAACTTCATTAAAGCCAGTTGTGATATAAATTATGTTTTGATCATAGAAGATCTTACCTTGAGAAAGGTTTTTAATATCAAGCCAATTTACAATTCTTTTACGGTAAATTAAGTTGTTATTTTTTAAATTTATTGCCGTTAAGTTTCCTCTAGCGTCGAGGGAATATATAATATTATTATAAATTATTGGGTTGGAAATAATATCGTAGGGGCTGGAGGTGACGTAGCCATTATTAATTTTTTTAATTTGTTTAATTTCGCTATTTAGGGAAAAGTTTTCAATTTTTTTAGAATTTTTATAAAAAATACCATTAAAATTGGTATTTTCAATTTGTTTTGGCAGTTTTATTTCTTTCTTTGTTAATCTCGGGTCGATTTTTGGAGAAAAATTGGTAGAAAAAACGGAAATCGCCTCTTTTGAGGTTTTGTCTTTTTTGTTGCAAGAAGTAAGCAATAAAGAGATTAATATGATTTGAATAATTTTAATTATCATGTTTATTTTCCAGTTGAACCAAAACCTCCTCTACCAGTGTCATTTAAATCGTCAATTATTTCCATTTTAAAAACATCAAGAGACCTAATTAACATTTGAGCAATCTTATCTCCTTTATTAATCTTATAATCCTTATGACCCAAATTATGTAAAATCACACCAATTTCTTTGCGATATTTATTATCAATTGTTCCTGGTGAATTAATAATTGTAACACCATATTTTAGTGCCAATCCTGATCTTGGACGAATATCAGCAACTGCAAATCTTTCGATATCTTCTTCCGTGACATCCTCAAAAGACCATTTTTGATTTTTTGTATTAAAAACTGGTAATTCTAACGCTATACCGGTTTTGATTAAAATTCTTGAGCCTGATGTTAAATTATACTCGTCGGTGTTAATTTCTGGGATATTTATATCCTTCAGGAAGTTACCGCAAAAATTATCGACATATAAATCCCATAGATCACCAGGATTTTCTCTAGTTGGCTGTTTTGCCGTTCTGGTTAATAATTTTACTCTAAATTTCATTTTTATCTGTTTAATAAATTGAAAATAATTTTAACTAACACCCATTATCAAATTTAACTACATAACTTAACAAAAAGATTTTTCCTTTAGATGAAGAATAGAAGGAAATATTGCAGTTGTATGTTGTAGTTAAATTTGATAATTGGCATAATAGGGTTTATGAATAGGTTTGAGTTTTTGGCATTACTCAGTTTCATTCATTACCTCCTTAGGCAAAGCAAATTCAATAGCCTCGGTTTTACCTTCTAGTAACTGAATTTTACAATTATTATTTAATAATTTTTGTAATTTTTCTAACACTCTTTCAACTAAAATTTCAGGAGCCGAGGCGCCTGCAGTAATGCCAATATTACTGACATTGTCTAACCATTGACTTTTAATAAAATTTTCATCATCTATTAAATAGGCTTTACTACCACTTTCAATAGCGAGATCTCTTAGTCTGTTGGAGTTTGAGCTATTTTTAGAGCCAATAACTAAAATTAATTCAGATTTTTGAGATAAATTTTTTACAGCATTTTGACGATTTTGAGTAGCGTAGCAGATATCTTTTTTATATAGTTTTTTCTCTATTTTAGGAAATCTTTGACTAAGAATTTCAATAATTTCCTTAGTATCGTCGAGACTTAATGTTGTTTGAGTAACAAAAGCAATTTTATTAGGATTTTGGACCTGTATTTTTTTAGCATCCTCTTTACTAGAAACTAACATTACTTTTTGTTTTACGCGACCTCTTGTACCCTCAACTTCGGGGTGATTTTTATGGCCAACCAAAATAATCTCATAATTTAGTTCTTCATATTTTTGCGCTGCTTTGTGAACCTTACTAACAAGAGGGCAGGTGGCGTCGATAATTTTTAGGTCATTGTTTTTTGCTTCATTTTCAACCTTCTCAGAGACTCCGTGGGCTGAAAAAATAACATTGGAATTTTTTGGGATATCAGAAATACAATCAACAAAAATTGCTCCCTTATTTTTTAGATCATTGACTACAAATTTATTGTGTACAATTTCATGCTTAACATAAATTGGTTTGCCAAATTTTTTTAAAGCATTTTCAACCGTAGTAATTGCTCTTGTGACTCCAGCGCAAAAACCCCTTGGATTGGCAAGGAAAATATTAACGCACATAAAAGCTTGATAAAAGTTGCTGAGTAAAGCCAATAAGTAAAAATAGCGCAATTATTGATAGATCAATACCGTTGATTGTTGGTATGTATTTTCTAATTTTTTTTAAAACAGGTTCAAAAATTTTAATTAAAAAGCCATGAACTTGATTTACAAATTGATTGTAGGGGTTGATGATTTTGAATAAAAATAGATAATGTATTACAACGTAGCATATCAGGAAAAATTGGTAGATACCAAGGGCTGAACTAGCAAGGCTAATAAAAGCATTAATTAAATTTGCCATTATTTTTTTGCTGTAGTTTTGGTGTCAGCGCTCTTTGTTGTTATAGGTTTCGTGCTTGTTTTTATAGCTATTTTTGCATTAGATAATTCAGCTAAAACAGTTTCGCCGCCAACCATAATTTGACCTTCTAAAACTTTAATTTTAGTTTTTTCTGGTAAGTAGATGTCAGCTCTACTGCCAAATCGAATAATTCCATATCTGTCACCAGATGTAACTTCTTGATCCTCCTCAAGGTTAGAAACTATTCTTCTGGCAATTAATCCTGCAACTTGAACAAAAATAACCTCCTGATCATTTTTAGTCTTAACCACCGCAACATTTTGTTCATTGTGAGTACTAGCTTCTTTTAGATTGGCGTTTAAAAATTTACCCTCCTTATATTCAACATTTGTAATTTTTCCAGAAATAGGGACGCGATTAACATGCACATTAAAGACGTTAAGAAATATGCTGATTTTTTGCCATTTTTGTTTTTTATCTAAGTCGAGATCTTTTGGAGGATTTTGGTCTTTACTGATCTCACTAACAATACCATCTGCAGGACTAATGACTAAATTATCGCCAGATGGAGTAAATCTTTCTGGATCTCTAAAGAAATAGATGCACCAAATTGTTAAAATTAAAGCAATGGCGCCTAAAAACGAACTTAACATTGATAAAATTACAGTAACTAAAGCAAAGATAAGAATAAATTTAATACCTTCGGGGTGAACTTTAGGTGTAATTACTTTACAAGTTGAGCATAATAGGTCTTTTAATGTATTTGACATAGTGTTGTGTTGGATTATAATTTATAATTATCAAGCTAGCAAAATCAAAAATTTTGACTCACTCTTGAGTTTGAAGGTCCTTAGTAAAAATCAATGCTAACCGATAATTGTGAGCTTAGTGACCTAACTAAGTGGGTAGTTAAAATGTTTTTACTCATTTTCTTAGAGTCTTGATGATTAAAAATTATAATATTTTTTTATAAAAAGTCAATTAATAATGGAAAATAAGGAGGTTAAAAAAGGTCGAAGAGTTGCTAAGGTAATTGCTAATAGTGGATATTGCTCACGACGTGAGGCAGAAAAATTGATTGAAGATGGTATAGTCAAGGTAAATGGTAAGGTTATTGACAATCCTGCCACTTTAATTACTGATCATTCTATTAAAATTAACGATAAATTAATTAATCAAAATCAGAAACCAAAAGTTTGGGTTTTTCATAAGCCGAAAAATACTATAGTTTCCAATAACGATCCTCAAAATAGAAAGAAAATTTTTGACATTTTGCCAGAAAATTTACCAAGAGTCATAACTATTGGAAGGTTAGATATTAATACTGAAGGGTTACTACTTTTAACTAATAATGGCGACATTTCTCGTCACATTGAATTGCCAAAAACTGCTTGGAGCAGAGTTTATCGTGCTCGAGTTTTTGGTAAGATAGATATGACTGAATTACAAAAATTAGATAAGGGGATTAAAATTGATGGTATAAAATATGGATCAATCAAAATAGAAATGGAGGTAGAAAAGGAGGGGAGTCTCAATTCTTGGTTAAAAGTTACTTTAAAAGAAGGTAAAAACCGTGAAATTAAAAAAGTTTTAGAGCATTTTGGTTTGCAGGTTAGTCGTTTAATTAGAATATCTTTTGGTCCATTTCATTTGGGATCTCTCTTGGTTGGTGAAGTTAGGCCTGTTGATGATAAGGTTTTGGAGAGTTTTTTGGGTAAATTACTGTAGATCTGTCAACAGCTTTGCTAACACTAAATTTAAACAGATTTTAAAGATTTTAAGAGTCTTGGTTTTGGAGTTGCGACCAAATAAAATAAATTTAGTTTTAAATAAATCATTTTTATTCTTTTTTATAATCTCTAAAAACAAATTTCTTCCTAAAAGACCAGTAATCCCTGTTAATGCATAAATCATAATGAAGATAGAAATTTGGGGTTAGTTTTTATTTGTCGGTGTCTATATGTTCTTAACATTACTTTCTACTCAGTTCTCTTGAGATTTAAGATTTATTACCTTGTTTTTTTAACTGTATCTAAAAAATCATAGAATCCAAGAAAATTATTACTACAGTAAACAAAGCGATCATTTGATACATTAGTTGAAGATAAGAGATGTTACAATAAAAGATTGATATTTTGTCTCAGCCCACATAAAAAAACCACGACCCCAAATCTTGACTCAATATGCTAAGGATGATGTGATTTATTTGCATTAATATCGTTAGATTAGGTGTTTCTATTGCAAAAGACTTAAAAATATAATATTAGTTATGTATAAATCTTTTAATCTTAGGAGAGTGAGATCAAATAAAAAAATATATAGAAAAAGTATATTTATAAAAATCATTTTTATTAGTTATTAATTTTAATTATAGAAATTATGCCTACATTAGATTTTAGTAAGTGTGAAGACGATACTGACAAAAGAATATCTATTTACCTGTACATGGAAAAAGCAAATTCTATAACTCATGATGAATTTTTAGAAATTTTTAAGTCAGCTAATTTTACTGACGATGTTCAAAAAAGAATATCTATTTACCTGTACATGAAAAAAGCAAATTCTATAACGCATGATCAATTTTTAGAAATGTTGGAAAACGCTAATTTTACTAATGATCGTCAAAAAGAAATAGTTATTGAGATTTTTCTTGAACAAGAAGATGCAGTGACCAACTTTTTAGATAACATTAAAAAGTTTAATATTACTGATGAAGGTCAAAAGATTGGCATGATAAAAAGCTACTTCTCTAACGAAAAGAATCAAGATTTTGATAAATTACTTACAATATTATCTTCTGACCAAATCGGAGATTTAAAATATAGAGTAGATTTAATTTGCGATACATTAAAAAATATATACCCAGATTCAACAGACGAAACAGCTGAAAATTTATCAAAATTAGGTAATGACTTATACCCAAATGTAGAATATTTAAGAATAAAATTATTTAAACAGGCAATAGATAAAGAATTAATTAATAAAGATAATATACAATCCTTAAGGTTAGACAATATAGAAAGCAGTGATTTATTATTAAATTTTTTAACACATGCACAATCAAAGATTCCAGAAATATATGAATTAGATATATTAAAATTAACAAAAGGTAGATATCATTCACGATATGAATCTTTATCAAATCTACTACAAAACGCTACTCCAGAAAATGTTTTTAGTCAGGATAGTATGGCACAAATACAAGGAATATTTGATGGCAATATTAATGAATTCAAAGCTCTAGATATACTTTCATATTTCGATGCAAAAGGAAGAGTAGAAGATTTTCACCATATGCTCAAAGAAGATTTCAAACAAAATATTAAAAATGAATTTAAACCATCAAAAGATCAGTTATTAATATCAGAAGAAGAATTAAATAAAATAGCTAAATTAATAGGCAATGAAAGTGTAAAGGGTAAATTTTCTAAAGTAGAGGGTTTATGCCAATATATAAAAGACAAAGTTGGTGAATTTCCAGAATTAAATGAAAATTCTACGATAAATTTTAAAAATTCAATTTTTGGAGATAATGAAATACAAAAAGAACTCAATGAAAAACTAAAAGAATTAGAGGAAATACAAACAAAACTCAATAATAAATTAAAAAAAGCTTTTAAACCAAATGCTAATAATGATGATATTGTTGATTTCCTTAGTTCGATTATAAACCCTACTCAACAAGATACAGATACTCCTGTAATTACAGATACAAATAAAAGCAAGCTATTAGAGTTTTTTAATAAATCAAAAGCAAGTATCTCTCAACTTTTGCAAAAAGAGAAATGCTCCCCAAAATTCGGACCATTTTTTTTAATTTTTCGTGGACTATATTTTCTTTAAATTTTGATTTGGAAGATGAAAAAATATGTTAATATTTTTTTATCTATTAATTAAATTAAATTTAATAAATATAATGTCTAAAGAAATTAAAAAATATAATTCTGATTTTAAGTTTAAAGTTGTAATGAAATATTTATCCGAAAATTATACAATTTATCAGATT
>CAJQHK010000028.1 GCA_905478165.1 uncultured Rickettsiales bacterium | reverse complement strand
TCGAATTCGAATTCACTCTGCTAATAATTATTTAGCACCAGTCGAGTTTGAAAAAAGAAACAGGTTTTTAAAGAAATCTTTAAAATCTGTTTAAATTTAGTGTCCGGAAAACTGTTGACAGATCAAACAGATTGTCTTTGCTCAAAGTGACCAACTATATCTTTGGCAATATTTTTTACACGACTCTCGCTGCCAATTAAAGCTTCAAGTTGAGTCCATTTTGCTTTAGCTTTCTGGGTATCAGATAGATCTTCATTTGCTAATTCATCATCCAATTCTTTAACTAATTTTTTACCTTCATCATTTAAGTTGATTTTAGCAAGACGGCTTTCATAAAATATTCTAACCGTTGACCCATCTTCAACAGCTTGGGCGATATCATAAACATCAACGTAATTTCCAAAAACCGCAGGAGTGTTAACATCCGCCCCTTCAATTGGAGTTCCGGTAAATCCAAGGTAAGTTGCATTTGGTAAAGCGTCTCGCATATATTTAGCAAATCCATACACTACTTTTTTGCCAATTACATTTCCGTCTTTATCCTTATCATCGATAGTTTTAGCAGAAAAGCCATATTGAGTACGATGAGCCTCATCTGCAATTACAACGATATTTTTACGACTTGATAATTCTTCATAAACATTTCCGCTATCGGGTTGGAACTTCTGAATAGTGGCGAAGACAACGCCACCAGAAGAAACTTTTAAAAGATCTTTTAAATTTTCTCTATTTTCTGCTTGAACAGGTTTTTGTCTTAGTAATTCTTTAGAAGATGCAAAAGTATCAAAAAGTTGATCATCTAAATCATTTCTATCGGTAATAACTAAAATGGTTGGATTATCAAGGGCCATTACTAATTTAGCGGCAGTAAAAACCATCGATAAAGATTTCCCACTTCCTTGCGTGTGCCAAATTACACCTCCTTTACGATCACCATTAGAAGTGGCAGCTTTAGATACAGAATCAACTGCTTTATTAACGGCGTAATATTGATGATAAGCAGCTAATTTTTTTACAGTACTTATTGTAGTGATTTTTGTGTCAGGATCAAAGCTTGAAGATTTTTCGAAAACAATAAAATTGCGAATTAAATCAAGAATTACCCTCTTGTTTAACATGCCATTTATTAGCGTTTCTAACTGACCAATTAATTTTGAAGCCTCTTTATCTCCATCAGCAGACTTCCAAGCCATAAAGCGACTAAATGAAGCAGTCAGAGAGCCAGCTTTAGCATCTAAACCGTCAGATATAACAACTGCACCATTATAGTTAAAAAGAGATGGAACAACTTCTTTGTAAGTTTGAATTTGTTTATAGGCAGATTTTATTGTGGCATTCTCATCCGCAGCATTTTTTAATTCAATTACAACCAAAGGCAAACCATTGATAAAAAGAATCACATCGGGACGTTTATTTTGATGGTTTTGACTAACTGTAAATTGATTTACAACTAAAAACTCATTATTTTCTATCTCTTCAAAATCAACTAACCAAACCAGATCTCCTCTTTCAACGCCATCTTTCTGGTAAGTGACATTCACACCCTTTGTTAGCATTTTATGAAATTCTTCATTTGCTGATACTGTTTCAGGAGAGCTTGTTCTTAAAATTTGCTTAAGCGCATCTTGCCTTGCTGCGATAGGGATATTTGGGTTGATGCGATCAATAGCAGATTCTAGTTTGCTTTTTAAAACGACTTCATCAAAACTTTCGCGTAGTGGATTTTCGCTGTCTGGGGCTATATCTGGACCATAAAGATATTGATAACCTTTCGCTTCAAGTAGATCTATTGCTAATTCTTCAATGTCAGATTCAGTAATTTTTGCCATAACCTAATTTATGCTGTTTTTATCATATTTTATTTGTACTTCACCATTCATTAATTTGGGTAAAAGAGTATCACGAAGTTTTTCTAGGGTTTGAATTTGTAAATAGTTCTTTTCCATTTTATTTACAAAATGAGTTATTTGAATATCAAAAAATTGTATTTTTTCTTTAGGGGGTATTGGTATATATATCTCTAACAAGTGAGGCACTTTAATGCTTGGTTGAACTCCTCCAATATCAAGAGATAGGATTTTCTTCTTCTTATATTTTAGTATTTGATATAAATAAAAAGGTGATAACTGAATTGCCTGCAGTGCAATTACATTTTGAGCTATATTGCCCCTTGTAATAACAAACATTGAAGTAGAGCCAATGCTTCCTACTGTAGAAATTAAAGTATCATATTTTTTAGGTGAATTTCTAAACCAATTTTTAAATGTTTCTTCGTCAACATATTTCCTAACTACAGAATAATTAACCAACCTATCTCCTAAGCCATTAACCTCAATAACTGGATAAGGTGTTTTACCTGATTGATTTGGAGGAGTTTTACCTCTGTTGTCAATTACTTTTACAAGATCACTTAACGGCTTTTCTTCCCAGCTATCCTCGGCTTCTTCAATAAAATAATGGCGGAAAAGAGTTTCGGCTAAGTTTTCTAATGTTTTATTTTGGCGGTTAAGAAGATCAATTTTATCATCAAGAGAAGATAGAATGTCAGCAATTGCTTTTTGCTCTGGGAGTAAGGGAAATGAGACTGATATTCCGCTGAAATCAGTTTTATTTAAAATTGGAACTGCCGTCCCATCCATTCCGTAGGATCTTAAAGTATCATGCAAATTTACTAGTTGGTAGTATAAAAAATTTTTATTAACAATATTTTTGTTTGGAATAATTGAGTTGATTTGTTGATTAGTAATGACTGATTGAGTACTCATTGCAACCTTTGCCATATCAGAGCCAATACAAGTAACCATAATTGAATCTTTTGGAAGAATTTTATTTTTCAACCTATTTATTCCATTGGCAGATAGTTTACGAATAGATGAAAATGCTTTTTTTTTGTAATTACTATAATCAGATGGAGTAATAAATGGCATTTCGTCTCCCCAATCTTCAGGATGGTTTTTTGATGGGGTATTTCCCGTTACAATCTCACCGACATCACCCAACCTAAACTCTCCCCAATCATCCTCTTTTTGCAAAACAAAATATTTCTGTTTAATATTTTCTTTAAAATCATCTGGAATAGATTCCCATTTTAGAATTTGCACTATAAAAGGAACGCTGCTTTCATCAAAAATATCTTTGATATTGCTTAGCTGAAAATCAGTTATATCAAAAGCGACTAAATCTAAATCTGACCTCTCATTAGCATTCCATTTTACTCTTGAGCCGTAAGCCCAGACTTTTTTATAAGGTAAATTTCTTGCTAAAATAGATTTAATTTCTTTTAAATGCCTTGGTTCGACATCAATAATATCTACAATGCTATTATCTTCTATTTTGACCATTTCTCTTGAGTCATTTTTTCATATAAAGCTATTGATTCTTCCACAAAAGATCCAATTACTTCAAAAGTGGTTTGTGCCTTATCTCCAGAATAATCATGACTTGTGTCACCTCTTTTTTTATTAAAATCTATCCACATTTCAGAATCACTAATAATTCCAGCGCTAAATGCTATTTTAAATACATGATTTGGCCCTCCAAGAGGCTCAACAATGCCAACATCATTTTCTAGATATTTACTTAGATGCTTCCATAAAGTATCATAACAAACTTCAAACCTTTGAATACAAGATTCTTTGATTGATTCAAAAATATCTTTATCTTTTATATTTCCTTCTTCTTTTAGGTAAAAATTATATCTTTCCTCTAATCTTTTTAGGGAATTTTTTAATTTGTCGTAATTAATTTCACTCATAATTTAATTTTTTCTAAATTAGTTAATATTTTTTGATTTAATTCTTTTTCCTCTTTTAACTGCTCTTGGAACTCATTTTTTAAACTAGTAAATTTTTCTTTAAAATCGAAATCATCCTCCGCATCTTCCAGTCCAACATATCTACCAGGCGTTAAAACATAATCTTTTTTAGCAACTTCTTCGATGCTTTCTGATTTGCAAAAACCTTTAATATCTTCATATTTACCATCTTCCTTTCTCCATTCATGATAAGTTTTGGTAATTTGACTAATATCTTCAGCTGCTAATTCTTTGGTTTTGCGATTAATTAAATGTCCTAAATTTCTAGCATCAATAAATAATATTTCATTTTTGCGGATGGTCTTTCCTCTTCTTAAAAACCAAAGCGAAGCTGGTATTTGTGTATTTAAAAATAATTTAGCTGGAAGATTGACAACACAATCAACTAGATGGTTTTCTATCAGATTTTTTCTAATTTCACCTTCGCCAGAAGTTTTGGAGGTAAGAGCTCCTTTTGATAAAACAAACCCGGCATGACCAGTTGGGGATAAGTGATAAAGGAAATGCTGTATCCATGCAAAGTTAGCATTTCCTGCTGGAGGCTCGCCATGTTTCCATCTACCATCGCCACGAAGCAATTCTCCACTCCAATCTGAAATATTAAAAGGCGGGTTAGCTATTATGTAATCAGCTTTTAAATCTTTATGAGCATCATTTAAAAAAGAACCTTCATTATTCCATTTTACTTGGCTTGAATCTATACCACGAATTGCTAAATTCATTTTAGCCAAGCGCCAAGTTGTCTGGTTGCTTTCTTGTCCATAAATTGAAATTGATGTGGCTACACTTCTCCGGACAGATTTTTAACAATTATTAATAAAAATTATGTCCAATCAAAAACGCAATAATTACTCTTCAGAATTCAGATCTTCATCTATAAAATTAGCATTAGAATCGG
>CAJQHK010000027.1 GCA_905478165.1 uncultured Rickettsiales bacterium | reverse complement strand
TCCGATTCTAATGCTAATTTTATAGATGAAGATCTGAATTCTGAAGAGTAATTATTGCGTTTTTGATTGGACATAATTTTTATTAATAATTGTTAAAAATCTGTCCGGAGAAGTGTAGCCACATCAATATGAAGTGGAATTGTGAGATTAGACATCTTCAACCTTTGCGTCTGCCATGCCCCGAAGATGAATAAAGGTATAAATTCCTGACTGGTGACCATCGCTGAAGCTGACTCCAATAGCATAGTTGCCAAGACTCCAGATTCGAGTTGGCACTATATTTAGTGGCACAGTTGTTGGGTCCAGAATCGGTCGCCCACTCATCTCATCGACACAGGCTGCACAGCGGCAAGACAGTCGTAAATCACGCATGTTCATTTGCTGGTCGTGACCATCCTGCCAATGTAGGAGCATAGTGTGGTCATCATGACGATCTAGCGCTATTAGAACTTCTGCCATGCCGTTTACATTAGATGGGTGTTTGGAAGCCTTTGGTTTGCTGGCGTCATTGGCCCAATGCCAGTCAAAGGGCGTAGGAATTCTAGAGACGGCATGCACACGCCTAGAAAGGGTCTTAGCAATATCACGGTAGACTGCCGCAGCAGGTGCATCAGGATGAGTAATTACCAAGGGGATACCCTGATCACCGCAATCCACGATCATTGGATCAAGAGGAATAGACCCTAGAAACGGTGCACCAATACTATTTGCAATTTTTGCGCCGCCGCCTTGATGAAATATATGCGTTATCTCGTTACAAGATGGGCAAGTAAAACCACTCATGTTCTCGATGATACCAAGGATTGGAACCTTGACCTGCTCCATCATTCGAATGCCACGTCTGGCAATTTTTAGACTAACATCCTGTGGCGTACTGACGATAACTGCGCCAGTCAGCGGAAAGCTTTGCGCTAGCGTTAGTTGTGTGTCACCAGTTCCGGGTGGTAAATCGAGGATCAAATAGTCAAGCTCGCCCCAATCCACATCAAGGATAAACATTCGCAAATATTTAGATACCATAGGGCCGCGCAGAATAGCAGGCTTGTCGTCGTCGGTAAGCATACCCATCGAGATAACTTTGATCCCATGCGCCTGTGCAGGGGTCACTTTACCTGAAGGTGACCTTGATAGAGCTTTACCAGTCTCTATTCCTAACATTACTGGAACACTGGGGCCATAAAGGTCAGCATCCACTAATCCAACTGCCGCTCCTTTCGCCGCCAAAGACAATGCCAGATTAGTGCTGACGGTGCTTTTACCTACACCGCCCTTACCACTTGCTACCGCAATAATCTGCCCAAGGTGTGCTATGCTATTATTACCAGACTCACTGGATTTGCTTTGTATCGTCATAATAATATCTCCTTTGATTTGATGTTTGGTATTACTGTTTTTACTTGCTACTCAGATTATTCTGAATTAATTTACATTTGAATAAAAATCCTTTTAAATAGTACTATATTAGTAGCATTAACATCTTGTTGTACTCAAATTACTATATAGTACTAACTTAGTACCATAAATATGGAAAAGCAAGATAATTCGTATTAGGTTTTTTTTAATAATATCGTTCAAACTGTCTCAACTTGTATATTTTAAAGATGGGAATTGGTATTAAACCCACTTCATATCATATCTTAAATATTTGAAAAGGCATAAAAATATCTCTGTCCTGGACATAATTTGTGGTGGCAATGATTATGAATTAATCCTTACCGCTAAAAAAAACAAATGATAGAAAAATTTAAAAACTACCAAATAAAATAGGAATTACTTTGACAAATATTGGAGTTTTGATTAAAAAAGTTAACAATAATAATATTATAAAAGTTTTTTATAAAAATAATTAAATCTCAATTGCAAAATTTTGCTATGAACATTGAAAATAAAAAACAATTAACCTCTGCTTGGTTTAGAGAATTGAGAGATAAAATATGTACGCAGTTTGAAAAAATTGAAGATGAATTTGCTGCAGTTAAGAACTTAAAGTCTGGCAAATTTAAAAGAAAAGTCTGGGATAGAGATGGTGGTGGTGGTGGAGAAATATCATTAATGAAAGGAAATGTTTTCGA
This sequence comes from uncultured Rickettsiales bacterium, assembly GCA_905478165.1. Taxonomy (GTDB): domain Bacteria; phylum Pseudomonadota; class Alphaproteobacteria; order Rickettsiales; family UBA1997; genus CAJQHK01. The sequence goes on along the minus strand of CAJQHK010000027.1, from coordinate 15,271 downwards.
AAAAGTTGGGGTAAATATTTCAACTGTATTTGGAGAATTTGGAGAAGATTTTAGAGACCAGATTCCTGGCGCTAATGAAGATCCAAGATTCTGGGCAAACGGTATTTCTTTAGTGGCACATATGGCGTCGCCGCTAGTTCCAGCAGTTCATATGAATACGCGCTTTATTTGCACCACTAAAAACTGGTTTGGTGGCGGCTCGGACCTAAACCCAATGTTTGAAATTGCTCAAGATACTAAAGATTTTCATACATCATTTAAAGATGCTTGCGATAAATATGATAAATCTTACTACCCCAAATTTAAAGCACAGTGTGATGAATATTTCTTTATAAAACATAGAAACGAATCTCGGGGAGTTGGAGGGATTTTTTATGATTACTTAAATACTGATAACTTTGAAAATGATTTTAATTTTACTAAAGATGTTGGTTTGGCTTTTTTAAATGTTTATCCAAAGCTAATTAAAAAACATATGCTTGAAAGTTGGAATGAAAAACAAAGAGAATTTCAGCTGAGAAAAAGAGGTAGATACACTGAATTTAACTTGGTTTATGATCGAGGAACAAAATTTGGCCTAATGACGAATGGCAACCCAGAAGCAATACTTATGTCTCTACCACCTATTGCTAAATGGGATTAATGATATGATAAGAATTATAGCTACAAAATTAAAGCAACCCTTGCTTGATAATATATTTATCCAGTACTTTTTTTAGATTCTAGCATAAAAAATATATAAATGACAATTTTTATGAATTCATTTATATATAAATTATGACTCAAATAAGAAATAAACTTAACTCAAAAAGTAAGAATTAAGATAATAATTCTTCTAATTTTAATGAAGAATTGCTAGACGAAATCCTAAAAGATTACAATCATCGAAATCCAGAATAATTAATCGGATCTAGTGGCTTACTGAAACAATTGAAGAAAGCATTAATACAAAGAGCTTTAAAAGGAGAGATGGCTCATCATTTAGGATATAGCAAATATTCCAAATCTAACAGAAATAATCCTGATTTTGATGCTAATTTTAGCTTCTCATTCCAAACTTGATTAGAAGTTTTGTATCCTAATATTCTTCTTGGTACATTATTAAGTAAATTTTCTATTTCTATTATGAATTATTACATATGTCAAAGGGACAAACTCCAATAATTATCTTGAATCAGTGTCAAAATTTTGATATAATTAAAAAAAGAGATGGATTTCTTTATGGATTTTGATGTAAAAAATATAACAATGAGAGAAGAAGAATTATTATTTAAACAATCTAAAGAATTATGTCGTGCGTTAGAAGAATGTAAGTTACCTATGTTAGGTAACAAAGAAGACCTCGGTGTAAGGGATGAAAGTAAGCTTAAGGATGTAGTAATTAGTATAGTGGACATGATAGAAGAGCGTGTTGAAAGAAGAAGCAAAGATATGCCGCAAAATTATAATAATTTACTTCCTAAGTGGGAAAAGGTTTGCTTCCTTGCCATGAGTTACGATCAAGAATTTGATAGAAAAGAAGTTTTGACAGTATTATTGAAGGAATGGGAAGGTGGCATCAACTTACTAAATGAATCACTATATCCAAAGGATCGCTACCCACTTTTTTTGGACGAAAATCTAAAAAAGGTATTAGGTGAATTACTTGAAGGTCTAAAAAAAAGAAATGGCAGTGAAATAGTCGTCAGTGAAGTGCCGTTGAGCGGGGGGGGGAGAAGGAGAGGTGTTGGTAGCGGTGGTCCATGTACGCATGTGGGGTGTCCATATAGTGAGAAAAATGATAATGGGCGCTAAATTCAAGTACTAAACGCAACAAATCATAAAATTTTAATTCAGCTAGATTTACTCACAATTTATCATTAAAATAATTTTATATTTTTGGGTTAAATTTCTTGAAATAATAGATCATAAAGCTAGTATTTATATAGCTTTATGACTTGTTTTAAAATTAGTTTTTTTAATAAAATATAAAAATTATGTCAACTCAATTATCATTTTTTTCTTTGGCAATTTCTGGCAGGAAATTAAGAGCTGAGAAATTTCTTGATCAGATTACTCAGTAATATTGATCCTTATTACCCCAAGGGTAATAGCGATAATGGAGGAAGGCCAGTTACAGATTTATTATTAATATTTAAGATTCACTGCCTGCATCAATGGTTCAATCTTTCTGATCCAGCTATGGAAGATGCTACCTATAACAGAATAAGCTTTCAAAAATTTCTTAATGTTGACATTGGAATTGATAATATTCCTGATGAGACAACAATCCTCAATTTTCGTCACCCTCTTAAAAAACACCAATTGTCAGCAATATTGTTTAATAAGATAAATAATTATTTCAAAGAGAAAAATCTATTAATAAAAGAAGGAACCGCCATAGATGCAGCCCTAATTTCTGCTCCAACAAGCGCAAAGAACAAGAAAAAGAAAAGAGATCCAGAAATGTCCTCAACCAAAAAAAGAGAAAATTATTATTTTGTCATAAAAGCTCATATTGGAGTTCAGTCCAAAGGAAAGTCAATCATTTACTCAATTGATACATCCACAGCCAAAGATCACGACTCAACAAAAACAGAAGAACTTTTCCATGGAGACGAAACTGACATATTTGCAGATAAAGCCTATGATAATAAAGAAATAAAGAGATTCTGTAGAAATAATAACATCTTCTATGGAATAACCAATAAAGCTAAATCTAACAAAAAACTCTCAAATAAACAAAAGAAGCGAAATAAACAACTCTCCTCTGTCAGATCAAAAGTAGAACATCCATTTCAAATCATCAAATGCCAATGGAACTGCAGAAAAACTAGATATAGAGGATTAATGAAAAATACTAACCAGATTCAAATTCTTGCAGGACTTGCAAATATATTCATGGTTAGAAAAATACTGCTAAATCCAGTATAACAAGGTATTAATCCGTCCAATTTAGCCAAAAATGGCAAAATTGGACAGAAAACCCAAGAAAAAACCACAAAAATACCTTAATTTGACAAAAAATTGTTAATTTTGTTAGAAACTGACAATTTTTTGTCAAATCAAAAAAATTTTTTCTGAAAAATGAAAGTTTGAAAGAATTTAGAATGGTAAATCAGAGGTTCCTAAAAGATACGCATATACGCATATTTTATTAAATTGATTTCCAAAGAAACCTAAACTAAACACCTTAACTTATAATGAAATATAATTTATTTGGCTATCCAATTATGTTAAATAGATATAAAAAAATATAGAATTCCTTACGTGGTATCTAAAAATAAAATTGCTAGAAGTAAAGCTGAATGCAAAATAATTTTCTTGATTTCTGCTGCGAATAATTATACGACTTTGTTTCATTGGGATCTGATACCAATTCCCATCTTTAAAATATACAAGTTAAGACAGATTTTTTCGAAATATTTTTATCCTTAAATCATCAAAAATCCTTACACCCTATTAACATAGGGCGGGCATTTTTTAATAATTTATGAATAAAAATATTTCGAAAAAACTGCTTTAAAGGTGGGAATTGGTATAAAATTTAGCGGTATTGTTTGGCATCTATTATTTTTTAAATGTTTACAAGATCTATCTTCTAATAACAATTTTTTTAACTCTACCAAAACCATTAAAATTAGTGCGAGAAACTTCGCTATAAGCTCCTAGGTTGTTAAGAGAAATCCAGTCGCCAATTTTTATATCATTAGGTAACATAAAAGGACCATTCATCATATCAACAGAATCACATGTTGGTCCTGCAAATCGAAAAGGAGTTAAAGTAGTGTTGTTGGAAGTGTTTCTGCATTTTTCTTTCTTTATGAGTCGTGCTGGATATGGTAGTCCAATAGATCCTCCTGCCTCAAATAAGCCGCCATAAGTACCATCATTAATATAAAGCCTATCACCCTTTTTTCCTTCAACTCTAACTACTAAAGACCCTCCACTAGCAACTAACCCACGCCCAGCTTCGCATAATAATTTTACCTTTTCTAGTTTAGCGCTATTTAGAGACTCAGAAATAATATTCATATAATTCTTAAGTGGCGGTAAGGTTTTATTTACGTCTAAATCAGCAGGAAAGCCACCTCCAATATCTAGGGACTCAATAGATATATTACTTTCTTGTATAATACTTGCTGCATATTTTATAGCTGTACCATAAACATTGGGGTTTGTGCATTGGGTTCCTACATGAAAGCTTATACCTAAGGTTTTGCATTGTTGACGACAAGATTTTAGTAATGAAACTGCCTCATCAAATCTGGCACCAAATTTTGTTGAAAAATCTGTAGCAACATTACCGCCAGACATGCTAATTCCGATGCGCACAAAAAGATCTAGATCTTTAGCTTCAGGCAGTGTTTGCTTAATCTTGTGAAGTTCGTTTGGGCAGTCTAATACGAAAGATTTAACATTATAAGAATGATATGCTTTAAAAATCGCTTCTGGCGACTTAACAGGGTGCATAAAATATATATTAGCCTGAGGTAATAATTTACGAATTAATTTGATTTCATACAAAGAAGCAGCGTCAAAAGATTTAACACCACCCTTATATAAAGATTTAAGAAATATTTTGTCGGGATTGCATTTTATGGCGTACATAGTTTCACCAGGGAATTCACTGACAAAATCCCTTGCTTGTTTAAAAACTAAGTTTGGCTCAATAATTGATATTGGAACTGAAGAATTTAATTGCCTAATAAAATCATCACTAATGCCAAACATCCCATCACCAGTAGCAAGTTTATTATTAGCTGTTTTTTTTGTTTTGAATAAATCTAGAAGCATAATTCCCTTATATTATGGTATTATTAACATAAACCGTTGCCAAATGAGATATTTTCTCAGGTTAACTAAAATTCACGTCATTACATTACCACGAAGGGAGTTAGTATGTGCGTTACTAATGAAAATAAATATTTTAATTTTAATAATAAAGAGAAAACTACATTCCATTCTATTTTTAAGAAGATTGGAGGTAAAAATTAAACTCCTTTGGTAAAAATATAGCGTGTAAATTTGAAATATCGTCTAGATAGAGTTGCAAAATCTTATAAAAAGAAGGCTCGCGATAGATATTCCTGCGAGACTTGAGTAGTTTGAATCTAACGGTTTTTTTAAGGAACTCCTGCAGAACAAAAAATTATCTCATTGATTCCAATTCAAGCCATCTATCTTCCAGATCTGATACTAATTGCGAAAGCTTACTAGATTTATGTAATAATACGTCCCTTAATTCACTATTAGAAAAAAAATTTGGATCTGCGAATTGCTTATTTATTTCCGATAATTCTTTATTTAAATTTTCAACCTTTTTGGGCAAACCATCTAATTCATATTGCAATTTATAAGTAAGTTTTTTTACTTCCTTTATTTTTACTCTATCTTCTTTTTGTTTTTTTGCTATTTTTATATCAGATGTTTTGCGATTTTTTTCATAGTCACTATAGCCACCAATATAAACCTCTACTCCCCCATCCCCTTCGAATGCTAAAATTTTATTTACCGTTTGATCTAGAAAATCACGATCATGACTAACGACAAATAATGTGCCTTTATAATTAGCCAATATATCTTCTAACATATCTAAAGTATCCATATCCAAATCGTTGGTAGGTTCATCTAAAATTAATAAATTACCTGGATTCGCCAGTGTTTTTGCCAGTAGTAATCTATTTTTTTGCCCACCAGATAAAGTGTTAACATCATTTGTAGCATCTTTAGGGTCAAATAAGAAATCTTTTAAATAACCACACACATGTCTTGTTTTACCCATAACATTAATATAATCTCCATTTGGACATAGGTTTTTCCACAAACTATCATTCTCTTTAAGATTAGATCTTGTCTGATCAAAATAAGAAATTTCTATATTTTTGGCTAATTTTATTTTACCAGAATCAATCTGCAGATCTCCTATTAACATTTTTAAAAAACTAGTCTTGCCAGATCCATTATTACCCAAAACACCAATTTTATCTCCTTTTAAAATACGAATATTAAATTGATCCAAAATCGTTTTACTTCTAACTCCTTCTGTAAATTTTTTACTTACCTTTATAAATTCGGCAATTACTTTTGAACCCAGAGTAGGACTCATCGGCTCTAATTCCATTTTTTGGATATTCTTTTCAAAAAGACTTTTGTCTTTTTTTAAAAGCTCTCGCTCAGCCTTCATTTCTTCCAGGCGCCTTACATTCCTTTTTCGCCTCGCTCTTACACCACGATTTGCCCAATCCTCTTCAAGACCTAAGATTTTTTCTCTATTTTTTAATTCACGAGCTTCCTGACCCAAAAGCTTATTAGACCACTCTTCAAAGTGACCGTAACCTTTTGGACATATTCGTATTTTACCCCTATCTAGCCAAAATACTTTATCCGAAATATTTTTAAGAAATGTTCTGTCATGACTTATGCAAACTAAAGTTCCTCGGTAAGTACGAAGATAATTTTCTAGCCATTGCACTGACTCGAAATCAAGATGATTGGTAGGTTCGTCTAATAATAATAAATCGGGATTTTCAATTAATGTTTTCGCCAAAGAGGCTCTTCTTAATTGCCCTCCGGATAAATTTTTCATAATATTTTCTAGATCCAATTGCAAAGGATGGGCAATCATGTCAATCATGTAGGATGAATCTTCGTTTTGGTTTTCTACTTTTAAACCAGAGAATAAATAATCATACACTTTTTGATCTGGGGAGAATTTAATATCTTGAGTTAAATAGCCAATTGTAAGGCCGCTCAATTCTATACGTTTACCAGAATCAAAGATCTGAGTACCAACTATCATATTCATTAAAGTTGTTTTTCCCGCTCCATTTTTTCCTATGATGCATATTTTATTTCCTTCGTGAATATTAAAAGAAAGGTCCTTAAATAATGTAGTTTTAGAAAAACTAACAGAGGCTTCTTGAATCGAAACTATAATTACAACTCCCATCTATAAATCATTTTTTGTTATTAATAAAATTGTAAAAGACTTTAGACTAATATAAAACCTACTCTTTCTTGTTTAATCTATCTTAATGTTCCGAGGTAATAATACCAATTCCCACCTATAATACTGAATATTTAATCAATTATAATTTTTAATCTTGTAGAATTATTTAACTTTAGGTTGGCGGTAATTTTTGTAATATAGTTTTGTAAATTGAAATCCTTACTAGAATTAATAATTAAGCGATAATAAAAACGATTTTTAATTTTGGTCACCGGCATTGGGGCTGGACCTAAAATCTGAACATTTTTATTAAAAACACTATTTTTTAACACCCCCCTTAAGACTTCTATAGTAATTTTTTGATCAAAATCATTGGCAATAATTTCAGCCATCTTGCCAAAAGGTGGTAAATTTAATAATTTTCTTTGAGCGAGCTCTTGGTCCAAGAATTTATTGCGATCTTGATTAATAATATATTCAAAAATTGGATTTTTAGGATTAAAACTTTGCATTAAAACCTGACCTTGATATTTTTCACGACCTGCTCTGCCAATAATTTGCGTCAAAAGTTGGTAAGATTTTTCTGAGGTTCGAAGCGAGTTATTATAGAAACTGGCATCGGCATCAACAATCCCAACCAAAGATAGTTTTGGAAAGTGATAACCTTTGGCAATCATTTGTGTGCCAATAATTATGTCAATCTCATCATTTAAAATCTTGTCGATAATTTTTTTAGCAATATCTAAATCCTTAATTTCATCGCTTGTCATTAATGCAATTCTAGCTTTTGGAAACTTCTCTTTAATCTCCTCCTTTATTTTTTCAATTCCAACTCCAGAAAGTAGGAATGAATTTTTTTCTTCACATTTTTGACATTTTTTTGGGATAAAATCATTATAACCACAATAGTGACAAATTAATTTATTAATTTTCTGATGATAGGTGGCGTTGGTTGAGCAGTTTGGGCAATTAATTATATCGCCACATTTTTTACAAATGGTTACGCTAGCATAACCTCTTTTGTTTAAAAAAAGCAGAGATTGTCTTCTATCTAGTAAGTTTAGTGCAATTTGATCTAATAATTGTTGACTTAAAAAATGATTTTTTTCTAAATTTTCTTGTTTTAAATCAATAATTTTAATTTTTACATCATCATTTCGAGAGAATTTTTCTGTTAAAACAAAATGCCGGTATTTGCCTGAAATTGCATTTCGATAGGTCTCAAGGGATGGGGTAGCAGAGCCTAATAAAATTGGAATATTTTCTATTTTTGCTCTAACAATCGCCATATCCCTTCCATGGTAACTTATCTGATCTTCCTGCTTAAAAGAATCATCATGCTCTTCGTCTATAATAATTGCCTTAAGATCTTTAAATGGTAAAAAAAGTGCTGACCTGGTTCCAATTAAAACTCTGATATCTCCAGAGATTATGCTATGAAAAATTTTCTCTTTTCCTGAGTTAGTAATTTTTGAGTGCCAAATTTCTGGCTCAAAGTTAAATCTATCTCTAAAATTTCTAATTAATTGTGTGGTTAAAACTATCTCTGGTAATAAAAATAAAACTTGTCCAGATTCTTTTTCTAAAATTTTAGCAATTAAGTGAAAATAAACTTCTGTTTTACCAGATCCGGTAACCCCATCTAAGAATGATACTTGAAAATTTTCTAAAGGTAATTTATTAGCAATTTCTTGTTGTTTTTGAGATAGATTTTTTAATTTAAAGGTTTTTTTATCAATATTTTGAAAAATTTTAGTAATTTTTCGAGAAATTTCCTGCTTTTCCTTAATCAAGAGGTGATCTTTAGACATTTGGTTAATCAAGGAGAGAGTAAAATCTTTGTTGTCCTTGATGTTTTTTAATTTTTTTCTTGATTTTCCTATAAAATCCAGAATTTTTTGTCTTTTTTCAGTAATTTTTTCACAAAAATTATGATTTTCATTAACTTTAAAGGTGATTTCTGTTGATTTTTTATTGGAATTTTTAAGAAAAGTTGCAATTGATAATTTTGCAACAAGACCCGCCTTTGCAAGGTTGTAATTTGCAGACCAAAAAATAAAATCTATTAATTTTTGATCTATAGAAAATGTGGGATATTTATCTTGAGCGAATTTTATTTTAGATTCTTTAATGTTTTTAGGAACCTCATCTAGAATCTCAGTTATAATGCCAAAAATATTTTTTTTACCAAAAGGAACCTGAAAAATATTGCCAATTTTAGGGTCTTTCTCTTTTTTAATAAAATAAATGAAGCCATCATTAAATGGCAATGGTAGGAGAATTTTAACGATTAATGACATCTTGCACCGATTACCATTATGATATTGTATAAGTAGTAGTATGATCTAGTTGTCAAAAAGACTCGTACCCCATTAATATGAGAAAGTCGTTTTTTAATAATCCTAACTTTAAAATATTTTGCTATATAGCGCATTATAAGTGGGGATTGGTATAAGGTGTCATTTGGTATTTTTATCCTCTATTTGATTTTTTATAATGAAAGGTGCTTGAGAAATGGTAAAGATAACAGAAATGCTAAGCATACCAAATACTTTAAAAGCTACCCAAAAATCGGTAGAAAAGTTGCGCCATATAAGTTCGTTTAAAAGAGCTAAAAACAGAAAAAATAAAATGAAACGATTGGTTAATTTTTTATAATTAATGTTGTTCATTTTGATATTATTACCAAATAATTTGGCAAGTAATATTTTATCAAATAAATTACCAATTAACAAGATTAAGGCAAAAATAACATTAACAATTGTCGGTTTAATTTTTATAAATAATTCATCGCCAGAAAAAATTGTTAATCCGCCAAATATTGTCAACACAACACCAGATATCAGCGCCATCTTAGAAATCTTTTTTGTCATTAGGTATATGACTAAAATAACCAAAATTGTTGAAATAATTAGATATTGAGTTGCGGCAAGAAGTGGTTGATTGTCGCTAGATAAAAAATTTACGGCAATAAAGACAAAGGATGGTAGAATTTCTAAAAATGATGATGCTGAGTTTTTGTGAGTTTGTTTTTGTCTCATATTTTAAAAAATTAATAAATCTTAGGCTAAAATACCTAAAGATAAGCGTTGATGTTGTTGGGCTGCTATTCCTTAAATTTTGATTGCTTTTTCAAATTCATGAAGCCTCTTCCAAATACTTCTAATTTCAGTAATTGTTGTCCAATTGTGTAAAAATAAAGCAAAGCCACCATGAACCTTGCCAAAAGCATTACTAACTTGTACCATAATACCAAGTTGAATTGTGCCAGTAAATAACCCTGGAGCCATTATTAAATAAGGAACTACCACCATAAATTGATCATAAAAAGAAATCCAACAATCAAAATAACCATAATGCATATAGAGCCTGCGATAGTTAAATCTAATTCCTAAAAATAATTCCCACAAAGTTTCTTCTCTAGCATATTCTTTTTTATTATCCTCTGCCAAAACTAAATCCTTACGAAATGCCGCCTCAACCTTTTGATTATTATATTCAAGTCCTGGTAATTTTCCACCAACAAACCAAGAAATTATTAAACCTCCAACAGAGACAGATAAAGCGCACCAGACTAAACTTCCATTAATATCCTTTAAAAATGGCACTTCAACAGAGCTACTTAACGTCCATAAAATAGGTAAAAAAGCAATTAATGTCATTATCGCTCTGATAACTTGTAATCCTAAGGATTCAATTAATTTAGCCCATCTAGCACAATCTTCTTGGATTCTCTGACTTGAGCCTTCAATATCTTTTTCTAGATTTTTCCATTTAGGAATGTAACTAAAAGTAATAGCTTCTCTCCAGCGAAGGGCGTACATTCTAGTAAACCAAGCAGTAAAAACCGCAAGAACAACGTAGGGAAGGGTTATAACTAAAAAACTAGGATCGCCCTTAAATCCAGTATTGATATAATTCGTGGATATTAAGTAATCATATAATTTTGATATTCCTTCTGAAGGGTTGGGATAATAATCTTTGGCATTTTGCAATAGATCATAAAAATCCTTATACCAACTATTGATAGCAACGGTCATTTGAACTTGCATCCAAAGAGAAGCGATTAGCAGAAACCCTCCGCCATAGGCCCACAAAGCCCATTTTTTACTTTTAAAAAAAGCTTCTATCATTATTGTTTAAATTCAGATTCGTTAGGATCTTTAAGATATTCAATATAATTATCAAAAGGATCTTGTAAATAGATTGAAGAAGTGCCGTCGCGATGCAATTTTAATGGTCCATATTTTTCAGCATCATCTTTTAAGAAGGCAATATGTGGTGGATGTTTTCCTGGTAAAACAAGAGCTAATTTGATATTGCCGAACTGTAAAAATCCCCATGTTTCATCCTGATGAAGGACTTCTATTTGAAAATTTTCTGTGTAATATTTAACGCCGTCGGTAATGTTGTTAACTGTGATTGCTAAATGATGAATTTTATCTAATTTTTTATTGGTCATTAGGTTGTTTAAAATATTAGAAAAATTAACCTCCTATGGCTATTCTTTGCTCCCGGCAGGATTCGAACCTGCGCACATGGTTTAGGAAACCAATGCTCTATCCCCTGAGCTACGGGAGCAATAAGAGTTTATTATAAGAATGCATTTAAATAATTCAACTTCAGAAACAATAAATTATACCCATTCCCATTTATTAATACATTATAAATGGGAGTTATTGTTGTTTGCTGTAAAATAACGTAACCAATGCTTTGTTTTGTAGGATAAGGTCTCTATGAATTTTGAGAAATCACTAATCTTACCGATATCTTCATTGGAAAAAAGAGAAGTTCTGGAAACCTCCTTATCAGAAAATTTTATTGTTAGTTCTCCTATTTTTTCACCACTAATTATTACTGGAATGACTGGATTTTTGTATTTTATAAAAATTTCTATATCATCAATTTTGTGATATTTTGGTATAGTAATTGATATCTCTTCTTTTGTTACTAAATTAACTTTATCTTTGTCGCCAAACCTAACATCAACACTGCTAACTATAGTATCTTTGTTAAAAATAGTTACTTTTTTAAACCTATCAAAACCGTAATCCAGTATGCTTTTAATAATTTTTGATCTTTTTTGTTTGCTTTGGTTGCCATTGGTAATTGCAATTAACCTTCTATTACCTCTGGAAGCGGCACCAACAACACCATAGCCACCACCATCTGTATAGCCAGTTTTCATGCCAATAACACCATCATAATTGTCGGCAATTAATGGATTGCGATTTTTTTGCATAATGTTGCCATAACTGTAACTTTTTGTAGAAAAAATTGACATGAATTCTGGAAAATCTAGCCAAATTCTTTTGGTTAAAATAAATAAATCATGCAGAGTTGTGTAGTGACCTTCTTCATTTAAACCGTGCGGATTTTTAAAGTTACTATTAGATAAGCCAATTTTGACGGCAGTTTGGTTCATTAATTTTACAAAATTCTCTTCGGTTTTAGATGTTGCTTCGGCAAGGGCGATTGAGGCGTCATTACCGGAAAGTACAATTAAACCATAGATTAATTTTTCAATAGTAACTATGTCGCCTATATTTAAGAACATGGTCGAGCCCTTTTTACGCCAGGCGTCTACACTTATTTGACATTCTTCGTTGAGATTGATATTACCTTTTTTTAGTTCGTCAAAGATAACGTAGGCTGTCATTAACTTAGTCATAGAAGATGGCTCAATTCTGTCATCTTTATTTTTACTAATTAAGATTTCACCACTATCCCTATCAGCCAACAAGAAGAAATCAGAACTACTTAGGAAGGAGTATTTTCCGGCGTAGGAGTTACCAGTTAAAAAAAATGAAGTGAGTATTATTAATAAGAATTTTATATTTATGAGTTGCAACTGTAATTTATTTAGATTTAAATAATAGGTAGAAAACTGTGTAAAAATAACTTGAACATTATTTTTATCTTTCTCCTTTTATTATTTTTTTTGATCTTAAAGTAGCTGGCTACGATGGCGATTAAAAACAAACTCTAAAAGAATAGATATTGTAATAATGTTCAAATTATTTTTTTTACAGTTCCTAAGCTTTAGTATTAATGTCTGAAGCTAACTAATATACTTTAATAAAAAATATTATGAAAATTAATTTTCAAGAAGTAATGGATTTTAATCAAGTTTTAGATAATGATATTATTATTTGTCAAAAAATTGAAGACGTAAATCAATCTAAGAGCGATTTAATCAAAAAAGCAAAAGAAAATTATAATTTTTCTGGTAAAAAAGGTGAAGTTTGTCGCTTAAGTCATCAGGAAAAAAATATTATTTTAATTGGTCTTGGTAAAAAATCTAATATTAATGATGATGTCTCAAGGGAGATAGGAGGCTTAATATCAAATTATGCTAATTCGGCTAAAATAAAATCTTCTACATTAATTATTTCTAATGATTTTGATTATAATTTTGCAGATAATTTAGAAAGTGATGACAATATTGTGTCAAATATTGCTTTTGGTATTACTCTAAAGAGTTACAGATTTAACAAGTATTTCGTTAATAAAAAAGAGTCAAAAAATTCTGTAGCTAAGAATATAAATATTGTTGTTAATGATAAAAAGAAGTCTGAAAATTCTTTTAAATCATTTGAGTTAATTGCAGAAAATATCTTTTTTGCTAGAGATTTAGTTTCTGAGCCATCAAATGAGTTAAATCCAGAAACCTATACTAAAATTTGTCAGGAATTAACTAAATATGGTTTAAAGATTGAAGTTCTTGGAGAGGAGGATATGAAAAAGCTAGGTATGGGAGCACTTTTAGGTGTTGGTCAAGGTAGCGCTTATGGATCAAGGTTGGTGGTTCTGAGATGGGATGGTGCAGGAGATAATTCAAAGCCACTTGCTTTTGTTGGTAAGGGTGTAACTTTCGATACTGGAGGTATTTCAATCAAGCCAGCTAATAATATGGAAGATATGAAGACTGACATGGGTGGATCTGCCGTTGTCGTTGCTTTGTTAAAACTTTTAGCCCAAAGAAAGGCTAAGGTAAACGCTGTTGGTGTTGTTGGTTTGGTTGAAAATATGCCTTCCAGTACTGCTCAAAAACCAGGAGATGTGGTTACTTCCATGTCTGGACAGACAATTGAAATTATTAATACGGATGCTGAAGGTAGGTTAGTGTTGGCAGATGCCTTATATTATACTAATAAGGAATTTAAGCCAGAATTTATTATTGATCTAGCTACCTTAACCGGTGCAATAATTGTTTGTTTGGCTGATATTTATGGCGGTTTATTTGCTAATGACGACAAGTTTGCTCAAGATCTCATTGCAGCAGGAGAAAAATCGGGTGATAAATTATGGCAAATGCCGATTGGAGAGAAATATGATAATATGATTAATTCTGATATTGCTGATATGAAAAATGTCGGTTCTGGAAGGGGTGCTGGCAGCACAACAGCTGCACAATTTTTAAAGAGATTTGTTGGTAAGACAAAATGGGCTCATTTAGACATTGCTGGAGTTGCTTGGAAAGGTAAGGGTGATCCAACATCAATTAAAGGGGCTTCTGGGTTTGGAGTTGCTTTGTTGAATCAATTTGTAAAAGATAATTACGAAAAATAACATTAATTTTCAATTATCAAACTGAAAATAATATAATATTTTTATCTTAACAATATAAATTTATTCTTGATTTATTAGGTATTGATTATTAATATTTTTTTATAAAATCCGGGAATGAGGCTTAATAAAATAGCTACTTGTTGGTGAATAGGTCTCTATGTAGGCTTTGCATAGTGGTAGTTCCCGGTGTTTTTTTGTACCAAATCTAGATAATTCTTTTTTTTGCGTATTTAAGAATCAGCTCAATATCATCGGTTCCATAATTCACCCTTATTTATCAATTTTTAGATATAAGAGGGGTAAAAATCATCATATAAATCTTGCACACTTTCTTTGTACATAGGAAAAAATGCTCCGTCTGACCCATCATGCATATAAAAATCTTCCAACTTTGTGGCACATTTATAGTGATTCATGTAGTCATGTGCGTTTATAGTTTTTGAATAATCTACATAATATGTTGGTATTAATTCTATATAAAAAATATGCATAAACATATTTAAACGACCCTCTTTATAAATAATTATTACATCACTAGTCAGTGAAAAGACTTCTGATATATTTTTTACATTTATAGTAATTTTTCTTAGGCTGAAGAAGTTATATTTGTGGTTTTATAGTTAAATTATTATCAGGAATTACTGATGTGGCTACACTTCTCCGGACAGATTTTTAACAATTATTAATAAAAATTATGTCCAATCAAAAACGCAATAATTACTCTTCAGAATTCAGATCTTCATCTATAAAATTAGCATTAGAATCGGA
>CAJQHK010000026.1 GCA_905478165.1 uncultured Rickettsiales bacterium | reverse complement strand
CTTTAAAGGTGGGAATTGGTATAACAATGTCTTGTTTTAATGGCGACAGGTTTCTTGATTGGTGTTTGTGGCGCAAGGTTGGCAGGATGTTGACAGGTTTAGCGCATCCTTAATTACAACATTTTTGTCAATATGGGTGGCGTTCGCAGACTCAGACCCTCTATAATAATTTTTTGCTAATCTTATTTTCACGTTCTCCAGCAATAATTGAGTCAGTAACTCCGGCAACATCTTTTAAAAGGCATTTGTCAGTATTAATAATGTTGGTAATATTGCCAAACTTGGTCAAAAGATTTTTTGGCAATTATTTTAGTATCCTATCTTGGTCTGGCAGCAAAAAAGAGCATTTCTAAAATATCATAATTAAACATAAGTTTGCTATTAGTTAAGAATTTTTCTCTCATTTTGGATCTGCGACCTAGTTAGTTAGGTTTTTCTGATTTCATTAAAAAATTCCATTAGATTTTTGATCTTTTTTAAAGATTTTATCCCCTTCCTCTCTTCAATTCCAGAAGATAGGTCAAGAATGATGTTTTTGGACAAGCTTCCCGCCCCACCTATGTTGTTGATATCAATTCCTCCAGAAAGAAAATATTCTCTTTCTATTTTCAACTTACTTAACAAGTCCCAGTTAAACTGTATTCCGGCACCCCCTTTTTCGCTTGTTTTTGCGTCAAAGAGTAAAAAGTCAGATATTTTTTGATATCTTTCTACATCCTTTTGAATTCTGTCAATACTGAACTTGTCAGCAATCGCAATCGCCTTAATAATTGGCAGTTTAAACATTTTCTTTATTTGAAAACACCTTTCAAAACTCTCTTCGCCATGCAGTTGCAATAAATCAGGTTTTAAATTTTCTATTATTTTGGAAATATTGGGGTCGCTATCATTGACTATTATTGCAACCTTCTTGGTTGCGCCAAAGTTAATGTGAGCAAATTCTTTTGCTTTTATAAGGTTGATATTTCTTTTTGACGAAGCGTAAAACACAAAACCCATAAGGTCTGGCTTATATTTTAAGGCAAATTCAATAGATTTTTTATCTGTAAATCCGCAAAGTTTTATTTTCATTGGCTCTGTACAATAACAACACCCATCTTTAAGGTAGTTTTTTTGAAATATTTTATTCACAAGTTACTAAGAGTTGCCTACCTTGTGATAATGGGCTGATAATTTAAGGATAAAAAGATAAAGAAAAAATCCGTTTTAAATTGCATATTTTAAGAGTGGGGACCGGTATTGCTTCGTCGAATTTCTACAATTTTTGGTCACCATCTTTTGTTAAAAACTGGCATTTAACGGTGACATAAATTACCTAAAATTTTGTCCAACAAGTTATTGGCAGGAAAGACATTCATCATATTTTTCGGCATCATTGATTGCTTCAGTCTCGTCATTACCGGTGTTCCTTTCGACTTTTGTGGAAACTTTGTCAGCCCTCTGGATTGATGTTGATCTGCAGTAGTACAAGCTCTTAACGCCTCTTTGCCAAGCTCTAAAGTGGGCTGTATGGAGGTATTTTTTAGAAACGTCTCCTGGAAAGAATAGGTTTAAGCTTTGTGCTTGGCAGATATATTCACTACGATCGGCAGCTAAATCAACTAGCCAGAATTGATCAATTTCTTGAGCTGTTTTAAAAACTGTTTTTTCATGATCATCAAGAAAGTTTAAATGTTGAACAGAGCCTTCGTTGGTGGTAATTGAGGACCAAATTTCCTCGGTATTCTTACCCTTTTCTTGTAATAATTTTACCAAATTTTTATTCCTAACGTTAAATGAGCCAGTTAGTGTTTTTTGGGTAAAGCTGTTAGCTGCGAATGGCTCAATTCCTGGGGAGGTGTTGCCAGTAATGATAGAGATTGATGCGGTTGGAGCGATCGCCATTTTATTTGAGAGTCTTTCATTAATGCCGGCATCTTTTGCGTCTGGACAAGGTCCCTTTTCTTCAGCTAAAACTTTTGACGCAGTATCGGCTTGAGACTTGATATGTTGGAAGATTTTTTTATTCCAAACTTTAGCCATAGCAGACTCTATTGACACATTTTTCATTTGTAAAAATGAACTTAAGCCCATAACTCCAAGGCCAATAGACCTTTCTCTAGTTGCGGCATACACAGCCCTTGACATAGATTCTGGAGCTTTGTCAATAAAATCTTGCAAAACATTATCAATAAACCTTATTACATCCTCTATAAAAATTTCATCATTTTTCCAATCATCATAATGCTCTAAATTAAGAGAAGATAGGCAGCAAACCGCTGTTCTAAACTTTCCTAAATGATCAATTCCGGTTGGTAAAGTGATCTCAGAGCACAGATTTGAAGTTTTAACTGTTAATCCTAATTTTTTCTGATGCTTTGGTAATGACCTATTAACCGTGTCAATAAATAATAGGTAAGGTTCGCCAGTTTCTATTCGGGTGGTAATTAATTTAACCCAAAGATCTCTAGCTTTAACTTTTTCAACCTCTTTGTTGTCGTGAGGACTTTTTAAAGAAAAATATTCATCAGCTTCTACCGCCTTCATAAATTCATCGGTAATTGCTATGCCATGATGTAAATTTAAGGATTTACGATTACTGTCGCCGCCAGTAGGACGACGAATGTCAATAAACTCCTCAATTTCAGGGTGAGAAATTGGCAAGTAAACAGCAGCACTGCCACGACGAAGACTGCCTTGAGAGATTGCTAAAGTTTGAGAATCCATTACTTTAATAAAAGGAATGATACCAGAAGTCTTGCCATTTCCTTTGACAGTTTCGCCAATTGAACGAACATTTCCCCAATAACTACCAATGCCGCCACCCTTAGAGGCTAGCCATACATTTTCATTCCAAAGATCGGTAATTCCAGACAAAGAATCTGCGCACTCATTTAGGAAGCAAGAGATCGGAAGTCCGCGATCGGTGCCGCCATTACTTAAGATCGGTGTTGAGGGCATAAACCACAAGTTAGAAATATACCTGTAAAGTCTATCTGCATGTCCCTGATCATCAGCATAGTAGCCAGCAACTCTAGCGAATAATTCTTGATATGTTTCGTCAGGCATCAGGTATCTGTCTTGTAAAACAGCCTTGCCAAAGTCAGTTAGTTTGTCGTTTTTTGAATTGTCAATTTTGACTTTAAATGGCTGTTTTTTAACGCTCTCTTTTGCGGAAACCTTTCCAGACATAGACTTAAAAATAAAGTTGATTAGGTGGATGAGTTTACTAAATCGGGCCATAAATAGTCAACTAAAAAGTCTGGTATTTAGTCGCACGAGAGCAATAAAGCTTTACACGAAAAGAGTGGAGAGTCTTAAAAATTTTACAGACCCTTAAAATAAACCTTTCTCAATATCTCTCCTAATTTTTTTCATTAAATCTTGATAGAAGTTGATATTATGTTCGCTCATCAACATTGCGCCTAATATTTCATTCGATTTAACTAGGTGATTTAGGTATGATCGAGAGAAATTTTTGCAACATCTGCAATTGCAGTTTTTATCAAGCGGCTCTGGATCCGTAATATATTTACTATTTTTGATATTAATCACTCCTTCACTAGTAAAGGCTTGACCATTTCTGCCGGATCTGGTTGGAATAACGCAATCAAACATGTCTACCCCCCTTTTTACAGCCTCTATTATGTCATCTGGCTTGCCAACCCCCATTAGGTATCTTGGCTTATCTTTTGGTAAGTGAGGAACTGATACCTCAAGAGTTTGGAGCATTAATTCTTGACCCTCACCTACTGCCAACCCGCCAATTGCATAACCATCAAAGCCGATCTCAATTAATTTTTTTGCAGATTTTTCACGTAAATTGGCAAAAATTCCACCCTGCACGATAGCAAATAGGCCGTAACCATCTCTTTTGATAAAAGCATCTTTTGATCTTTTCGCCCAACGAAGAGAGAGTTGCATCGATTTTTCGACATTTTCTTCAGAATTTGGAAAAGAAATACATTCGTCAAAAATCATAGTAATATCAGATCCTAATTTTCTTTGAATTTCCATAGAATATTCCGGGGTTAGAAGAATTTTTTTGCCATCAATGTGGGATGAAAATTCTACACCTTTTTCAGATATTTTTCTAATTTTAGAAAGTGACATCACCTGAAATCCGCCAGAATCAGTTAAAATCGGACCACCCCAGTTCATAAATTTATGAAGACCACCCATTTTTTCAATCACATCTTCACCAGGACGAAGCATTAAGTGATAAGTGTTGCCTAGGATAATTTCGGCTCCTGATTTTTTAACATCTTCAAGGTGCATAGCCTTTACTGTTGCGGCGGTTCCAACTGGCATAAAGCAAGGAGTCTGAATCGTGCCATGCTTAGTTTTTAATTCTCCTCTTCTGGCTTTGCCAGAAACTGCCTTTACTGAAAAAGAAAATGAGTTAGTCATTTTTAAAATATTCTAAAATTTCTTGATGATTCTTAAAATGTAGCGACCTCTCTTTCAGGGTGTCACTTATATTTTTTCCTCCTCCAAATAAAATCGGCTTACACCCGCTATTAATTGCGCAATCTAAATCAACCTCAGAATCGCCAATAAACCAAATTAAATCTTGTGTTGGATCAAGATCAGATCCGTTCAATGTCAAATCAACCACTTTTTTTGATGGCTTATCTTTGTCTGCATCATGAGAGCCGATAATTTTAATAAACTTATTGGTTATTCCAAAATGCCCCACCTCTTCTCGTAGGGTTGGACCTCTTTTGTTGCTAATAATAAATAATTTTATGCCCTTTTTATTTAGCAAATTCACTAAATCCAAGGCCTTAGGTATAAACTCTAGCTTTTCTAAATTTTTTTCATGATAAGTGTCGACATAGATTTTTCCTGCCTCTCGCCACCTATCTCCAAAAAGTTCTGGAAAATAATCCCGCATTGAAAGGTGGGTTCTGGATCTTAATTCCTCTTCATTCCACTTTTTGTGACCCATTTTTTTAAGCATCTTGTTCATTGCGTAGTCAATTAATGGCCAAGTATTAACCAGAGTATTGTCCCAGTCAAAAATAATTGCTTTTGGTATTTTATTCATATTGCTTCATTTATATTGGATAATTCTTCTGGAGTCGAAATATTAAAGGGTCATCCCTATCCCCAAAATATCCTTATAGTCAATTATTTCCAAACCTCTTTTGCATTTAGGTAAGAGATAATTCTTATTTAAATTTATTACCATATTACCTTCAAAATTACAAACAAAATCCTTCTTTACCCTTTTTTTTACAATTAAAATATCTTTTTTTTCGATCCTTAATCGACAAAAACTCTTCTGACAAAAATTATTTTGATCGAACTCATCTTTTATTAAAAAATATTCATCTTTGCCAAACTTCTTGGACAAATTCTTTGCCTCAAAAGATCTGTCGCTTGAAATAATTAACTTTTCATTCTTAAAAACGGCAAAAAAACTAACATTTTTATTGATAATAAGTTTTGGTAGAGGAGTTAGGGCGGCAATTAAAATTCCTACTATAATCGGTAAAAATCCTAAAAATCTAAGATTCTTTTTCCAAACGCAAAACAGAACTTGTCCAAAAATTATTAACAAAAAAGCAGAACTCGGTATGTTTCTGATATTAAAATTGGAAAATTTTAAATTTGCTACAAACTCTGATAGATTTAGTAAATTTTGCACAAAATATCCTAAAATTTCTAACGGCAAAAATTCTAAACCGGTCGGGATTGCAAAAAGAGATATAAAGCTGAGAGGTAAAATAATAAAACTAACCAAAGGAATGGCTATTAGATTGGCTAAAATTCCATAAACTTGATAATGATTAAAGTGATAAATAATAAAAATTCCGGTAAAAATTTGTACCATCAGGGAGGTGACGACTATAGAAAACAGATAAAAAATAATTTTTTCCAGAAAGTTTTGTGGTAGATCATCCTCTTTTTTTCGAAGCAAAGAATTGCAAGTGGCTATGATGGTAAAAACCGCCATAAAAGATAAGGCAAAGCCAACCTTTAGAATATTACTTGGATTAAAAATTAAGATAATAAGCAGCGCTAACGCAATTGATCGAAAAAGATTTGTTTTCTTGTCCAGCAAAATAGCTAAAAACAACAAAGACACCATAAAAAAAGCTCTAATTGCCGAAATTGGTGCGCCAGCTAGAATTAGGTAGCCACCCGAAGAAAGGATTGCTAAAATTGCTGATATTTTTTTAATGTCGTAATGCGTCGTTAAAAAGCAACTCCTGGAAAGTAAGAACCGAATAGAAAAAAAGAACATGGCAGCGGCAAGACCAATGTGCAAACCTGAAATTGCTAAAAGATGCATCAATCCAGAATTTCTAATATTATCCATATTCTCATGCGAAATGCCACCCCTCAATCCTAAAAGTAGAGCGTTTACGACGGATGAATGTTCTTTTGGTATGGCGTTATTGATCTTGGCGGCAATTTTTTGTCGAAAGTTTAGAATTTTATTTTCAAGGTTTGATCTTTTAGCTCTTTGGATAATTTTTATGTTCTTGGTGGCGTATCCAGAACCTCCAATTTGATCAAAAAATATTTTTTTCTTATAGTCGAAATTGTCAAAAATTTTATTATCGGGAATTTTATTTAAAAAGGCAGTTGTAGAAATGAAATCACCAATTTTTAAATCTTTAGGTGAAATTTTATTATTAATAATAATCTTTTTTGGAATTTGAAAAGTTTTATCCTCAAAATCGTGATACTTTTTGTGCCTAAGGTGCGGGTTTAAATCTAAAAACTCTGAACTTCCTAGGTAGTTATTGTTAAAATATCGTTTAGTTAATTTTTTTAACTTTTTTTTCTTATATTTTGGCTGGCTAAATTCTAAGTCTCCCAAGGTGATTTTTTGTGATAGAGTTTTTTCATTTTGATCTTGGTAATTTTTGATACTTACTATCTTTCCCTTAACATTTGCATAGATTGCGTATTCTAATTTTGGTGAATTTACAATCTTTTCGGCGTAAAATTTCATCCATAAAAAGCCAAAAAAGAAAAATAATATTAGAAGTAGGGTATTTTTTATGGCAAAACTTTCTTTGTAAATAAACATTCCCATAAAGCTCAACAGCAAAATTGCTGCTGGATAATAGTATCCACCATTAAAGTTAACTTTTGAGGCAATAGCAATGCCAATGGCAAAAATTATTGGAAAAAAAAGAATATTATTTTCTTCGCTAAAGAAGAGTTCTTGTATTTTTTGTGGTATTTTTTTCATTTAAAATGCTTTGCCCACCAAGATGATTAAATATTATCGTAGGATAGTAGGTGTAAAATTTGCTTCTTTTGAAGATTATGTTACATTCTAACCATTAACTAATACAACTAAAATATATGTCATTCAAATGTGGAATTATCGGCCTACCAAATGTCGGCAAGTCAACTCTTTTTAACGCCATCACGGGAACTTCGAAGGCAGAGTCTGCAAATTATCCTTTTTGCACTATTGAGCCAAATATTTCAAAAGTTTCGGTACCAGATGAAAGGTTGCAAAAACTAGCAAATATCCCTTCTTCAGAAAAAATTATTCCTATTCAAATTGAGTTTGTTGATATTGCTGGCCTAGTGAAGGATGCTAGCAAAGGGGAGGGTCTTGGTAATAAGTTTTTGTCCCACATTAGGGAGGTTGACGCTATTATTAATGTCGTTCGCTGCTTTGATGATGATGACATTACTCATGTTGAGGGAAGTATTGATCCAATCCGTGACATTGAGTTAATTCAGTTAGAGCTAATTTTATCTGATCTCGAATCTTTGGAAAAGAGGTTGCCAAATTTAGAAAAAAAATCCAAAAATAGCAAAGATAAAGATCTTTTAACTCAAATTAATGTTGCCAAAAGGGTCCTCTCTGTCTTGTCTGAAAATAAGCCAGCAATTGCAGCCGAAATTTCTGACGATGAGAAGAGAATTTTTAAGGAGTTGGGCCTTATTACCAGTAAGCCGCAATTATATGTTTGTAACCTGTCTGAAGATGATGCATCTTCTGGTAACAAATATTCTGACTTAGTCGTGAATCGTGGAGAGGAGTTGGGTATTCCAACTCTCCTAATTTCTGCCAACCTAGAGCACGAGATTTCACTTCTTGAGGATCCTGATGAGCGAGCAGAGTTTTTGGAATCTATGGGACTAAAAGAAACTGGTCTTTCGCAAATTATTAAGTTTGGATACAAATTGCTAGATCTTATTACCTTTTTTACTGTTGGCCCCAAAGAGTGTCATGCGTGGCAATTGAAAAGCGGTTTTTCAGCGCCAAAGGCGGCTGGAGTTATTCACAGCGATTTTGAAAAACATTTTATTAGGGCTGAGACTATTTCCTACGATGATTATATTGTAAACAATGGAGAGCAGGGCGCTAAAGATGTCGGTAAAATGCGCGTCGAAGGCAAAGAATATGTTGTCAATGATGGAGATGTTTTCTTTTTTAGGACTTCTGCCTAAATATTTATTGCGGCATTTAGGTAAGCTCTCAATAGCTTTTTGGTATTAGGGGGTTGGTAGATAAAGTTAGATCACGCAACTACTTATCGAACATTATGGGTGAACGTCCTGTAAGAATTTTTTTAACCCCCAGGAGACATCTTTTTGTTTCATAAAAAATTCCCCTATTAAAAAGCAGTTGATGTTATTTTTTTGCATCAATTGGATGTTTTCAATGCCAGAAATTCCGCTCTCGCAAACAACAATTTTATTATCTGGAATGCTTTTGGAGAGATTAATTGAGTTGTTAATGTCGATCGTCATATTTTTTAAATTGCGATTATTAACGCCAATTAGTTTTGTCTGCAACTTCAAAGCTTTCTCCAACTCTTCTTTATCATGTATTTCTACCAAAACATCTAATCCGTTTTCAATGGCAATTTTTTCTAATTCTACAGCCTCTTTTTCAGACAGAATTGACATAATCAATAAAATGCAATCAGCACCAATTAGTTTTGATTGATAAACTTGATAAGGATCGATAATGAAATCTTTTCGTAAAATTGGCAAATTAACCTGATTTTTAATTTCTGTCAGATATTTTTTTGACCCTTGAAAAAATTTTTCATCAGTTAGGACTGAAATACAGCTAGCGCCAGAATCTTCGTAAGCTTTGGCAATCTCTAGATGATTAAAATCATTGCGAATGATTCCTTTGCTTGGTGAAGCTTTTTTTACTTCAGAAATTATGGCAATATTATTTTTTTTAATGTCAGATCTTATTTTAGAGATAAATGGTTTCTGAGAAAAATTGACACTCTTTAGTTGTTTTTTTAAGTCAAAAAGAGGTAGTTGAGCTTTTTCTGTTTCGATTTCAATTTTTTTTTGATCTACTATCTTATCTAGTACCATTTTCTATCTATAATGTTGGATAAAGCCTTGCGCCCGACTAATGTGGGGCGGTCGTTGCTTAGCAATCTTAACCTTAAAAGATTTTACTATATAATGCATTATAAGTGGAAAATGGTATGATGTCATTTTTTTGGCTGTAACGATTATTATTGTTGTAATTTAAAGGTAAGAGACAAAATTAAACCTCGCTCTCACTCATTCTTCTGGCCTCATCTTCTGCCGTTAAGTTGTCAATAAATTCATCTAAGTCTCCGCCCATAACCTCATCAATTTTATAAAGGGTTAGGTTTATCCTGTGATCAGAAACTCTTCCTTGTGGGAAGTTGTAGGTTCGAATTCTTTCAGATCTGTCGCCACTACCAATTTGCCCCCTTCTGTTTTCCGATCTTTCGTGATCCATTTCCGCTCTTTTTGCATCGTAAATTCTTGATCTTAGAATTTTCATCCCCTTTTCTTTATTTTTATGCTGTGATTTTTCATCTTGCTGAGAAACGGTAATTCCCGTCGGTAGATGAACTATTCTAACTGCTGAATCAGTAGTATTAACTGACTGACCTCCTGGTCCAGAAGCTCTAAAAATATCAATTCTTAAATCCTTGTCGTCAATTTTAACATCAACCTCTTCAGCTTCTGGTAAAACTGCAACAGTTGCAGCCGAAGTATGCACTCTGCCAGAACTTTCAGTTTCTGGAACTCTTTGTACGCGATGTACGCCAGATTCAAATTTTAAGCGAGAAAAAACATTTTTTCCAGAAATCGAGGCTGAGCCATCCTTGCAACCGCCTATTCCAGTTGATACAAATGAAATAACTTCAAATTTCCAGCCATTTTTTTCGGCATACCTTTGGTACATATTAAAGAGGTTGGTGGCAAAAAGTGCAGCCTCCTCTCCGCCAGTTCCAGCTCGCACCTCTAAAATAGCATTTTTTTCATCCGCCTCATCTTTTGGCAATAATGCAACTTTAATTTTTTGTGTTATGTTCTTTAAGGATTTTTCGCTATTAATTTTCTCTTCCTCTAACATTTTTTTCATCTCTGCATCGTCAACATTATCTTTTAACAGCTCCTTAGCGTCCTCTAAATCAACAGATGTTTTTTTATATTCATTAATGATCTCAACTATGGTTCCAAGATCGGAATATTCTTTAGAAACTTTGGCATAATCATCTCCTAACGCAGATGGGTCCATGATTTTTTCTGAAAGTGTTGCGTAACGCGCTAAAAGAGCGTCTAATTTTGCATCTAAAGACATTATTTTTTAATTTTTAATATTTTTTTACAATTGTCGGAAATTTGTTTCCTTAAATTGCGGAAGAAGTTGGTAGTGTGGGCAAAAATTACACCAAAAAGGAAAAAAAGAATCAACAAAATAAAGAGGCTAATATCAGATTCATAACCAAAGGGTTCTAAAGAAATATTAACAATGAAGCGGTTATTGACAAAAAATATAATTGCAATAATCGAAAAAAGTATAATAATTATTTTTTTGATAAAATTTAACATAAGTTATGAATAAATTTGATATTGCTATAATTGGCGGCGGTTTTTCCGGTCTCTCTGTCGCCCTTTCGCTGTCGGTTATTAGTTCCGACCTGTCAATTGCCTTAATTGAAAAAACTGATTTTTTAACCAAAAAAAAAGTTTCTGACGGCAAAAATTTTGCGATCTCCAACAATTCTATAAAATTATTTCAAAAGATCAATATTTGGAATCATCTAAAAGACAAATCTGGTAAAATCAAAAACATTAATATCAGTGATAAAAATTCGCCCCTTCATTTGCATTTTGACAGCAACTCTTTTGAAGGTTCTCAGCAGATGGGTGTTATGATTAAAAGTCATGATATTTACATCGAACTTTGTCAAAAGATAAGGGAGCAGAAAAATATTTCAATTTTTTCTCCAAATTCCTATCGAGATATTAATTTTAATGAAAAGGGGGGTGAAATTATCTTCGAGGATGATTCCAGAATTTCTGCTCAATTAATAATTGTTGCTGATGGTCGAAAATCCTATTTTAGAGAAAAATTTCAGATCGAAACTTATCACAAACACTATGATCAAACAGCTCTTGTTTTTGACATAGAGCATTCAGAATGTCATAAAAATATCGCTTATGAGAAGTTTTTTCCAGAAGGAGCTTTTGCTATTTTACCCCTAAAGGAGCAAAATAAATCTTCGATTGTCTGGATGGTCAAAAGGGACATCAAAGATGTTTATATAAACTTTGACAAAGAGAATCTTACGCGTCAAATGATGAAAAAAATCGGCAGCGATCTGGGTAAGGTTAGTATCATTAGCGAAGTTTTGTCTTACGATCTGGAACTGATCTACCCTAAGGAATATTTTTATCAAAAAGCTGTTTTAATTGCCGACGCTGCTCATGCTATTCATCCAATAGCCGGCCAGGGTTTTAACCTTGGAATTAAAGATATTATGATTTTAACTGATTTGATTGAAGAAAATTTTAAATTAGGCGAAGATCTAAATTCTGACGAGTTGATTGCTAAATATAGTAAGTTTGCTAAATTTGAGGCTAAAAAGATGATTTTAGCAACCGACAATCTTGATAAGTTGTTTTCTAACAATATTTTACCAGTAAAAATTGCTAGAGACCTGGGTTTAGCAATTACTGACAAGATTCCGAAATTAAAAAAATTTTTTATTAAAATTGCTGGCGGCTAGTGCTTGTTAGATCATTTATTTTTAAGTAGCATGAGTATTGTCTTTAGCGAGGCTTTTAAGATGAACTTACTAAAATAGTTTTGTATGAACAAGTCAGGTAACAAAAATTTAAATCATCAGACTTGGTGTAAATTTGTTATACTTTTTGTGACATTTAATACTGATGTGGCTACACTTCTCCGGACAGATTTTTAACAATTATTAATAAAAATTATGTCCAATCAAAAACGCAATAATTACTCTTCAGAATTCAGATCTTCATCTATAAAATTAGCATTAGAATCG
>CAJQHK010000025.1 GCA_905478165.1 uncultured Rickettsiales bacterium | reverse complement strand
GTCAAAATGCAGTTATTAGTGGCTTTACAGCACCTTTAAATAGTGCATATGATGGTGATAGTAATGGTGATATTACATATGATCCTGCTCATAAGGGAATGGATAATGCTAAATTATTAGATTGTAATATTGGTTATGAAGTGGGATCTGTATCTCCAAAATATTGGTTTACACTTAATGGTGATTTGCCTTCTGTTCATACTGAGGGTTCTTGTGTTGAAAAATTTTATACATTAGCTACAATCCCCTCTAATATGAGAGATCCTGGTAGCATAGGAGGTTTAAAATTGTTAAATGCCACTTATGATAACCCAAAAAAAGCTAGTTGTTTTGCTAGATATAATTCTTCTAGTAACATATTGGGAGTGTATGTTGACAATAATGATAATCTACAAGTTGTAGGTGATTGTAGCGTATATTCAGGTGCAGATCCTGCTTGTTATACTGCTCCTATTAGATCAATTGGTCAATGGGATGGATGCCTCAATAAATTGATTGTTGATGCTGGTATGTTGATATCATCTAAAAATGATAATAGTTTTGATTTTAAACCTAGTGACACATATACAAGTCATAATAACGGTATTACATACACATTTGCTCTCAATGATGGCACAAATAACAAAGGTAATATATTTACAGGAAGAATTACTAATTTAAACGCAGTATTAAGTTACAAATCATTTAATGAGGACATATCTCATTGGGACGTGTCCTCTGTTACATCAATGTATCAATTCTTACACAAATCAACATTCAACAATCCTTCACTAGCCAATTGGGACATAAGAAGTGTAACAAACATGGTCATGGTGTTTGCTGGCACACCTTTTAATCAAGATTTATCAAATTGGGATGTGAGTAATGTAACATATATGGACGGATTATTTTTGGAATCCTCATTCAATAATAATTCAATATCAAATTGGGACGTTAGTAAAATTACTAATTTTAGCAATATGTTTTCTCAATCAACTTTTAATCAAAATTTATCTAAATGGGATGTTAGTAATGCCACAATTTTTCAAGGAATGTTCGCTGAATCATCAAGATTTAATAATGATTCCATATCTAATTGGAATGTAAAAAATGTCACCAATATGCATAAAATGTTTGTTAATAATAAATTTTTTAATCAAGATTTATCAAATTGGAATACAAATTCTGTAACTAATATGGCTGAAATGTTTTACGGTTCAGTTTTTAATCAAGATATAAGTGGTTGGTGTGTTAAGAATGTGACAAATTCATCTTCCTTTAGTGCCGGTAGTCCATTACAAACAGCGTTTCATCCACCTTTTGGCGATAGCACTAGCACTAATTGCAATTAGAAGGAGAGTTTAAGGTAAGTTCCACAAGAATGTTAGATGAGTGTTATGATTCAACAACTACAGACATGGTTTATAAAATA
Organism: uncultured Rickettsiales bacterium; assembly: GCA_905478165.1. GTDB lineage: Bacteria > Pseudomonadota > Alphaproteobacteria > Rickettsiales > UBA1997 > CAJQHK01. The sequence goes on along the minus strand of CAJQHK010000025.1, from coordinate 33,828 downwards.
TGTAATAACTCAAAAGAAGAAAATAAACTAGGAATCGCAGAGAGTTTTGTTGGAATGGTCAGAAAAAGAATAGAGTAGTAATTAGAAATAATTGTTGGTTACCAGAATATTTTGAAAAAGAAATATTAAAAATTTAGTACTAGATTCAACGCTATTGATAAAAAAATTGAAGTCTTTATAAGAAGTTTTGATAACACTTTTAAAAAGAAATAATATTTAAAAGAGTTGTCTGAGATTTAATCTGATGAATATTTAGACTCGATAATATGTACCAATTCTCACCTTTGGAATGCGCAAGTTAAAGCAGATTTGTTCTTTATTTTATCCTCAAATCATCAAAAAGACCCGAACTCTCTTAGTATAAGGAGGATATTTTTTAATAATTTATGAATAAAAATATCTCGAAAAAAACTGCTTTTAAGATAGATCTTGGTATCATGCCAATTATTAAATTTAACTACACATTCAACTGTAATATTTTTCTTCTCTTCTATTTTTTTAGAAAAATCTAGATTAGCTTTGCTGTTTTGACGGGAGTTGTAACGCTAATAATTTGGGTTGAAAACTTATTTATTATTATGTACCATATTTGTGGTTAGTTAATTTGGGTTAGTATGGTCATTAACTTATTTTAGCTAGCTGTCTCTTTAGATCTTACTCAATTATCAAACAATTTTTATCCTATTTTTTTGATATAATACCAATTATGAGGCCTAAAAAATCTTTCGCAGGATTATCTTTTAATAATTCTTATAACAAGCTGCCAGGTCATTTTTATAAACGTTTAAATCCATTACCAGTAAAAAAACCCGCCTTAATTCAGCTAAATAAAGTGTTGGCAATAGAGTTTGGCTTGAATATAGAGAAGTTACAAAGCAAAGAGGGTGTAGATTTTTTTTCTGGAAACTGTGTAGTGGGTGGATCAGATCCTATTGCCACTGTATATGCGGGTCATCAATTCGGTTATTTTACTCCTCAACTCGGTGATGGCAGAGCAATTTTGTTGGGAGAAATTATTAATAAAAAGGGACAACATTTTGATATTCAGTTAAAGGGGTCGGGACGAACTCCTTTTTCTCGCAATGGTGACGGAAGGAGTGCGCTTGGCCCGGTAATCCGTGAATATATTGTTAGTGAAGCTATGAATGCTCTTGGCATTAAAACTACTCGTGCTTTAGCTGCAGTCACAACTGGCGAAACTGTGCTGCGTGAGAATATTGTGCCGGGAGGTATATTTACTAGAATTGCCTCAAGTCATATTAGGGTTGGTACCTTTCAATATTTTGCTGCTTCTGGTGATCAAGAGGCAGTTAAGAATCTTGCAGACTATACCATAAATCGCCATTATTCAAAATGTTCTCAAGCAGTTAATCCTTATCATGCATTACTTCAATCAGTAATTGAGTCTCAGGCAAAATTAATATCGAGTTGGATGATGAACGGATTTGTTCATGGTGTTATGAATACTGATAATATGAGTATTTGTGGTGAAACTATTGATTATGGACCCTGTGCTTTTATTGATATTTATGATCCAAATACTGTGTTTAGCTCTATAGATCAGAATCGAAGATATGCTTTTGGCAATCAATCTCATGTTGCTAAGTGGAATTTGACATGCTTTGCGCAGTCAATATTGCATTTAATCAACCCTAATATAGATAAAGCTATTAACATTGCTGAAGAAGAGTTGGAAGCTTTTCATAAAATTTTCGATCAATATTGGTTGGAAGGTATGAGAAGGAAATTTGGCCTTCTTAATGCCCAAGAAAATGACCTAAAATTAATTCAAAATTTTCTTGAATTAATGGAAAAATATCAGGTCGATTATACACTAGCTTTTCGTTATCTAGGCTTTGTTTCCGATCGAAATACAGATAATAAAGATATTAAAAATTTATTTTCTAATAGTTTGGATTATGATATCTGGGAATCAATATTTAAAGAGCGTTTAAAATTTGAATCTAGATCGGTAAAAGAGCGATCACGGGCAATGAGTCTTGTTAATCCATTATTCATTCCTCGCAACCACCTAGTGGAAGAGGCTATAAAGAGAGGAGTTGAAGATAATGATTTTTCAAAAATGAATCAACTTATTAAAATATTGGCAACACCTTTTGATGAGAAAGATAGTGATCATTATTATAAGTTCCCTCCAAAAGTTGTGAATCAAAATTATCAAACATTTTGCGGTACCTAGGGGTGTCACTGATTTGACGTAGCATAGTTAATTTTAGGTAGGATTTAATATCATTCTCAGAAGTTTTTATTGATTATGTCAATAAAATTATACTTAGTAAGATTATCTAATATTTTATTACTGTGGAATCTGGTATTATGTCAAAATATTTGAAGTTGAATTGGTATAGGAGTTTATATCAGTTCAGAAGGCTATTTACATTAAGAATCTCTGAGATAAAATAGTGTTAAAGGACATTTATTGGATTGCCTTAAAAATCAAATTACCCAGACTTATATAGCGGTCTTGCAAGATAATTTTTATATAAATTAAATGAATATAATAACAAATAACAAAGAAATTGCACCTGTCAATCTAAGTAGTGAGATGAGAAAATCTTACCTGGATTACGCTATGAGTGTTATTGTTTCTCGTGCCATTCCAGATGTTTGTGATGGTTTTAAGCCGGTTCACAGAAGAATCCTTTATGTTATGTATGAGGGTGGTTATGATTTTAATAAACCATTTAAAAAATCAGCTAGAATTGTCGGTGAAGTAATGGGTAAGTATCACCCTCATGGTGATTCTGCTATTTACCAATCATTGGTTAGAATGGCTCAGGATTTTTCTATGGGAGTGACTTTGATTGATGGTCAGGGTAATTTTGGTTCAATTGATGATGATCCGCCAGCAGCAATGAGATATACCGAATCTCGTTTGGAGAAGATATCTCATATTATGCTGGAGGATTTGGATAAAAATACGGTTGATTTTGTACCAAATTACGACGGATCAGAAAGAGAGCCGATGGTTTTACCAGCCAGATTTCCAAATTTACTTGTTAATGGTAGTAGTGGTATTGCCGTTGGTATGGCAACTAACATCCCTCCGCATAATCTAGGTGAAGTTATTGATGGTCTTTTAGCTTATATTGACAATAACGACTTAACGGTTTCGGAGTTAATTGAGATTATTCCGGGTCCCGATTTTCCAACTGCTGGCATTATTTACGGTAAGTCTGGATTTACTAGTGCAGCAAATACTGGGCGTGGTTCGGTTGTTATTCGTGGCAAATGTAACATTGAAGAAAGAGGTAAAAAATTATCAATTATCATTAGTGAAGTTCCTTACCAAGTTAATAAGGCTAAACTAGTTGAAAAAATTGCTAACCTAGTTAAGGAGAAAAAAATTGAAGGTATTTCCGATCTTCGAGACGAATCTAATCGTGATGGTGTTAGAGTTGTGATTGATCTTAAGAGGGATGCGATTGCTGACGTTATTATTAGTCAACTTTATAGTTTTACCGAGCTGCAAAAAAGTTTTGGTGTTAATATGTTGGCCCTTAATTACGGTCGTCCAGAACTCTTAAACCTTTTGGATGTCATTAGAATTTTTGCTAAATTTAGGGAGGATGTTGTCGTTAGAAGAACTAACTTTTTACTTAATAAAGCTAGGGATAAGGCTCATATTTTAATTGGCCTTGCAGTTGCGGTTGCTAATATTGACGAAGTCGTGACTTTAATTAGGTCTTCTAAAGATGTGACGGAGGCTAGGGAGAGATTGCTTGTTAGAAACTGGCCAGTTGGCACTATTCAGTCAATCATTAACCTTATTCAAGATAAGGGTAATGTAGTTGAGGATGGTAAATTTTATTTTACTGAGATACAAGCTAGAGCTATTCTAGATATGAGGTTAGCTAAATTAACCGGTCTTGAGATGGATAAAATTGACGCTGAAATTAAAGAATTATCTGTTAAAATATCTGAATATACCATAATTCTTTCTGATCGTAACAAACTAATGAGCATCATAAAGACTGAGTTACGTGAAGTTAAAGATCAGTTTGCAGTACCAAGAAGGTCAAAAATTGAAGAATCTGAGCTAGAATGTAATATTGAAGATCTAATTCCGAAAGAAGATATGGTCGTTGTTGCAACTATGAATGGCTACATTAAAAGGGTTCCATTGTCCACTTATAAATCTCAAAGAAGGGGTGGTAAAGGTAGGAGCGGTATGGATGTGAAAGACGAAGATATTGCGGTTAATATTTTTATTGCCAACACTCATATTCCAATTTTATTTTTCTCTGATAAGGGTAAGGTTTACCGTATGAAAACTTATAAATTACCGTTAACTTCGCCACAAGCTAAGGGTAGAGCATTAGTTAACTTACTTCCTATTGAACAGGATGAAAAGATTACTACAATTTTGTCACTTCCTGAGGATCAAGAATCTTGGAAGAATTTAAATATTGCCTTTGCAACCGCTTCTGGAAAAATTCGTAAAAATTCTATGGATCAATTCGCAGATATTAGGGCTGGCGGTAAAATTGCTATGAAATTAGATGAGGGTGAATCTTTAATTGGTGTTAGTATCTGTTCTGATGAGGATGATATCATGCTTTCTACTAAAAATGGTAAGTCAATTCGTTTCTTTTCGGAATCTTTAAGAGTTTTTCAAAGTAGAAATTCAACTGGGGTTAGAGGTATTAAGCTTGACAAGGGTAATGAGGTAATTGATATGTCAATCTTAAAGCATTCTGATGCCGATATGCTATCTAAAGAAAAATATCTTAAAATCCCAACCAGCAAAAGAATCAATTTAAAAGATGCTTTAATTTTTAACAATAACATTAAAAATAATAAAGAAATCGATTTAATTGAGGCTATTCCACAAAAATTGCCGAAAATAGATTCTGATTTATCTAAAGATCAGGTTTATAAAATGGCTTTAGACGAGGAATTTATTTTAACTATCACTGAAAATGGTTACGGTAAAAGAACTTCTGCTTATGAATATCGTATTACTAATCGTGGCGGTATTGGTATTACCAACATTGTTACCTCCAAGAGAAATGGAGAAGTTGTCGCCAGCTTCCCTATTGATCATAAGGATCAAGTGATGTTAATTACTAATCAAGGTACCTTGATTAGAACTAAGATTGACAATGTCAGAGTTTCTGGCAGAAATACTCAGGGCGTTACTTTAATCAAAACTACTTCTGAAAAGGTTTCTTCAGTGGCTAGGATTGCAGGTAGTGAGGAGGAGGAAATTGACGAGTCTGAGGAGTAATATAAGAGTGGATTTGGGTATAATTAAAAAAACAGTCATTACTAAAGCTTCTTTCAGATTTAATTCCTCTATCTGTAGTGGGAGTTTTAGATTATATTCTTTGTCAAAACCACCTTTAAAAATGTAGGATTTAAAATTTGTTTACAAATTTTAGTAGGACATATCTACTACATCAGTATAAAAAACCAAATGTGTGCCATCGAGGTCAAAAAATTTAATCATAACAATCAGGAACTAGCAATTCGATTTGGACTTGGAGCTGTCAAAGCTGTTGGCTTAAAGATGCTTGATGGTGTTTGTCAGGAAAGAGATAGGGATGGTAAATTTTCTGATATTTATGATTTTACATCTCGTGCGGGCTCAAGATTTGTTAATAAAAAATCAATTGAAGCTTTAGCAAAATCAGGAGCCTTTGATAATATTCATAAAAATCGTCATCAAATTCTAGAATCTCAAGAAATTCTATCTCGTTTTTCATCTCAACAGGAAAAGGAAAGAAGTAACCCGCAAATGAGTCTTTTTAGTAATGAAGTTGGTCTCAAGGATAAAATACCAGATTTAATAAATTGTAAAAACTGGGAAAAAAAAGAGAGGTTAGAAAGGGAATTTGAAGCTTTTGGCTTTTTTCCTAACGAACATCCGACTGAAGATTATATTGAGGATTTGCAAAAAAGAGGCATTCTGACGTCGGAATTTCTAGAGTTAGAAGTTAAAAATAATCAAATTATCAAGTTGTTTGGCTCGGTTGCTTACAGTAGGCATAAATCAAGCGCAAAAGGTCGTTATTCTTATCTTACCATGTCTGATCCTTATGGTATCTATGAAGCTTCTATTTTTGATGATGATTTAATTACTAGGTCAAGAGACATAATGGTTGATGGTACTATTTTAGTTCTTGAGGTTTTAATTAGGAAGGATGAAGGGGGTGTTAGAATTTTGGTTAAAAATATTACTGAATTGGTTGAGTTTATTAAACATACTCCGGCACGAAAAGAGGTTTTTCAAGATATTAGAGAGAATCCTAAGAAAAATTTTGGAAAGGACGGGTATCAACAAAAAGATAAAAATACTATAGATCCTCTGGATGTACAAAAAAAACGAGATGAAGAGATAAAGAGGTTAAAAAATAAAGATATTTTAGAAAAAGTAGAAATAGAGATTGTAAAAAGAGAAGATATCCTTGTTGTTAAAAGTTTTTTAACACATAAAATTCCAAACATTGATTTTGATAAAAAAACCAAAATTTATTTACTTATTAAAGATAATAATAAAATCACAAAAATTTTACTGGAAGATTTATATATTTTAGATAAAAAAGATTTGTCTAATTTAAAATTGAGATTAAATTGATCGAATAGGGTCCTTAAAATTATGCCAATGTTGTGTTGTAGATAAGTTTTGGTGTTACATAGCGTTTCATTAGATAACTAGCATTGTATCGAAACAATTTTAGTTTTAGATTTTTTATAGACTATTAATCGTTAAGTCTCTTTAAATAGTGGAGCAGATTCTTATAAAAAACCTCCATCATAATTTTAAACTTCTCTATTAAAAAACCAAACGGTGTTTTAAATTTTAAAGCCTTTAATATTTTAGTAAAATTATATAAAAAATAAATTCTCGTAGATGCTTTTCTAATGTTTGGTTTTTATGTAATCTAACTAGGGCAAACTTACTAATTCTATCAATTTCAACAAATTTCTCTGATTTATTTGGCCATAATTTATGCCATTATTTAATGGGACTGTAAAATTAAGTGGGATCATGTCAAGACCTATCTCTGTATCAGATAAGTACTAGTAAAATATTTTAAATATTTTATTATATTAAAGTTCGTTTTAAAAATAACACAACTATTGTCTAATATTAAAGTTCATTTTAAAATAAATTTTACCATAATAGTGTCACTTGATACTATTTAATTTAAATAAAATATTATGATTAAAAATATAATAATTTTAACATCCTTATTGATATTATCCTCTTGTATAGACATTCCTTTAGTTCCTCTTATTTAATGAGACCTTTATTTATTCTTATAATAATCTTTTCAAAACTTACCTTAGCAAGTGAAGTTGGGTCTATAGATCTTGAATCTTTAGGTTTGGATGATTTTAGATCTAACATTGCTGCTACAAACAAACCTATTCTTGAAAAATTATTACTAAAAGAGGGGGAGATTCAAGATAAAGAAGGTGACGATAATGACAATAAGCAGTTACAAAATACTGTTGAGGATAAAAATAGCAGTACTTTTGATGTTAAAAATGACAAAAGTCAATTAGAAAAGGTTGGAAATTTCCTTTCTAAACAAGCTGAAAGTGCAAAAGAAAATATTAAAGACATTAAGAAGGAAATTTTTAATGTATTGTCATCCCCATCCACTAAAATTCATAATAACAAAGATGCTAAAACTAAGGTATCTGGCGACAATGCAATTAATAAGGTTAGTAACATTATAGGATCAAAAGAATCTAAAAGAAAAAATAACGAATTACATCTTAAGAAATGGAATTTGGAACACAAATATGAATTAAATAAATCCTATCCAAAGCCGGTTGCAAAAATAGCTCCAGACTTCTTAACAACAGACATACCTCCTCCATTATTATCTAGAAAATTTAGTGATCAAAACATTCATCATCCAATTTTACGTCGATATTCAGATAAGGTAGATTTGTTATTTAATGAAATTGGAATTAATGATATCAATGATTTTAACGCAATTGTAAGACAGATCTCTAATGTTAACATTTACAATGAGTTTGGTGATACTCCTTTGTTATTTGCGGTATCTCTTAAAAGACAATTAATATCCACTAGTTTACTTGCCGCTGGTGCTAATCCAGATTTAAAGAATAGCTTAGGCCTGACATCTGTTAATATTGCTATTAAGATGGGTGATTATGAAATGGTAAAATTACTTGTTGAGTCTGGTGCTAATCTAGATATTAGAGATGTCTTCGGCGAAACTTATTTAATGCAAGCTGTAAGAGTTGGTTATTTACCGGTAATTGATTATCTAGCTGCCAAGGATATCAACTTAAATGCAATAAATAAGAAAAATTTTTCTGCTCTTGATATAGCTAAGATGTCTAATAATAACGTCGTTTTTCAATTATTATCAAAGTACGGTATGAACAAAAGAGTTACAATTAAGAGGTCAATCATCGATGATCTGGAAGGAAAATGGGGTGAGTCTTATCTTGTGCCAAAACCCACCCTAAAATAATTAATAATATAGGTTTTTTGATATTAAGTAAGAATATATAAAAACATAATAATTATAGATCTTCGAAGGTTATTATAAGTATGGTTTAGTTTGTAACAAACACATGAAATTAATAAAATGATTATACTGATTAAATCTCTATTAAACATAATTAAATTATTTCTATTTTTTATAATTTTTTTAATTCTCTTTCCTTTTTATGAAGAGAGGAGTATTTATATTTTTTTAAAATTTTCTGGACCAGTTTTTATTAAATTAGGTCAATTCTTATCAGTAAGAGCAGATCTTGTTGGTATAGAATTAGCTGGCTTGTTATCTAAATTTCAAGATGATTTAAGACCATTTTCATCTAAAAAGGCTGTTAATTATATAGAGAGAATATATAAAAAAGACATTAATAGTATATTTAAAAATTTTAAAAGAGAGCCTGTAGCTTCAGCTTCTATTGCTCAGACTCATCAGGCAGTCTTAAAAAATGGTATGGTTGTGGCGGTTAAGGTTTTAAGACCAAATATTGCCAAGATTATTAAAAGAGATTTACTGACCATTAAGATTATTACTTTTATTGTAGCAATTTTTTCTAAAAATGTTAGATCAATAAGAAGAGATATTTTAAAGCCGTTGGAAAACATGCTAGAAAAGGAGGCTAACCTACTTCTTGAGGCCGCTGCCTCTTCTAAAATTAAAGATATTTTATCTGATTTTGATAGCTTCTTAGTGCCAAAAATTTATTGGGATCTGAGTAATAAAGATATTATGGTAATGCAGTGGATTGACGGCGTTAGATTTTCTAACAAGAAGGGTATGGCTGCCACAAATTTTGATAAGAAGAAGATAGCTAAAACATTAATATTGGGATTTTTTCATCAATCCTATGACCGAGGGTTTTTTCATGCTGACATGCATCCAGGTAATTTAATTTTAACTAAGGAAGGTAAGATTGCTTTAATAGATTTTGGTATTATCGGTAGTTTAGATAGGAAAATAAGGATAGCTATTACTCAGATTTTTATTAATTTTCTGCACAGGGACTACAGAAGGGTTGCCGAACTTCATCTTGAGGCTGGGTTGATACCAAGAGACACCGATCTTAATGAGTTTGCTCTTTATTCTCGTATTTTAGGAGAATCGATAATTGATAAAAAAGTTTCTGACGTACCGTTGATTTTAATTTTTACTAAATTAATTGAGATGATTCAAAAATATAATATGAAGAGTAATGCAAATTTACTATTATTGCAAAAAACAATTATTTTAATTGAAGGGGTTGCTTTATCTTTGGATAAGGATATTAATATTTGGGAGATAGCTAAGCCATGGATGGAAGAATGGTCAAAAACGAATATTGGTTTTGATGCTAAAATAAGAGATAGTTTTTTTGAAATAGTTAATGATATCAAAATTATAGCAAAAAAGATATCGGAAACTAAATAGTCTTCATTTTAGTTTGTCATTTTTCTAGTCTTGCAAATATAAATCATATTAATATTATATTGTGTATCGAAGAATTTTAATAATTAATGATGGAAAAATTTACTAAATTAATTGCTAGGGCTGCTTATTTAGATTTGATCAATATTGATACCGATATGATTATCCCTAAGCAATTTTTAAAAACAGTCAAAAGAACGGGCCTTGGCGTCAGTTTATTTTATGAAATGAGGTATGATGAGTCTGGTAATAAAATTAATAATTTTATTTTACATCAAAATTCTTATAAAAATTCTAAAATATTAATTGCTGGTGATAATTTTGGTTGTGGCTCAAGTCGTGAGCATGCTCCTTGGGCTTTATTGGATTTTGGTATAAGGGTTATTATTTCAACCTCTTTTGCTGATATATTCTATAATAATTGCTTTAAAAATGGTATTTTACCTATTATTCTTGACGCCAATCAAGTTAAAAAATTAATGGATGTTGCTAAAAATTCTAAAAATGAAATAACTATAGACCTTGAATTGCAAAAAATTTCTTTTAATAATGATGAAATAGAGTTTCAAATTAATGATTTTAAAAAGCATTGCTTGATAAATGGTTTGGACGATATTGGTATTACATTAACTATGGAAGGTAAAATTGATGAATATGAAAACAAGGCCGGTAATTTAACCCCTTGGCTTTTTGAAAATAAAAATTAATAAATTATGACAATATTAAAGGGTAAAAAAGGTTTAATAATGGGCGTTGCTAATAGTCGCTCAATTGCTTGGGGTATAGCTGAGGTTGCTCATAAGTATGGAGCAGATTTGGCATTTACTTATCAAGGAGAGGCTTTAGCAAAGAGAATAAGACCTCTTGCTAAATCGGTTGACTCTGATATTGTTCTGCCATGTGATGTAACGGATTTAGATTCCATTAAATCTGTGTTTAAAACATTGGAAAAGAAGTGGGGGAAATTAGATTTTTTAGTTCATGCTATAGCTTATTCTGATAAGGAAGAATTAAGAGGTAGATATGTCGATACTACTCCAGAAAACTTTGCTAATACTATGAATATCTCAGCTTATTCTTTAGTTTCCGTTACTAAATACGCCGAAGATCTTTTAAAAAAATCCGATTCTGGTAGTATCATTGCTCTTAGTTACTATGGTGCAGAAAAGGTTATTCCTCATTATAATGTTATGGGCGTAGCAAAGGCTGCTCTCGAAGCTAGTGTTAGATATCTGGCTGTTGATCTTGGTAACAGCAATATTAGAGTTAACGCTATTTCTGCTGGTCCTGTAAAAACGCTTGCTGCTAGTGGTATTGGTGATTTTAAATATATTTTTAAATGGAATGAGTATAATGCCCCACTAAAGAGAAATATCACTCTTGAAGATGTTGGTGGTTCTGCAGCTTACCTGTTAAGTGAGTTGGGTAGCGGAGTGACAGGTGAGGTTCTTCATGTCGATTCTGGTTACCATGTTATTGGTATGAAGGCTGTTGACGCACCAGACCTAACGATTGAAAAAAAAGAAGTATAACTCTAGTTCTAATCAGGCTTTATAATGAACGTTATTTCTCCACCATTCTTAATTATTATCTCTTCCCCTTCTGGAGCTGGCAAATCAACGATTTGCAATATGCTGATTCAGGGAAATAAAGGTATAAAATTATCAATTTCGGCTACTACTAGATTAAAACGGTCAAATGAAATTGATGGTCATGATTATTACTTTGTAACAAGGGATGAGTTTGAAGAGTTGGAAGCTAAAAATCAATTATTGGAATCTGCCAATATTTTTGGTAATCGATATGGCACACCTAGAAAGACAATTGACGAATCATTTAGTAAGAACTTAAATGTGTTATTTGATATAGATTGGCAGGGAGCAAGGCAATTAAATGAAAAATTTAATAAAAATAAAATAATTAGCTTCTTTTTACTCCCTCCCTCCATGAAAGAACTTGGATTTAGATTGCAAAAAAGAGCTATGGATACCGAAGATATTGTCAGAAAGAGAATGTCAGGTGCTATTGATGAAATCAGTCATTTTAATGAATATGATCACGTTATAATTAACGAAGATCTTCAAGAAACTTACGACAAAATTAACAACATAATTCGCAATATGAATAAAGAGATAGGTAGAGATTTAAATATTTTATCTGATTTCGTTACTTCCTTAAGAGAGGAGTGGAAAAGGGATTTTACTGATCAATAAATACTAGATTATAAGTATGATGTTTAATAAATTACTGTCAGTTATTATAATTTTTCTCCTGTTTTTTATTACTTCTTGCGCAAGAATGAATGAGGATAGAGTTTCCATTAAGATTAACAGTAATCCCTCTAGGTCTCACCTTTATATCAATAATGCTTATTATGGTCAAACACCTGTTGATATATCTCTGCTACCAGATTCTGACATTAATTACAAGGCTACTATAATGGGTAAAAATTATCAAAAAACTATAGACCTTGAAACTTGGTATTCCGTAAGAGAAGGTAGGGGCGCAGAAACAACTAGATGTGTTTTAGATGCCTTTGGTAGTATGTTCATCTTACCTATGGCATCGTTTTTATCAATAAAATGTCGAGATTTTAAACAAAAAGAATACTTTATTGACGCTTATAAGCCTTAATAATTGTTCAAAAGTAACTTAAGTGATATTTTTAATCTTGAAGTAACTGGCTACGATGGTGATTAAAAACAAACTCTAAAAAATCTACCAATTAGATGAAAAATATACTATTAATCTCAATTATTTTTTTGTTAAGCTCTTGTATGAAGTTATATAGTTATCCAGGTGGCAATACAGGAAATTTTTCACCTAGCGCAACTCCCAACACGACTCCAAACTATGGTGGAATGGTAAATGCACCCCCTCCTGGTATGTTTGAAGAAAATCAAATGCCGCCAAATTTTCAGCAGCAAACGATGCAGATGCAAAATCAATATCCTGGAGGTAGTTTTAAAAACGAATCATTACCTCCAAACTCAGCTAGTAAATACCCTCAAAACGTGCCATATCCTTATGGTATGACAAGAAAATATAAAAATTATAACGACAAAGATAGTTCTGTAAAAGATTTAGAAAGTTTATCTAAACCTCAATATAGAGGAGGTGATCATTATAAATCTAGGCAATTTCAAGAATCTTTGAATGATTGATTATATTATCCATTTTCAAGTTAAAATGGTATAATAATGAAAGAAAATTTAATAAATAATATCAAAGAGGCTGTTGATTTTCATAATTTATCATCAGAATTTCATTCATTTTTTACTTCTGATCAGGATGTTATTATCATTGTTAAAGATATTTTAAAAAAAGATTACAGTGATTTTGAAATTAACAACATTAAAGATTCGGACTCAAATATTACATTTAACAATATCAAAAATAGTCCGCATTTTGATAATTATCTAAAAAATAAGAATCAAAACGTTATGATTGCTGCGGGTGGCCCTTCTGCCGAAGAGCAAGTAGTAATTGCGGCAACTGATAAAAATATTAAGCAGAAATTTGATCAGATAATCTATTTAACTAGGAATTATTTAGAATCTAATTCTCATCACTCAACTAAGCAAATGCATAGCAGAAATAGTTCTGCACTTTATGCCAATGATCATTTTGCTGGCCATAAGTTACTTAAAAATTCCATTTTAAAAAATTTTTTTCCTAAAAAATATAATATTTCTGACATTAATTACCCTAAAATTGATATAAAATTAACTTTTGATCCAAAGTTATTAAAAATTTATTTTCAAAATGAGTTGAATTGGGTTTTGCAGAAGATTAGAAAGATTCTAGGTAAAAAAACTTCCTATGATATCGACTTAGATAATGCCAAAAAATCTCTTAAGATTCAGAACGCTCTGGAAGAAATAAATAAAACTAATTTAAAAGTCAGTTCCTTATCAGCAATGGAGGTGGTTTTAAAAGATCAAAAAAATCATAACATTTCAAATGTTCTTTATCAAAAATTAACGCAAGATCAGATTAGTAATATTTTTGGTAAAAAAAATGTAGTTGATAAGGTTTTTTTATTTGATAAGGATAGCTGCTTAAGACACGATATTCACAAGGTAAATGCTAAAATAGCCAAAGATAATGGTGCTAAATGGTTAGAAAATACAGAAATTAGCGAAGTGTTAATTGATGGAAAGAGTTTGGCGGGAATAATCACTAAAGATAATAAATATATTTATTGTAATAAGCTGCATCTATCTCTTGGTTATAAGATTAAATATAAATTTGCTAAGGACATTAATTTTAATATAAAATTATCTAAAAATATTATTGCTACAGGACTTTCTATGGTTATAATTATTAAGAATAGTAAAAAATCACAAAATATTTTTAATTTAAGTTCAGCAATTTTATTGAACGATATTTATGTTAGTTTTATTGCTAGTGACAGTAAATATATTTTATTAAAAATTGCTGGTGGAGCAAATATTGGCTCTAATAAGTATAAAAATTCTTATTTTTTTAATATCTTACATCATTTAAAATTATTTTTTTCTGATGATTTGTTCGGTATTTTGTCTTGCTACGCTTGCTCTCGATCTATTAATGGTCAAAATTCTACTAAATTTACCAAAATTACTGATGATATAGTTATTAGTGATGGAAAGGGAGGTAGTGGAAATAGTAAGAGATATTTCGAGGCGGCATTTGCTTTAGAATGTTTAGGGGTAGATTTTAAGATAAATTAATTTTTTATTTAACATTATACCAATTCCCATCTTTAAAATATACAAGTTAAGACAGATTTTTTTGAAATCTTTTTATCCTTAAATCATCAAAAAGCCTTACACCCTATTAACATAGGGCGGGCATTTTTTAATAATTTATGAATAAAAATATTTCGAAAAAAACTGCTTTAAAGGTGGGAATTGGTATTATATGTCTCAAGAAAAATCTTGGTCAGATGTTATTTTTAATAATTATGGAAAATATGAATCGTGGCGCGAAAAAATAGAGACAGAAGGGTTTGTCAATTGGTAAAAAAGAGAAGATTTACAGGCGCAACTAACTGCTTTAGAAGTTAGTAACCCCATAAACAAAGATACTTTAGTTAATGTTCCAAAGCAATTACCAGAATTAAAAGAAGAGGGCGATGTTTCTAGCGCTAATATCTATGAGCAGGTGTTAAAAAATATTAAAAATTGTCTTGATGAATTGCATAAAAATGATGAGGTTCTTAAACAGACATTAGAGCTCTCTTAAGATCTAAAGAGATATATTATTCTCCTATCTATCAATTTCGCCAAACACAAGATCTTGCGTAGAAATAATTGACACAACATCAGAAAGTAGATGACCTTTAGCCATAAAATCTAAAGCTTGTAAATGGTAAAATCCTGGTGCCCTTAATCTTGTTCTAACTGGTTTAGAACCGCCATCAGAAATTATATAAACGCCGAACTCACCTTTTGGCGCCTCAACGCAGCCATAAGCCTCACCCTTTGGCACCTTGTAACCTTCGGTATAAAGTTTAAAATGGTGAATGAGAGCTTCCATTGACTCCTTCATGTCACTTCTACTAGGTGGAGATATTTTTTTATTTTTAGATTTTATGGGACCATTCGGCATTTGCTTTATTGCCTGTTTAATGATATTGATTGATTGTCTCATTTCCTCGACTCTAATTAAATAACGATCATAACAATCGCCATTTTTACCAATAGGAACGTCAAATTCCATTTTATCATAAACTTCATAAGGTTGAGATTTTCTTAGATCCCAGGCCACACCAGATCCTCGAAGCATAGGACCAGTAAAGCCAAAATTAATAGCCTCCTCTTTTGAAACTATAGCAATATCAACCATTCTTTGTTTGAAGATACGATTATTGGTCAATAATGTCTCCATATCGTCGATACATTTAGGAAATTTTTCAACAAATTTAGAGATATCTTCTAATAAACCTTTTGGCAGATCGTAATTTACTCCACCTGGTCTAAAATAAGCGGAATGCAAACGAGCTCCAGAAACTCTTTCATAAAATTCCATTAATTTCTCTCTTTCCTCAAACAGCCAAAGAAAAGGCGAAGTAGCACCAAGGTCAAGACCTTGAGTAGTGATTGCCATGATATGGTTTAGGATTCTTGTAATCTCACTGAATAAAACTCTAATATATTGCGCTCTAATAGGCACTTCAATTTTAAGTAATTTTTCAATGGCAATACAGTAAGCATGTTCCTGACACATTGGTGAAACATAATCAAGACGATCTAAGTATGGTAAAGATTGGAGATAGGTTTTATGCTCCATTAGTTTTTCAGTGCCGCGATGTAATAGGCCAATATGAGGGTCTGATCTTTTAACAACCTCTCCATCTATTTCAAGAATCAACCTTAATACGCCATGAGCTGCAGGATGTTGTGGTCCAAAATTAATGGTAATATTTTTATTATTTTTATCACTCATTTAGTAGAAGTTATCTTGTTATTGTTATAATGCTAAGGCTTATCCCTTTGGTCTAAAATTTTGAAGAAAAACCATATATATCCTGATGTATGATGTTTGGTATAATTATCTGTAAAAACTTTTTCTTTGTAAAGAAAATTATTGTAAAATCATCTCCAATCCCAGAGGAATTGCTAAGTTTATTTTTTTGTGGCCAATATTTTCGATTTTAAAAACAGGAATATTTAAATCACTAATAAAAACTTTTAAAATTTCTGCTAGATATTTTTTTTTATCTTCTATTTTACTAAAATCGCCAATAAAAAGGGCCTTACAATTATTAAAAACATTAGCATTTTGCAAATGATTTAACATCTTGTCGATAGAATAAAATTTTTCATCAAACTCTTCAATCAACATAGAATAGTCGCCATTATTGTTAATTTGCCAATCAGTACCAATTGAAGTTTGAACTAAGCTTAGATTACCACCTAATAATTTAGGTAAGTTAATATTTTGAATATTTTGCGCTAACTCATTAAGGGGTTTGATACTATAAGATAAGCATAATTCCTTTTGAGTGAGTATGTCATGTAAGAAATTTACAGCTTGTTGATCAATCTTACCAACAGCTAACTGCCTTAACATTGGGCTATGTAGGGTGGGAATATTAAAATAATTATTCAATGCTAAATGTAGAGAGGTAATATCGCTAAAACCCAAAAATAATTTATTTTTTATTGCCTCTTTTGATTTTAGTAGTTTTCTTACAATCCTTGCTGAACCATAGCCGCCAGCACTACAGAAGATAATTTCTGATTCATCGCCATAAAGAGCATTTTTTAACTCATTAAGCCGGTCAGAATCTGAGTTTGATAAAAACTCTAAATCATTCCTTTCTTTTGGTTGGTAGAATATTCCTTCTAAGCCCCAATTTTCTAAGAATTTATTAATTTTTAAAATTTCTTCTAAAGAACTACTATAGGCAGGAGAAATTACATATATTTTTTTATTATTTTTTAAAATTGGCCAATTTTTAGGTCTATCTATTACTAGCTTCATAAGATTCTTTAACAAATTCTTTAAAAATTAAGTGGCTCGAATTAAATCCTTTTAAATCTTCTTTTTTAGAACAACTCATTTCAGGATGATTTTGTAGTCCAATGACAAAATTTTTATTATTTAGTTCGATAGCTTCAATTACTCCATCTTTTGTTTTGGCGGAAATTATGACATTATTGTTAATTTCAACTATTGCTTCATTATGGTGGGAGTTAGAAATAATTTGATTTTGACCAACAATTTTATGCAATATGGTATCTGGCATTACTTCTAATTCATGATCTTTAGTTAGATCGAAATGCTCTATTTTTTTGCCAATATATTTTTTAATATCTGGAATTAATTTACACCCCATCAATCCTGCAATTACCTGCATTCCACCGCAAATTCCTAATATTGGTTTATCTAAAGCAACCGCTTCTAGCAATATTTCTGATTCAAATTTAAATCTTGGAGTTATTTCGTAAGGAGACCCTTCTTTTTTGTTAATATACCAGTCATTTGGCATGGCATAGAACCCTCCAGGAGCTAATAGTCCGTCAATTTGATTTAAATAATCATTAATTAAATTAGCTTCTGAATATGGAATCATAAAAGGTAATCCACCAGCTAGTACAATTGCTTCAGAGTAATTAGTTCGAAGAGCAAAATGTGGAAAATTAGAAAATGTTCCGTTTTCTTGCCAATCTAAAATAATGCCAATTATTGGTTTTTTGTTCATAATATTTAATTTACAGTGTTTTACACTTTTTATAAGTTATTAAAGTTCATAAAAAAAACAATTTAAAAGTTTCATTATGTTCAGCCAAATTAATTGACTAAAAGAATTTTTAAAAATAACATTAACAAATCAATTCTTATATAATATAAATTATGACAAATAACAAAATATCAGATAAAGAGGCTATAGCGGCAGTAAAAACTCTTATTTCTTGGATTGGCGACGATCCTACTAGGGAGGGTCTGATTGAAACTCCAAAAAGAGTTATTAGTGCTTATAAGGAATTTTTTTCTGGATATAATGTTGATACTAAGGATGTCTTAGGAAAGGTTTTTGAAGAGGTTAGTAATTATGATGAAATGGTAATAGTTAGAGATATTAGATTAGAATCTCATTGTGAACATCATATGGTTCCAATTATTGGCAAAATTCATATTGGTTACATTCCTAATAAAAAGGTTGTTGGTATTAGTAAATTAGCCCGTCTTGCTGATATTTATGCTAAAAGACTTCAGACTCAGGAAACTATGACGGCGCAAATTGCTCATGATTTACAGACTATTTTAGAGCCTAAAGGCGTTGCGGTTTTGTGTGATGCTGCTCATCAATGCATGACAACTCGCGGGGTGCATAAGATTAATTCCAGCACAATTACTACTCAAATGACAGGAGCCTTTAAAGATGATTATCGTAAGAGGGAAGAATTCTTGAGGTTAATTAAATTAGGTTAATTTCTTGAGGTTCTCAGCCCTTTCTTTTTTATATCTAATATAAAATAAAATAATTATTAGGACAAAAATTATAGTAAATATTACTATTAGATTCATATTTTCTACAATTAATTCTTGATTTTGACCAAAAATAAATCCCATCATTAGCAAGATAAAGGACCAGACTCCTGAACCAACCGCCGTATAGAAAATAAATTTTTTTAAATTCATGTAAGACAAGCCTGCTGGAATCGATATTAATTGACGAATTCCAGGGATTAAGCGACCAGTAAATGTCGATATTGATCCATGATCTCGAAAGAATTTTTGAATTTTTACTAAGCTTGTTTCTGACAAGAAGAAGAATCTACCATATTTTTTTAATATCTTTAATCCTAAAAGCCTTGCTAAGTAATAATTAATAAGCGCACCAAAAACACATCCGGCAATTGAAGCAAATAATGAGTAGAAAAATGATAACTCTCCTTTTGAAGATAGATATCCTGCTGGAATCATAACAATTTCACTAGGAAACGGTATAAAACTACTTTCAATGGTCATTAGGACGAATATAATTAGGTAATTATATTGCTCAATTAGTAGGTTGATATTTCCGATAATGCTGATCGCAATTTCACTCATAATCCTTTTGAGGTGGAATATTCAAAATGAAATGGAGTATCAGGATAAATAATGTTATAAATATCGTGACAGGCTTGTGCAGCCTCTGAAAATCCAGTTAAAATTAATTTTAATTTATTTTTATAATTGATGATATCTCCAATAGCATAAATTCCCGCTTCAGAAGTTTGCATTGTTGATGAATCAACATCAATAAGATTTTTATTAATGCTAAGACCCCAATTAGCAATAGGTCCAAGCTCCATTCGAAGACCATAGAATGGTAGTAAAATTTCAGCATCAATCTTTTTGATATTTCCATCTAAATCTTCAACAATTATTTTTGATAAGTTATCTTGACTACCCTCTAGAGATTTTAATTGATACGGGGTAACCATCTCAATCTTACCTTCTTTTGCTAATCTTTTTAATTTATCAGCACTTTCTGGAGCGCATCTGAAGCGACTTCTTCTGTGAATAACGTAAAGTTTTTTTGTAACCTCTTGTAGTGAAATTGCCCAATCAACCGCAGAATCACCTCCTCCAGCAATTGCAACTTTTTTGCCAATGAAATCTTTTTTAGATTTGACAGCGTAAAAGATCGATTTATCTTCAAATTGCTCGATATTGTCGATTGGTGGTCGATTAGGGCCAAATGCGCCGCAACCAGCGGCAATAATAATTGCTTTAGCTTCAATCTTGGTATTTTTAGAAGTTTTAACTAAGAATGATCCATTCTCTAACCTCTTTACCTCTTCAACTTTTTGATTCAAATGAATTGTTGGATTAAAAGGTTTTATCTGTTCTTCAAGGTTTGATATTAAATCGGCAGCTAAAATATTTGGATGAGCTGGGATATCGTAAATTGGTTTTTCAGGATAAAGGGCTGTGCATTGTCCTCCAGTAAATTCTAAAGTATCAATAATATGGGATTTTATTTTTAACATCCCAGCTTCAAAGCAGGCAAATAACCCAACTGGTCCTGCGCCAATAATTACTAAATCAGTTTTATGTATCATTTAAATCGGTTTAAAATATTGTATTATGGTAAAAATTGTATGTATTAGGTATGAGGTTTATATATTTTAAAAGCCCTTTCTTCAAAAGATTCAACCATTTTCATTTTTGCTTTTTTGAAAATAAAATTTAACATTGAAGATAATATTTTGGAGCGAAATTCAAAATCGATATCAAAATAAATCTTACTCTCCTGATTATTTAAATTTTTAAAATGCCAGTAAGTTTCTAATTTTTTAAATGGCCCCTCAATTGCTCTTACGAAAACCTCACATTCATTTTTTGAAATATGATTAATTACAATTTTTGAAGTATATTTTTTGTGTATTGCCTTAAAGTTAATATCTAGATCTGCAATTATATCTTTATCCTTATGAGTTTCGATGATTTTAGCATCTTTACACCAAGGTAAAAATTCTGGATATGATTCGACATCCATAATAAGGTCAAACATTTCTTTAGCACTGAAGGGAACTATTTTTTCTATTGTTATTCGATGCATGTAACGTCATTTTTAGTTTCTTAACATATATTATAGGGATGAATTTTAATTGTAAATTCTACCTCCCTTTATAATTATATTCTTTATTATGTTCTAAATGAATATTTTTTGGAAC
Organism: uncultured Rickettsiales bacterium; assembly: GCA_905478165.1. GTDB lineage: Bacteria > Pseudomonadota > Alphaproteobacteria > Rickettsiales > UBA1997 > CAJQHK01. Next base: position 12,755 of record CAJQHK010000025.1, on the reverse strand, counting down.
TTCGCCAGTTTGAAAGAAAATGTCAATTGGGATACCTCCTCTTGGGTACCAATAGCCAGAAATTCTAAACCATTTTGGATTCATTAACAAAATTAAGTCCTTAGCGATTCTAATAGTACAATCCTCATGAAAAGCGCCGTGATTTCTGAAGGAAGTAAGGTATAATTTTAAAGACTTACTTTCTACCATTTTTTTATTTGGAACATATTCAATAATAATGTTAGCAAAATCTGGTTGCGAAGTGACGGGGCAAATCGAAGTAAATTCAGGACAAGAAAACTTAATTAAATAATCAAGATCTGAGTGAGGATTGTCAACTGAATCTAAAATGTTAATATCCGGATTGTCATATTGGTAATTTGTTTTTTCTCCTAATTTGATTTCTGTCATGATTTATTTTTAAATAGAGGATGGTGCAAGAATATTTTCAATATTATTTGTAATGTTTATTATTTGTTGGTCTATAGCATCTCGCTCAGCTAATGAAAATTTACCCAAAACATAATCTGAAATTTCAAACCTAGCATCTTCAGGTCTTCCAACTCCAATCCTAATGCGATGGTAATTTTTACCAATTTTACTATCTATATCTTTGAGACCGTTGTGACCAGCATTACCGCCGGCAAATTTAATTTTATGAGTAGCAATTTTTAAATCAATCTCATCATGAAAGACAAAAATTTTATCGGTTGGAATTTTATAAAATGTAGAAAATTTTTGCACAGCAGAGCCAGAAAGATTCATAAATGATTGAGGCTTGATGGCTATTATTTTTTTGCTAGATATTTCTCCAGAAAAAAAATCACTATCAAATTTGTCAGACTTCTTGTCAAAAGAAAATTTATTAGTAAGGTGTTCAATAGCCAAAAATCCAGCATTGTGGCGAGTATTTTCATATTTTGTGCCAGGATTTCCAAGGCCTACTAATAAAATCATAGTATTTTTATTTTACGGGATTGTCTGGAGTCTAAAATTTCCCTTTATATGATAATAACATTAGAACCTAATTTTAAACTTATATTAGGATCTTCATCAATCATAGCATTTTTTAATAAGGCTAAGGCTAAAATTTTATTGTCTTCTTTAATGCAAGACAGAATATTACCAATTTTTTTATTTTCAAAAACAATCTCATCACCTTTTTTAAAAGGGTCATTACCTAAAATTTTAACTAAATAGATTTTTTTTCGAATCACACCCTTATACTTAATTCGAGCCATAACTTCTTGACCAATATAACAGCCTTTTTCAAAATTAATACAATTTAAATCAAAAAAGCCATATTCAGCGGGGATAGATTTTTTCTCTGTTAAGTCTCTGTGGTCAGGAATTTTTAGGCCAAATCTAATTTTATTATAAAAATCGATATTTTTTTCAGTAAAATTTGAATTTTTTTGAATTTTTTCTAGATTTTTTTGATCTAAAATCGCTCTAAAGCCAATTTTATCTGATCTAGGGTCTATAAGGCAATCGGTTTCATTACTTTTTTGATCTAAGAAGATAATTTTTAAATCATCAATAATTTTTAACTCAATATCTGCAGATAATTTATAAAGGGAGAGTTTTTTAATGATTTCTAAAATTCTAGACTCCTCCACATCAAGATAAATACCCTCTCCCTTTTCACTTATAAAAAAATCATAGAGAAAGGTTCCAGTAGCAGTTAGCATCAAGCTATAAATTAGGTAATTTTTTGAATCTAATGAATTAATATTGTTGGTAATCAGGCCTTGAAGAAAAGTTTTACGACCTGAACCTGAAATTTTAATAATTTTTCTGTCTAGAATAGAGTAGTTAGGCATTTTGAATAATATCTTTGTCTTTTAATAATTTTTTCAACTCGCCACTGGAAAACATTTCACGAATAATATCGCAACCGCCAATAAATTCTCCCTTAATATATAATTGAGGGATTGTTGGCCAATCAGAGAACTTCTTAATGCTTTCTCGTAATTCTGGATCCTCTAAGACGTTAATATCTAAAAAATCAATTTTAATTTTATTATTAAAAATGTTACAAACTGCGCTAGAAAAACCACAATTTGGAAAATCCTTAGTGCCCTTCATAAATAAAACTACATTATTTTCAGAAATTAATTTTTGTATTTTTTGATTTGTATCAGTCATTTTGATTAATTTTTATTTTGTACCAATAGTTTTTAACTGCAAAGTATGTAATTCTACATTATCTAAATACCCTCTTAAATCGGCATTAACAATTTGATGTTATGCCTTCATTGTATTGTTATTAAATAGTGTTACCTTCTATAAATAAAGAGGTGGTGATTTTGATCGACAACTAGATTTTATAATTTAATTTTGGCGTCAGGAAATTTCTTTTCTAAAATTTTTTGCAATTTACTTTGCTCCATCATAGTATTGATGTTATAGTTTATTTAAAAATCATAAATAATATATTTCTTAAAACAAGATAAATGAGTGATAAAGTTGTAATTGGTATCGTTCCTGATTTTTTCCATCATAGTATTAATTCTTCTTCAGTGAAAGATCATTTTGGAATCGCTTGTAATTATATTGAAAATCTTGAAAAATGTAATGCTGTGGCAATTATCTTGCCCTATCAATATTCATCAATTGAAAATTATATTAATTTAATTGATGGTATTATTATTGCTGGTGGCGGCTTTATTGACCCAACTCGCTATGGTAAGCCGGACTCAGAAGTTAAGGTTAATAAGGAGAGAGATAAGTTTGAATTTACTATTTTACAAAAAGTAATTGACAAAACTACTATGCCAATCTTAGGTATTTGTAATGGAATGCAGGCAATTAATATTATTTTTGGTGGCGATCTTAAGCATCATATCAAAAATCATGAGCAGAAATATCACAAAAATTTTACTGATTATACTGTTCCATTTCACGATATTGACATTATTGAAGATAGTAAATTACATAACATCATCAATATTAACAAAGTAACAACCAATTCTTCTCACGGCTTAGCTGTTGATAAATTAGGAAAAAATATTGCGGTTTCTGCTGTTGCTTCAAAAGATGGCATTATTGAGGCGATTGAACATAAGAATCATCCATTTTGTCTTGGCTTACAATGGCATCCAGAATTTCAGAGTAGCAAAGTTGATGATAAAATTTTTGAGGATTTTGCATCTCACTGTAAAATTTACAAGCAAAGTAAATAACACTATTTTTCACTTCGGTTACCTATATAATTTAATTTATAAATCAGTTGATAAATTTTTTTAATATTTCAAAAGCAAAAATATCTTTAATACCGGTGTTGATAGCGCTTGGAATTGTTTATGGTGATATTGGTACTTCGCCGCTTTATGTGATGAGGGCCATAATGTCAGGCAAGATACTTTCTTCGGAATTAGTATATGGTGCTGTTTCTTGTGTTTTTTGGACCTTAACATTACAAACTAGCTTAAAATATATTATTATAGTTCTAAGCGCTGATAGGCAGGGTCAGGGAGGTATGCTTACCTTGTATTCTTTAATAAAGAGGGGTAGAAAAAAATGGTGGATTGTAATTTTTGCTATGGTCGGCGCTTCCCTTTTGTTGTCTGAAGGAATTATTACGCCAGCAATTTCAGTATCTTCGGCAATTGAGGGTTTGAGAATATTTAGTCCAGATTTAAATACGGTACCGATTGTGATGACAATTTTAGCTGTTTTGTTTGCTATACAAAGGTTTGGCACAACTATAGTGGGAACTTTATTTGGACCAATAATGCTTTGTTGGTTCTCGATGATTGGCTTCTTTGGCTTTGTTAGTATTTTGGAGCATCCGGAAATACTAAATGCTATTAATCCGATACATGCTTTTAACCTTCTATTCAACTCTCCTATTGGAATTTTAATATTAGGTGCCGTGTTTTTGTGTACTACTGGTGCAGAGGCTTTGTATTCTGATATGGGTCACTGTGATCGTAAAAGCATCAGAAGAGGTTGGGCTTTTGTCAAAATATGCCTTTTATTAAATTACTTTGGGCAAGGAGCTTGGTTGATTGGGATGGAGGGAGAAGTCCTGCAACGAGGTGTAAATCCATTTTTTGCCATTATTCCTAATGACTTTTTATTGATATCAATAATTGTTGCAACTATGGCAACGGTTATTGCTAGTCAGGCCTTAATCACTGGTTCATTTAGTTTGATAAGTGAGGCTAGTAGATTAAATATATTTCCTAAATTAAAAACTAAATACCCAACCAAGAAGAAGGCTCAGATTTATATTCCGTTTATTAATAATTTTCTTTTTATTGGTTGTGTTGGAATTGTTTATTATTTTAAGGAGTCTCATAACATGGAGGCGGCATATGGCCTGTCTGTCATTAGCGGTATGATGTGTACCACTATTTTATTTTGTTACTATTTAATATCTAATAAATTCCCAAGAATTATCTACCTTCTATTTATTACTTTCTTTTTGACAATTGAGTTACATTTCTTTGTAGCCAGTATTTATAAATTTTTTCATGGTGGCTGGATAGTTATGATGATTGCTTCTGCAATCTTTTGCTCCATGTGGTTTTGGATGCAGGCTAAAAGCTTTAGAAAAAGAAATATTAAATTTATCGATGTTGATGACATTATTCCTGATCTAATAGACCTAAGTAATGACAGAAATATTAATAAGGTTGCTAATCATATTGTCTATTTAACATCTTCTAAAAATCCTGAAAAGATTGAAAATAAAATTACCTATTCTTTATTCGAAAATAGACCAAAAAGAGCAAATATTTATTGGTTTGTTCATGTTAATATCGTTAATCAACCATTTATTTGCGACTATAAAGCCACTATCTATTCAGCAAGAGATGTTGCTAGGATAGATTTTAATATTGGTTTTAAAATTCAACCAAGAATTGGATTGTTTTTTGACGAAGTCCTAAAAGAGCTTATTAAAAATAAAGAAATAAAATTAGAGTCTAACGATGAATATGCAAAAAAAGTAAATATCAATGGTGATGTAAAATTCATTATTTGGAAAAAATTTATATCTAACCATCATTATTTAGACCTATATACTAGGTTTATTACTTCTTGTTATGACGTAATTAATAAAATTAGCGTCAAAGAAGATGAATTTTATGGTTTAGATGACAAGCCTAACGAGGTTGAAATAGAGAGAGTACCAATAAATTTAGATAGTGATTATAAGAGTAACTTAACTAGAATTTAGGGATCGCTAAAAAACCTATTAATTTAATTATACATTTAGCTACAACATTTCCTTTTTATTTTTTCTCTCAAAAATTCAAAATAATCCTAGTATTTTAGGAATTTGTTAGAAAAATCTTTTTTCTTGATGTATAGTTAAGATTGATAATTGGTATCATACCATTTTCCAACTATAATACTGGATAAGTAGTAATTATGAGTTATCTTTATCTTTCAAGATTTTAATTACCAAAAAGACTTGCACCATATTAACATAGGACAGTCGTTATTTAATAATATTAACCTTAAAATATTTTACTATATAATGTATTATAAATGGGAAATGGTGTTATACCAAAATTTGCCCTTTGGATAAATGAATATTTTAAAAAAGAAAAAAATTATCATTAAGATTGGATCTGCTTTATTATTAAAAGATAATGAGGTTAGGGTTTCTTGGCTTAAAAAACTGGCTCAAGATATAAAAATTTTACAACAAAATAATATTGGCATTATTATAGTTTCATCTGGCTCAGTTAGTATTGGTAAAAAATATATTAATGCTGATAGGATGACGGCAGCCAAAAGAAGAGCTTTAGCTTCTATTGGTCAAGCAGAATTAACTTCATCATTTTATCAGGCGTTTAAAAATGAAAATATCAATATAGCTCAAATATTACATACTGGGGGAGAATATTTAAATCGTCAAAACTATTTAAACGCTATCGCTACTTTTAAAATCTTATTAGACAATAAAGTTGTTACCATAATTAACGAAAATGACTCAATTTTAACTGAAGATATTAAAATTGGTAATAATGACAAAATAGCCGCTAGAATTGCTCAAATGTCTGACGCAGGCTTGATGATATTGCTTTCTGACGTTGATGGCTTATATGACAAGAATCCCAAACTACATTTGGATGCGAAATTAATTCATAAAATTGATAAAATTACTCCAGAAATAGAAAGTATGGCTGGTGACACGGTAACAAAATTTGGTACTGGTGGCATGAAGACTAAAATTGAGGCGGTAAAGATGGCTTTCAATGCCGGCTGTGACGTTATTATTGCTAATGGCGTAATTGATCATCCAATTAAAAATATTTTAGAAACTAAAAATTATAGTATATTTAAATCTCTGAGTAAGAAAATTAACGCTAAAAAGAGATGGATTTCTGATTCTTTAAATTTCATGGGGCAAATCACTATCAATGAAAAGGCTGCGATGGCTTTGATTGAAAGCGGCTCTAGTCTTTTACCAGTTGGGGTTATAAAAATAACTGGAGAGTTTCATAAGGGTGACATGGTTTTAATCAGCAATGAAAAAAATCAAAAAATTGCAACTGGAGTGATCTCTTATAATTCTACTATCTCTAGGTTAATAATTGGCAAGAATAGCGAAGAAATTAAAAAAATAGTCAAAAAAAACTTTTGTTCAGAGTTAATTCATCGAGATAATTTGGCATTAAATCGGTTAGTATCATAGTATTCTAATTTTTGGAAATCTACTATCTGCTTTTCCTGACTCAGTTTTGGTAGAGCAAATAATATCTGGAATGGATTTTTTATTTTTCAGGAAGATAGGAATATTGACCCACAAAAACATTACAATAGACGCAAATATATTAAAAATATTAGCACTAAATACATTAAAAATAACAGATATACTATTTATGGGATGTTTACTGCTATAAAAAAATATAAAAACAATAAAATATAATGTTATAAATAAGGGTATATTAGATATAATGTTATGAATCACTGCCCTAAAAAACCCTACATATTCACCATTATTTCTAACTACAACTATATTGCATATTCTCTGACCTATTGTCGCGCACCAAGTAGACGAGTGGAAGTAAATATTGTATAAGGATCCAAGAGTAGAAAATCCTATAATAAAACCTAATAAAATTTTAAATAAATTATGTTGTAAGAATATCATTACATTAGATCTGACATCTTCAGAGGTAGAAGCTTTAGAAATAAAATCATTAACTTCTATCAAAAATGATTCTTTGTAAAAACTTATTATTAATAATAAGATCATTAACCTGATAAAAAGAGAAGCAATTAGGTCAATAAAATTTGCGGCCATTTTTTTAAATAAGATATCCATGTTTTTAATATTATTGTAGATAGTTTATGGTTAGATCGTGAAGATATTTATTTGATGTAGCAATTATTGTGCCGTCTGAATGAATATCAAGTTTTTTACCTTTCCAGTCGGTTATTATTCCGCCCGCCGACTCAACAATTGGAGCTAGAGCTAAGAAGTCAAAGTTATTCAAGCCATGCTCAATAATAATATCAACAAATCCATGAGCTAAGAGAGCAAAATGATAACAATCACCAGAATATACGGCTCCACCTTGGTGTTGATATTTGGTCTGGCTAGTAATTTTATCAATTTGTTCTTTTATTTTACCTGTAAAAAAGAATGGTGATTGAGTGCAAAACACTGCATCAGAAATCGATTTACAATCCTTAGTTTTAATAATTTGATTATTGAAATAAGATAATTTCTTATCAATTCCCCACCATCTTTCATTATTAATTGGTTGATTGATAATACCTAAGATTGGTTTATCTTGATAGGTTAGGGCGATCAACGTGCCAAATACTGGCTTACCAATGGCAAAAGATATTGTGCCATCAATAGGATCTATCACCCATTTATAATCGGCATCAAGTTTGGTGTCTTCAAATTCTTCCCCAATTATTCCATGTTCTGGATATTTTTTTGCAATTTCATCTCTTATTTTGGTTTCAATCTCTTTGTCAGCCTTAGTTACCGGAGAATTATCTCCTTTTTTTACTTCCCCCAAATCGCAACGAAAATATTTTCGAGCAATATCGCCAGAAATGTCAGCTAAATAATGTGAAAAATCTATTAATCCTTGATCGATCATAATTCTCTAAGGCAGTTAGTAATTAATGTTTCAAGAGTAATGTCAGGATTTTCTTTAATTTTGTTATTGGCAATTTTGTAAATTGCTGATCTTTTATATCCAAGATTTTCTAAAGCCGAAATAGCATCTGAAATTATCTGATTACTACCTAAATTAGTTGAGTTGGAGCTATTTTCGCTAATTTCAAAATTATAGTCTAATTTTTTGATTGAATCCTTGAGGTCAATTAAGATTTTTGATGCGAGTTTCGGTCCAATTCCCGAAATATTTGTAAAGAGTAGTTTATCGTCACTATTAACAGCGTTAATAATTTCTTCTATAGTGGTAAAGCTTAGAATTTTAATGGCAATTTTGCTACTAACTCCATTAATTTTACAAAATATATTAAATATACTTTGTTCTTCAATGGAAGAAAAACCATAAAGATGAATATATTCTTCCCTAACAACAGTCTCAATGTAAAGACTGTGTATTTTTTCGTTAGAATTTCTGATTTGATCGATATTTTTTTTAGAAGAAAATACTTTATAACCAACAGAATTTACATCTAAAATTATAGAATTTTCAAAGATGTGATCAATTTTACCAGTTAATTTTGCAAACATTTAAAAGTTAGTGATTATTACAATTTTAACAACTGCTACCAAAAAAGGCACGCCGCTTTTTTAAGAGTTAAGGCTCCAAGCAAGTTTCGTGGAGGTAAAACAAACACTTAGTTCCAACCCCCACCTCTTTTTTTAACTAAGCAGCAACCACTTTTTTATTTTTTAATTTTTCTCTAATATTTTTAGTTGCTTTAACCATATTTTCTAATGCCGGCTTAACCTCATCCCAATTTCTAGTTTTTAAGCCACAATCTGGATTACTCCAAACTTGATCCTTATCAAGAACATCTAAAGCTTTTTCTAGTAAATTTTCCATTTCTTCAACTTTCGGAATTCTAGGGCTATGAATGTCATAGACTCCGGGTCCAACTTCGTTTGGATATTTAAATTCTACAAAAGCATCAAGCAATTCCATTGCTGATCTTGAAGTTTCAATTGAAATAACATCAGCATCCATATTGGCAATCGCTTCAATTATATCGTTGAATTCAGAATAGCACATATGAGTGTGAATCTGAGTTGTATCCTTAATGCCGGAAGATGAAATTTTAAAACAATCAACAGCCCATTTTAGATATGATGCATGATCTTCAGCGCGAAGTGGCATAGCTTCCCTAAAAGCTGGTTCGTCAATTTGAATGATATCAATACCAGATTTTTCAAGATCCCTAACTTCATCACGAATTGCTAATGAAATTTGTTTGCAAGTTGTATTAACCGTTTGATCATCTCTGACAAATGACCATTTTAACATAGTTACAGGTCCGGTTAGCATTGCTTTAACCTTTTTATTGGTTAGTCCTTGAGCAAAAGCAGACCACCTTACGGTCATTGGTTTTGGCCTGGAGACATCTCCAAAAATAACTGGTGGCTTAACGCATCTTGAGCCATAACTTTGTACCCAACCATTTTTTGTAAAGGCATAACCACTTAACTGCTCGCCAAAATATTCTACCATGTCATTTCTTTCATACTCGCCATGAACTAAAACGTCAATATCGACCTCTTCCTGCCATTTAATAGCCTGTTTTGTGGCGTCTTCCAAGAATTTTTCATATTCTATCAAAGAAATTTCACCTTTTTTAAATTTAGAACGATATTGCCTAACTTCAGTAGTTTGAGGAAATGATCCAATAGTAGTGGTTGGAAGAAGTGGAAAATTGTAATATTCCTTTTGAATTTTATTTCTAGCTTTAAAATCAGAATCTCTATCAGCATTTTTAAGGTCAAAATTCTTAACTCTTTCTTTTACTTCAGAATTGTGAATTAATTTTGAACCATCTTTTGAAGCGACAGCGTTATAATTTGCCTCAATTGCACTTGAATAATTATTTTCACCCTCATTGGCAATTTTTGTTAATAAATTAACTTCATGCAGTTTTTGCTTACCAAAAGCTAGCCAAGATTTTAATTCTGGTCCTAGATTATTTTCTACATCCAAATCAACAGGAACATGTAGTAATGAACAGGAAGGGGCGATAATAATTTTATCTGAAGCAATAGTTTTTTTAGCTTTGTTAGTTTGGGCAATTAATTTTTTAATATCAGATTTCCAAATATTGCAACCATTAACAAGACCCAAAGAAAGAACCTTATCTTTAGGGAAGAATTGTAAAATTTGATCAATAGCAAGGTCTGACTTAGTTAAGTCAAAATGCAAGCCAGAAACAGGTAATTCCAAGGTAAATTTAAGATTGTCTCTTAGGTCAGAAAAGTAAGTTGTAACCATTAATTTTGCCTTAGAATTTTTTGTTAAAAATTCATAAGCTTTCTTATAAACAGTTTTTAATTCGTCAGTTAAATTTAATGTTGCAAGAAATGGCTCATCAATTTGAACCCAATCTGCACCTTCTTCAGTTAGTTTGGCTATAATTTCTTGATAAGTTTCGAGTAAATTATCTAAAAGATCAAATTTATTAACATTATCATAACATTTTCCAAGTAAAAGGAAGGAGACTGGACCAATAATTACTGGCCTAGTATTAACTCCAAGTTTTTTAGCTTCTAAATATTGATCAATGATTTTGCTAAAAGAAAATTGAAATTTTGTGTCTTTAGTAAATTCTGGAACAATATAATGGTAATTTGTATCAAACCATTTAGTCATTTCCATAGCTACAACATCCTTTTTACCATCTTGACGACCTCTAGCCATAGAGAAATATAGATCAAGATCAATTTCTTCTCCTGCCTTATGTTCGTATCTTTTTGGAACCGCACCAACAGTTGCAATCATATCTAAAATATGATCATAAAAAGAGAAATCATTAGATGGAATGAAGTCAATATTTGCTTCCTTTTGTAATTCCCAATGGGTTTTTCTTAATGTTTTGGCTACATTTTGCAATTCATCTGCCGTAATTGCTTTTTTCCAATATTTTTCAACTGCTTTTTTTAATTCTCTGTTTAAGCCGACTCTTGAAAAACCTAAATTTGCTGATTTTACCATTTTTTATTACTTCAATTTATAATTAACCCCCACCAAAGTTGCTAACGCAACTTTGACTCCCCCTTGGGGGGAGTTGTTAGATCGAACTTATTACTTAAACTCCCCCTAAAGGGGAGTTGTTAGATCGAACTCATTACTTAAACTCCCCCTAAAGGGGAGTTGTTAGATCGAGCTCATTACTTAAACTCCCCCTAAGGGGGAGTCAGAATCACAACGTGATTATGGTGGGGGTTTTCTAACCCAGATAGCAAATTCTATTTTACATTATTAAAAAAACAAGAATATTCACCAGTATGGCAAGCTCCATTTTTTTGATTAACTAAAATCAATATAGCATCCTGATCGCAATCATAACGAAATTCTATTAATTTTTGAAAATTACCTGAAGTTTCGCCCTTAAGCCACATCTTTTTTCGTGATCTAGACCAATAATGTACCAATTTTGTTTCTAAAGTTAATTTTATCGCCTCCTTATTCATCCAAGCCAGCATTAAAACCTCCTTATTGTCAAATTGTTGAGTGATTACAGGAATTAAACCTTGATCATTAAATTGTAGATTTCTTAACATTGTTTTATAAAATTACTTCATCAAAATTTTTACAATATTAAGACAATATGAATCCTATTTTCAATAAAATAATTATCATAGGTCTAGGATTAATTGGTGGCTCTCTTGCAATAGCAATTAGAAAAAACAATTTATCAAAAACAATATTAGCCTATAATAGAACAAAAAACACCATAGATTTTGCTCTAAAAAACAAAATTATTGATGGAGAATTTAATTTTGATCAAAATTTAACAAAAAATGATCTAATTATCATTGCCACTCCACTTTTTGCTTATGAAGAAATTTTCCAAAAAATTAAAGTTAATAATTATCAATGTCTAATTACTGATATTGGATCAGTCAAAAAATATCCTGAAGATTTATATTTTAAAATTTTTAAGGAAAAAAATCATTTTATACCCTCTCACCCAATTTCTGGCAAAGAAACAAGTTCAATTTTTAATGCTGATGCTAATTTATTTTGCAATAAAAAATTAATTATCACAAATTTTTGTCAAAATAAAGAAAATATCACTAAAATTAAGCAATTATGGCAAAAAATTGGCTCAAAAATTAGCATTTTAGATGCTAAAGAGCATGATGAGATATTTTGCCTAATTTCACATTTACCACAATATATTAGCTTTAAATTTAAAGAAAAGCGGGATAATAATTTACCAGAAATTCTAAAAAAACATTTAAGAATTGAAAATTCTAACCCAACAATGTGGGAGGAAATTTTTATCTTAAATAAAGATAATCTTGATAAATATTATAAAATTTTTGAAGAAAATTATCAAAAATTACAAAGCAACTTTTCTGGAGATTCTAACAATCACCAAAAATTAATCCTTCAAAGATCAAGAATAGTTACAGCCTTTTTACAGATAGAAGATGTTATAAAATATCAGGATTTCGCAGGTAGCGGCTTCAAGGATTTTACTGCAGTTCCCAACTCCCCCTAAGGGGGAGTCAGAATTGCGAAGCAATTATGGTGGGGGTGTAAACAAACACACTCAGTTCCCAACTCCCCCTAAGGGGGAGTCAGAATTGCAACGCGATTATGGTGGGGGTGTAAACAAACACACTC
>CAJQHK010000024.1 GCA_905478165.1 uncultured Rickettsiales bacterium | reverse complement strand
TCGAATTCGAATTCACTCTGCTAATAATTATTTAGCACCAGTCGAGTTTGAAAAAAGAAACAGGTTTTTAAAGAAATCTTTAAAATCTGTTTAAATTTAGTGTCCGGAAAACTGTTGACAGATCACATTAGCTATGAGTTAAATAAAAAGGAAAGAGTAGAATAGATCAAGAAGTTTTTTTATCTAACCTCCACTCTCTAATATTTTTATGATTGCCAGATAGTAAAATTTCTGGTATTTTTCTATTTTTCCACTCCCTTGGTCGGGTATATTGCGGATATTCTAACAAATCATCATTAAACGTCTCTTCAATCAAAGATTCTTTATTTCCCAAGACATCTGGAATATTTCTTAAAATAGAGTCAATCATTGTCAAAGCAGGGAGTTCTCCACCTGATAAAATGTAATCTCCAACTGAAATCTCTTCCATCTGATATTCTTCAATGACTCTTTGGTCAATTCCTTCATACCTTCCACAAAGAATGGAAATTTCTGATTCCTTACTTAAATTTATAGACATTTTTTGATCGAATTTTTTACCCCTCGGTGAAGTGATAACAAATTTAGTGCGTTTTAGGTCTAATTTTTGAGCATCAATGGCATTACCAATAATATCTGGTCTTAATATCATTCCTGCACCACCACCAAAAGGGTAATCATCGACATTTTGACGCCTATCTGTAGCATAATCTCGAATATTAACTAAATTTAATTGGCAAATATCTTTCTCGAAGGCTCGGGCAATAACACCAAAGGATAAGTATGATTGAAATATTTTTGGAAATAAGGTGAATATGTTAATTTTCAATTTATATGTTTTAAATGTCATGTTTAAGGAGGGGAGTTTGAAATTGAGTGTACTTATTTACTACACCAAAATAATCAAAGATTATTTTTAAACTCCCCCTGAAAATTTAACTAGATTTATTTTCTAATTAAATATTTAAAAACCTTCTCTAAATCTGCCCTCTTAGTTTCAAAATCAGTAATTTTTAATTTAGACTCATGAATAATGTTTAAAATATCAGAAAATTCAGTTTTATGTGATTTGTAATTAATGATAATTTTATTATCCGTGATTAATTTTGCATCTAAATTTGATGATATAATTTCTGGAATTTGTTTAATTTGATTTGAAAATTCAATTAACACCTCCCTCTCATCAAGAGAATTCATTAAGTTTTTCTTTTTATCGCACTTTATAACAGAGCCATTATTGATAATGGCAATTTCATCACACAATTCCTCTGCTTCTTCTAAATAATGAGTTGTTAAAACTATGGTTGTTTTTTGTTCTTGGTTTAGTTTTTTAATGTAAGACCATAAATTATCACGAAGCTCAACATCAACCCCTGCAGTTGGCTCATCCAAAACTATAATTTGTGGATTATGAACTAAGGATTTAGCTACTAGAAGTCTTCTCTTCATACCGCCAGAAAGCGATCGTGGTTTGGCGTCAATTTTATCTGTCAATCCAAGAGCCTCAATAATTTCTTCTGTATTACGATTCTTCTTTTTAACACCATAATACCCAGCGTAAAATTCTAAAGTTTCAAAGACATTGAAGAAAGGATCAATAAATAATTCTTGTGGGACTATTCCTATTTCTTTTTTAGCATTATTGGTTTCCTTATCGATGTCAAAGCCAGAAATTTTTACAGATCCTGAGGTTTTTTTAACCAGACCTGCCATGACGTTAATGATTGTTGATTTACCAGCCCCATTTGGACCGAGTAGTCCAAAAAAAGAACCTTTCTTAACATTAAGATTGATATTTTTTAAAGCTTCTTTTTGAGATTTTTTTCCAATATTGTAAGTTTTTTGTAAATCTTTAATTTCAATTGCTAGGTCAGACATAGTTTATTTAAAGGTGATCTGGAACAGTACTTTTTGTACCTGACAATATTTCTGCAGGAGTTTTAGGAGCTGGGCATGACTCCTCTCCTGATATAGAAGAATTCATAAAATTATCCTCTCCAAGTAAACTATCAAAAGTAATTTTAATAATTTTAAACATTTTGTCTATAAAATGTTCAAAAAATTCTTTCCCACTCATGATAAAATTATAGGACATATCGTAACCATAAGATGAGGAATTTTGAAATAATAGACTTAATATTGTTGTTGGGCAGATAATACTAAAATGCATCATAATAAATAATGCAGTAAGAATTAAAAAGAAGGTAGGTATGAAGCCGCCAAATAAAATTAAAGCCGGAATTGGAAGTTTTTGAAAAATACTGATTACTGCGCCAAACATAAATTTTGATTGATTATCTATTTAAACATAATTTAGGCTTAATATCAGGTTCAATACCCCCAATATTTAACTTACATCTATTACATTGTCCAATATGTTCCATTTCAATTTTATCAAAGTCAATCATACCAAATTCATGATCCTTCATCATATCTTTAAGAAAAAATATCATGAAGTTTATTGATTTATCGGCAACATAGTAAACGACTCTCTTTCCGCTCTTAATAAATTCTTCTGCTGCCTGATATTTTTTGCTATTTCTTTTTTCATCGATCTGCAATTGAGTATCTCCCCTTATATCGACACTAAATATAATATCTAGAATTTCATAAGTACAAATTTTATTGGTCGATAGGGTGATAAAAGATAAAACAAAAATAACCGCCAAAATTGGCGTTAAAGTTTTTAGCAAAAACAATGCTACATAAGGAGCTTTATCCGTAAAACCAGTGAGTTTGAATGTATTTTTATTCATCTTAAATAGTCTAAGGCTTTTTTTGTTAAAACTCTACCTCTTGGAGTTTTGTCGATAAAACCTATTTGTATTAAATAAGGCTCAATAGTGTCGCATACAGAGTCTTTTTCATCACTAATTCCAGATGCTATGGTGTCAATTCCAACTGGACCGCCATCATAGTTATTTAAGATAAAATTTAAATATAAATTGTCGGATATATCAAGGCCTATATTATCTATTTCTAATTTTATTAAAGAATAGTCGGCCGTCTCTTGATCGATAATATCTTTTTTATCAAAAGAAGCAAAATCTCTAACTCTTTTTAAAAGTCTGATGGCAATTCTTGGAGTTCCTCTTGATCTTTTGGCAATTTCTATTGCTCCACCATTAGTTACAACAAGATTTAAGATTTTTGCATCCCTAATAACTATTTGTTTTAACTCATCAATATCATAAAAATTAAGTCTCAATGGTATACCAAATCTATCTCTTATTGGATTACTTAAAAGTCCAATCCTTGTGGTAGCAGCAACTAAGGTAAATCTTGGTAAATCAATTTTTATAGCTCTTGCTGCTGGACCCTCTCCAATTATTATGTCGAGCTTAAAATCTTCCATTGCAGAATATAGAACTTCTTCAATTGCAATATGGAGCCTATGTATTTCATCAATAAATAATATGTCTCCATCTTGTAAATTTGTTAAAATTGCCGCTAAATCCCCTGATTTTGAGATCATTGGGCCAGAAGTAGATTTGAATCCCACCCCCATTTCATGCGCTATAATTTGAGCTAATGTAGTTTTTCCAAGTCCTGGAGGTCCATAAAATAAAGTATGATCTAAGCAATCTGATCTGCTTTTTGCTGCCTCAATAAATATAGATAGGTTCTCTTTTATTTTTTTTTGACCCAGAAAATCTTTGAGATAAGATGGTCTAAGGATATTTTCCTGATTTTTATCTTCTTCTTTTAGCTCTGACGTTAAGGTTTGATGATTTTGATCCTTCATAGTTAGTTGGTATTAAAATCTCATAGATGGTGCAGTGCTTTTTGTGGGATCATTATTCATAATCATATTATCATTATAAACACAAACAATGTCGCTACCGCTTCTGAGTGTAAATTGAGACGCAACAATTTCTGTAATTATGTAAGATCCTGCAACGCGATAATTAACTAAAGTTTCATAACCGGCAGAATCAACTACGTATATAGCAGGAATCTCACCATTTTTTTTATTAAATTGAAAATAGGTAAACTCTCCATTATCAAAAATTTTAATTGGAGCTATAATTCTAGATCCGGTAAATTCATATGAAAAATTATAATTAGCAACCTTTCGCATATCTGGCTCATCTGTAGGTCGAGATTTGGGAAAATTAACAATATTTTTACTTTCTCCATCTGGATAGATAAATTTTACAACAAAAACTAGATCCTTATCATTTATTCCACCCGCCTCTCTGCCAACTAATTCAAAATGATAGACTTTACCTCCCTTACCTCCAGTTGTAAAAACTGTCATATTAGTTTCTGCATCGTTTTCAATTGGCTTAAGAAATAGCCTATTGCCAGAAGACTCATACATCCACAAGTTAGAGTTGCCCATTGTGACCAATGATATCGATTCATTTTCTGCAAATTCTATGAATCCAAGGTAAGTATAATGACCAGTATATCTATAAACCTCGTTAGGATTGTAAATGAATGATCTAAATTTTTTTTCACTACCTAAAAATCGAGGCTCCTGCGCTGAATAAGCATGATTAATATTGCAAGAAAATATTATGATGATAAATAATATCATCTCCCATCCATAATTATTGACTAAGTAATGGCATGATCTAACTTTATCTTTTAAGTTAATTGATGATCCTGACAAGTATCTTTTTATCATTTTATCTAATTTTTAAATTTACAAAATTATTGACCGTGAAGTTTAGTTTCTTTTTTAAACCGCCAGATTTTTCATTGATACCAAGGAATGAAAAGGAAATTGCAACTCTTTTGTTGCTAGAGATTTTTTTATTTCCGACATATCTTGTTATTTTATAATCCACCACAGCCTCTTTTGCAAGATTAATATATAGAAAATCCTGGGCAATTTTAATTAAATTTTTATTTTTTTCTTTTACAAAAGAAACCGATACCACACTCACCTCGCTATAGGAGTTTTTGCCAAAAAATCTCACAGGACTCAATGGACTAGATCTATCAAAAAGTTTCTTAAAATTTCTATATTCTTTGGATGAAGAGTTGTTCCTGATGAATTCTAGCTTATTATTTATATCGCTGATATCTCCAGTTCTAAAATCATAAGACTCTCTTTGTTTGACATAATTTTCTACTAAGTATCTTGCAACCATATCATTTATTGATATTACTTCTGCATCATATGATTTTCTTAGACTTTTAATTGATGGGTAATATTTTGTGGTATCTTTAGCACTTATTAATATCGGTAAAGGTTGCTTTATCGGCAGTAATTTTATTATCTCGAAGGTTAATATGTATAATATCAGGCTGGCAAATAATAATATTATTATTAAACATGTTCTTTGACACCTTATCGTAACATAGCGGGAGAGATAATATTCTAACGAGTCTTTAAAGTATAAATTTTTGTCAACCATGGTGGTGACATAATCATTATATATTTTTTTTTGTTCTTGGTCGAAATCATTATTATTCATATCTTTTTTTAGACATTATATCATAGCATTTATTTAGAGTTTCTTCGAAAAAAGAGCGAAATACAATAGATGTACCGCCAGCAAATGGATAACTACCAATTGTGACATCCGGAAATTCATGCTGCAACTTAGCAAGATCTTTAGCAATAAAGCTTTCCGTAATGTTAAGTTTTAATTCTTTAGATAAAATTTTATCACCAAAATCTAAAAATTCCAAGGAAGAGTTAAACATAGATCTCATTATTTTTGGAACCCCAGCCATAACGATAATATTTTCTACCATAAAGCCAGGAGCCGAAGTTATTGAGTTATTTAGTAATATTGCTTTTGATGGTAATGCTGCCATTTTTAATCTAGCTTCATTGACATTATTTTGGCCATAATGATCAATTAAGATCTGTTTGGCTTCTTGGTTTAATATAACTTTATCATTTAAGGCTTTAGCAACTGATTCTGCAGTTATGTCATCATGGGTTGGGCCGATACCACCTGTTGTAAAAATATAATTATATTTATCTTTAAGATCTTGGATAGCTTTGATAATTTCTACCTCATCATCAGGAATCACTCTAACTTCCTTCAGATTGATTCCAACATTTACTAGGTTCTTTGCCAGGAAATTAAGATTTTCATCTTCTGTTCTGCCGGATAAAATTTCATCCCCTATCATAATGTAAGCAGATGTAATTATTTTAGTCATATTAATATAAAAATTTTGCTATTATATTGATTATTCTCAACTCCTCAAAAACTCTAAAGATTCTTTAGCTTGACTACTTCATTGCCAAAGTAAGAAACTAGATAGTTACTAGTTCCAAAATCAATACCAATTTCTTTTTTAGTGTTACTATTCTCTGCCTCTTCCGTTGGATCTGTTATTTGTAACACCATTATTTTCAAGGTTTTTACGAGAGCTTTTAATATTAATAATCTCAACAATTAATGCAAAAAATAATGAAAAATATAAATAATTTTTATTTACATGTAAAGACAGACCGTCCAACATTAATATTACCCCAATCATGAATATAAAAGCTAATGCTAGAATTTTTAAACTTGGATATTTATCGATAAAATGCGATATCTTTTCTGATAAAAATAGCATAGCAGCCATAGATAAAGTCACCGCTATAATTATAATCCATATTTTATCAGTAATACCAATTGCAGTAATAATTGAATCAAGGGAAAATACAATATCAATCATCATGATCTGAGAGATAGCACCTGTCATTGTTGTTTTTATTTTAAATTCAACTTCTTTTTTTTTGGTTTTCTTAAGATCTAACATGAGTTCGAAAAAAGAAGTGTAGACCAAAAATACCCCCCCAAAAAATAAGATTAAGTTTTTATAGGAAAAATCAATCTCAAACAATGTAAATGCTGGCTTTGTAAGTGATATAATCCATCCGATGGCAAAAAGCATAATGCAACGCATTATTAAGGCTAAAGAAATACCAAAATATCTTGCTCTTTTGCGTAATTTAGCGGGTAATTTTTGAACTGCAATGGAGATGAATATTATATTATCAATCCCAAGGATAATTTCTAAGAAGGTTAGTGTCACTAAGATTAGCAATGTTTCAAATCCAAATATTTCCATTGAGTTGTGTTATATTTTATTTAAATGTTACGATTGCGAAACGATTTTCCTAAAGTCAGATAGATTGTTATTTGTTCATCTTTAAATTAATCATATCGTGATTGTTTTCGATAATATCTGCAAGCTCTAATTGAATCAAGATAATATTCGTAATATTAACTGGAATTTGACTGATTGATAAAAGATCTTCAAATGCTACAGGGCTGTGACTTAAATTTCTTAATATTTCTTTTCTAGCAGAATTTAATTCATTTTCTGTTGGTATTATTGACTTAAATCCTTCAAACTCTTTATCTTCGCTATCGCAGAATTTTAAATTTTTTCCCCTATTTATTAAATCACTAACGTCATTCATAACATCCTCTACATTTTCAATTAACTTGGCACCTTCTTTAATTAAACGATTAGCTCCTTGGCACCTTGGGTCAAATGGCGATCCTGGAACTACTAAAATTTCTCGATTCTGCTCTATTGCACATCTTGCTGTAATTAAAGTGCCAGACCTCAGACTTGCCTCGACAACAATTAGAGCCGAAGAAAGACCTGATATTATTCTATTTCTTTTTGGAAAATTAATAGCTTTTGGTGCAGATCCAATAGGATTTTCCGAAATTATTAATCCATTTTTTAAAATTTTTTGATATAATTCTTTATTTTCTGCTGGATAAATATTGTCAACACCCCCGCCAAGAACTGCTATAGTACCTTTTTCAAGGGCTCCTTCATGGGCATAAGTGTCAACTCCCCTAGCCATTCCTGACCCAATTATTATGTCATGCTTTCCAAGATCATAAGAAATTTTATGAGCAAATTTTTTACCATTAAAAGATGCATTTCTTGGGCCGACAACGGAAATAATATTTTTATTAAAAAGATTAATATCTCCTCTGCAAGTTAAGATTGGAGGTGGGTCGTAGATTTCTTTGAGTAGTTTTGGGTAAGATTCATTGCAAAAATATATAATTTTTGCTCCAATTTTTTTTGTTTTTGCAATCTCTTCTTCGGCCAGACTTTTATCAAAAGCTTTGATTGGCTTTCTAGTACCACCCTGTCTGGAAAAGTCTGAGATATTTTCCAAGGCTAATGCTGAGGAACTAAAGATACTTAATATTTTAAAAAATGTCTTAGGTCCTACATTTGTACTCCTAAGTAGTCTTAACCAGTTTACCTGCTCTTCTTCGCTTAATTCTGTGGTTTTGTTATAATTCATTATAGTGGTATTACATGGATTTCAATCGTAAGTTCTGTTATTTTGAGTAGGAAAAATTGATTTTACAAGTTCTATTATTTTTTATCTTAAATTGCGATCTTTTACGCGATTAAAATATTTTACTAACTCAACCACTTCTTGGTTTTTTGCCCCCTCTATTTTTATCATGTTTAGAAAAAATACTTCTATACCAATTCCCACCTTTAAAGCAGTTTTCTTTGGTCATTTTTGTGGTATTATAAGTTATGCCAATTATTCAATTTAACTGCACATTTAACTTTTAGTCTAAAAAAATGATTACTTTAGAGATTTTCTAGTCTAATAATATTTCCCTCCTCAGAACTTCTACTTTTAAAAATTTTATATTTATATTTAATCAGTTCTTTTTTTGCATTCTCCAACTCTTTTTCTAAATTTTTTCCTTTTAAAAGTAAGTAATTGCCATTATTTGATAATAAATTGTTGGAAATATTTAATAATTTATCTAGTGGCGCAAAAGCTCTAGAGACTATAATATCAAATCTTAAATTCTTAATATCCTGAATATTTTTTTCTAAAATATTTATTTTATTTTCTGATATTTTACTAGCTTCTCTTAAAAATTGACATTTGCGCGGTGATTTTTCTACTAAATAAATATTCTTAACTCCTAAGATTGACAAAATAATTCCTGGAAACCCAGCTCCAGTCCCAAAATCTGCCATTATTAAGTTTTTATCTGAAATAAATTCTAATAATTGGGCGGAGTCAAGAATGTGTCGCATCCAGACATCTTTAGCGGTAGAAGAGCCAATTAAATTAAGTTTTTGATTATAATCTAATAAAATGGATATGAATTTTTCTAAATTACTAATTTCGCCTTCAGTAATGTTGTGAAACTTGGAAATTTCAGTAATTACATCATTTTTTTGCATTTTTTTGGTATTTTTTAGGTTTTTTGTTTATTTTTATAAATATTTCTTTTAATTTTTGCAAAATAAATTATACCAATTACCATTTAAAAAAGGTAGCTGATATATATTTAAATCCATAAATACTAAAATGAAGATTTCCAACAAAGTTAAAAAAATACTTTCTTATTATGAAAGCGATTGTGCAGGCACAAAAGCTAATCTAGCCAGAATTTTATCTAATGGTAAATTAGGTGGTACAGGTAAATTAGTTATTTTACCGGTTGATCAAGGTTTTGAACATGGTCCAGCAAGGTCATTTGCTGTTAATCCCGACGCTTATGATCCACACTATCATTTTCAATTAGCAATTGATGCTGGGCTTAGTGCTTATGCAGCACCTCTTGGAATGATTGAGGCTGGGGCCGATACATTTGCTGGACAAATTCCATTAATTTTAAAGGTAAATAATTCAAATTCTTTATTTAATTCTGGTTCGGCGCCTTATCAGGCTATTACAGGCTCAGTTTCTGAGGCAGTTCGTCTTGGTTGTAGTGCTATTGGATTTACAATTTACCCTGGTAGCGATGCTTCGGTTGAAATGTTTGAAGAAATCAAGGAATTAGCGGAAGAAGCTAAAGATTGTGGCTTAGCTGTTGTCATTTGGTCTTACCCAAGAGGTGGTAATATTTCTAAAATTGGAGAAACTGCGGTTGATATTTGCGCTTATGCTGCTCACATGGCAGCACTTCTTGGCGCTCATATTATTAAGGTTAAGCCACCAACAGCAGCTTTAGAAAATCTAGATGCAATTAAGGTTTATGATGAGGTAAAAATTCCAGTTAAAACTTTAACAGAGAGAGTTTCTCATATTATACAATCTAGTTTTAATGGCAGAAGAATTGTTATTTTTTCTGGCGGCGGCGCTAAGAATGAAGAGGAGCTTTATAATGAAATTAGATGTTTATATCAGGGCGGAGCTTATGGCTCTATTATTGGTAGAAATGTCTTCCAAAGACCAAGAAAAGAAGCTTTAGCTTTGTTGGATAATATTATTAATATTTATAAGGGTAAATACTAGCAATTCTGTTACGACGGAATTTAACTTTAAATAAAGAAATTATGGATATGAAGGTGTTAATGCGCCAAGCGCAAGAAATGCAAAAAAAAATGCAAGAGGCACAAGAAAAATTATCAAACACAGACTTCGAAGGTAATTCTGGTGGCGGCCTAGTAAAGGTTATTGTTAATGGCTCTGGCATTGCTAAGAAAATTGAAATTGACCCATCTTTAATAAAGTCTGATGAAAAAGATATTTTAGAAGATCTAGTTGTGGCGGCATTTAACGATGCTAAGAAAAAATCTGACGCCTCTTCTGCTGACTCAATGGGTAGTGTAACTGGTGGTATGAATCTTCCAGAAGGTTTTAAGATTTAGGTTGAAATACTTAACTATTATCCCAGCCCGTCTTGCTTCCACTCGCTTACCTAATAAACCTTTGGCTGATATTTGTGGCAAAAAAATGATTCAAAGGGTTTATGAACAAGCTGTCAAAACTAATCTTGGAGATATTTATGTCGCTTGTGACAGTAACGAGGTAAAGAGTTTGATAGAAGATATTGGCGGTAAGGCAATTTTAACTGACCCTAATTTACCATCTGGAACTGATAGGATTTATCAAGCGCTACAAAAGATTCCAAATAAGGATGAGTTTGATTTTATTATTAATTTACAAGGAGATCTTCCTATAATTAATCCAAAAATTATTGAGAAAACTGCTACTTTTATTGCTAATTCTTCGTTTGACATAGCAACGATTGCAGTTAAAATTGACAATAAGGATGACATTAAAGATCCAAATATTGTTAAGGTCGCGATTGCTAATTTTTCTGAGGATGGTGGTCAGGCTTTGTATTTTTCACGAAGTCCAATTCCTCATAATGATAATGGTGATTTTTATGAACATATAGGTATTTATGTTTATAAAAAAAATACTCTCGAGAAGTTTGTGCAATTAAAACCTTCTAAGTTAGAAAAATTAGAGAAGTTAGAGCAACTTAGAGCGTTAGAGGATGGCATGACAATAGGTGTTACAATTTCCGATTCTAAGCCAATTTCTATTGACACTAATCTGGATTTAGAAAGAGCAAGAAAATATTTAAAAGATAATGAAAGTTAAGATTCACATAAAATTAAAAGAAGGCGTATTAGATACTGAAGGTAAGACTATTGAAAACTCTTTGAGTCACAATCTAGGATTTAATCAAATTTCCAATGTTCGCAAAGGTAAATTGATTGAAATGGATATCGACGAAACTGACCAAGATAAAATTAATCAAACTATTCAGCAGGTTTGCGATAAAATGCTTGTTAATCAGGTGATAGAAGATTATGAAATTTTAAATTAAATATGAATATATTAAAACAAAATATTGAACAGGCTTTTGAAGATAAAGCTAACATTAATTCAGGAACTAAGGGAGAAATTAAAGATTCTATTTTAGAGGCTTTAAACTTGCTTGATAGTGGTCATGCAAGAATTTGTGAAAAAAAAGATACCTCTTGGATTGTTAATGATTGGCTAAAAAAAGCAATTTTACTTTCATTTCGTCTACAAGATAATTTCATTAGTAAATGCGGTAATGGTTTAAACTATTACGATAAAGTTAAATTAAAATTCGCCAATTGGTCGGAAGAAGATTTTAAAAATGCCGGATTTAGAGCAGTTCCTGGTGCTGTAGTTCGTCACTCTGCCTTTATTGCTAAAAATGTCGTTCTGATGCCATCTTTTGTTAATATTGGCGCTTATGTTGATGAGGGAACGATGGTTGACACTTGGGCAACTGTTGGTTCTTGTGCTCAAATTGGTAAAAATTGCCATATTTCTGGAGGAGCAGGAATAGGCGGAGTTTTAGAGCCTTTGCAAGCAAATCCTGTTATTATTGAAGATAATTGCTTTATTGGTGCCAGAAGTGAAGTGGCCGAAGGTGTTGTTATTGAAGAAGGATCTGTTCTTTCTATGGGTGTTTATATTGGAGCTTCAACTAAAATTGTTGATAGAGCGACGGGAGAAATTTTTATGGGAAGAGTCCCAGCTTATTCAGTAGTAGTTCCTGGGACAATAAATGCCAAAAAAGCAGGAGACCCAAATTTATATGCAGCAGTGATAGTTAAAAGAGTGGATGAAAAAACAAGATCAAAAACCTCTATCAATGATCTATTGAGAGGAGAATAAAATTTGGGTGGTTAGCTCAGTTGGTTAGAGCGCTACGTTGACATCGTAGAGGTCGGAGGTTCGAATCCTCTATCACCCACCATTTACAAAAATGCATAGCCAACAAAAAAAGATCTACATATAAAAAATTAAGAGATCCAATAATAGTAACCTGCCACTAAGGTAACTCTCAATAATAAGAGAAATTTTAAACATTTCACCTTTAAAGATAGGAAAATAATTTATCATATGAGATTTGTTAAAAAAGCATCATAAAATTTAGCTAAACATATACCGACATTAAGCATAAATTTAATAATAAATTTCTAACCCAAACTAATTTACCCAAATGTTATAACAATCCCCATCTTTAAAGCAGTTTTTTTCGAAATATTTTTATTCATAAATTATTAAAAAATGCCCACCCTATATTAATGGGGAAAAAGGCTTTTTGATGATTTAAGGATAAAAGGATTTCGAAAAAATCTGTCTTAACTTCTATATTTTAAAGATGGATCTTGGTATTGGCAGGAATTTAAGATATCAAAACCTCAAAAAAATTAGAGATTTTGAGTTTCCTTTAATAAAATGAATTGTTTTTGTAAAAATGCAGAGGAAGTTTCTAGCGTGGTATTCTAGAATTTTTTAATTTTTACCTCCTAAAGCTTCTTTTAAAATTTCTTTTTTTAGAGGATTTTCCTGAAAATGTAATCGTACTTTCTAATCCAAGCTTAGAGATAACCTTACTGTAAGGATCCCTGTCTGAGTTAGAGATGAATGACAACGCGAATCCTTTAGAATCCATTCTGCCTGTTCTACCAACTCTGTGTATGTAATCTTCGGTTGCCCTAGGAAAATCAAAATTGATAACATGCTCAATATGATCTATATCTATTCCTCTAGCTACAACATCAGTAGCAATTAGTATCTGATAATCTTTTGAACGAAATTTCTTAATAACCCTATCTCTCTGAGTTTGTCTTAAATCTCCATGAATTGCTTTTGCTTTATAACCATCATCAGATAATGATTCCTGTAATTGGTCAGCATATCGTTTTGTGTTAACAAAAATTAATATTGAACCCTTACGGCTCTCAATCTCTTTAACCAAAAGTTCAAGCTTCTCATTTTTACTAGTAAGAATAAAGGAGTGCTTAATGTTTGCTTTTTTTTCTTTATCAGGAACGACAGTAATCGTTTTATAATCTTCAGATAAATAATTTCTAGCTAATTTAACAATTTCTCTTGAATCGGTTGCAGAAAACATCAATGTTTGCCTGTCAGGTGATAATTTTGAATAAATATCCTTAATATCCTCTTTAAATCCCATGTCAAGCATGCGATCAAATTCATCCAATACAAAATGATTTATTCTTCCCATTTTAACTGTACCACGAGAAATATGATCCTTCATTCTGCCAGGAGTTGCAATAATGATATTAGGATTTCTCCTAAGTTCAGATATTTGTTTTTGTATATTAACCCCTCCAAAAACAGCACAGCATCTTGTTTTGTTTCCAGCTATTAATTTTGCTGTTTCATGTATTTGAGCAACTAGCTCTCTGGTTGGTGCAATAATAAGGCAATAATTTTTTTGAGAATCTTGTAATATTCTTGCTAAAATCGGAATAATGAAAGCGGCAGTTTTGCCACTTCCGGTTTTAGATGAAGCAAGAATATCAGACCCTTCTAAGACTAAAGGAATTGATTTTTGCTGTATTTCAGTTGGATTGTGATAATTAACCCTTTCTAAAGAAAGCAAAATATCATCCGGCAAGCCATAATCTTTAAAAGATGTCATTATTTTTGATTATTGCTCGATTTGTACTTCAGTAGCTTTGGTTTTGCCACTTCTGATATCTTTAGATTCTTCGTATGAAATAGTAATTCCTTCTTGAAGTGAATCTACATCTAAATCTTCTGAATCACTTACATGAAAGAAGATATCACCTTTTTTAGATTGAATAAAACCGTAACCTTTATCGGAAAAGAATTTTTTTAATTCACCATTTTTTCTAGACATTTTTATATAATAATTAATTTAATAAATAAATATTAACCAAGCGCAATATAATAGATTAATTTACGCCTTGATTTACAAGGAGAAAACTACCTTCTCGAAACTTATTTTGAAATTAACTAAATAGAAAACTTAAGATATGAAAGAGATGTAAGAATTTCAACTAGAACAATTTATATACATATTATTTAAAATAACAAGCTTTTATAATAATTATATATTCCTATCTATAAATATGGTATAATTTCTCTGGAAATTTTTATCATAAACTCCAAAACAAAATAGATATTTGATAAAAAAATTTAATCAGTAAGGGGGAAATAAATCAAAGATTCTTTACTTAAGCATTTTTGACAGATTATATTTTCTTTACAAATGACCAATTTGTTTTTAAAATTTGTGATGAAAATTTACAGAGATGGAGCGGAGCGCCAAAGTAAAACAAGAATCTAGTTTGGTTTCCAACCTCCCTTACGGATAGGTAAAAAACAAGCCGCAAAGCGGATTAATGGTGGTCAGAACCGAGTTCAGTTTCAATCAAGTAAAAAAATTAAACACAACAAAAACAATGACAGCGAAAATAATTGATGGTAAAAAAATTGCACAAAATATCAAAGAAAATATCAAAAAAGAGGTAGAAAACCTTAAAAAAACCAAAAATATCACGCCAACAATAGCTGTAATCTTAGTTGGTGATAATCCTGCCAGTAAAATATATGTCGGCGCTAAGGAAAAACAAGCTATAGAAGTTGGTATAAATTCCATTAAAATTAATTTAACAGACACAGTAACTGAGATAGAATTATTAAATAAAATTAAAGAACTTAACAAAGATCCTAAAATTCATGCTATTTTAGTACAATTACCACTGCCAAAACATATTAATAGTGACAAAGTGATAGAAACTATTGATCCTAATAAGGATGTTGACGGTTTTCACCTCATTAATGTTGGTAAATTAACCATTGGCAAAATTGATGAAGCAACAATTCCATGTACTGCCATTGGATCATTACATTTAATTAATGAAATTGAACCTGATATTAGCGGTAAAAATATTTTAGTCATTGGTTCATCAAATATTGTTGGTATGCCATTATCACGCCTTTTAATGCACCAAAAAGCTACAGTTACTGTTGCCAATAGTAAAACTCGTAATTTAAAATTTCTTTGTCAAAATGCCGATATTATAATTTCAGCAACTGGTGTTGCAAATTTAATCACGGCAGATATGGTGCATGAAAATAGCATTATAATTGATGTTGGTATTAACCGTATAACAAAAGATGATGGCAGCACAAAATTAGTTGGGGATGTAGATTTCGATAATTGTTACCCAAAAGTTAAGGCTATCACCCCAGTACCAGGTGGCGTTGGACCCATGACGATTGCTTATCTATTACAAAATTGCCTCAATCTATGCTAAATTCAAGTACTAAATGCAACAAATCATATAATTTCTAGACCGATGAATTTGATGCTAATTTTAGCTTCTCATTCCAAACTTGATTAGGAGTTTTGTAGCCTAAATTTTTCTTGGCATATTGTTGAGTCAACTTTCTATTTTTTGTAATTTCTTTATTGTTAATTTTGTAATATCCTTATCTTTAGGAAAGATTCTGTGAATCATGGAGTTTATCTTTTCTACTAATCCTTTTTGCCAAGGGCTGTAAGCATCACAGAAATAAGTTTTAAATCCTTTGAGATGATAATTGATATGATTTGCAAATTCCCCTCCATTATCAAAAATCATAGTTTTTCTGATAGATTTAGGAATTTTAGATATTCTATTTAATAAGCCGTAACATACAGCGTTGCTAGTTTTATTTCTATTAAAACATAAAATAACCTTTTTGGAAGTCTTGTCAATCATGG
>CAJQHK010000023.1 GCA_905478165.1 uncultured Rickettsiales bacterium | reverse complement strand
TCGAATTCGAATTCACTCTGCTAATAATTATTTAGCACCAGTCGAGTTTGAAAAAAGAAACAGGTTTTTAAAGAAATCTTTAAAATCTGTTTAAATTTAGTGTCCGGAAAACTGTTGACAGATCATACCTTACTTCTTTGGGATCCATTTTTTAATTTTAGGATTCCATTTGGCTCTAAAAGATTTGACTTCATCCTCTTGAGAAAAAGATATATCAAGAAATATATCCTGTTCAGATAATTCTATTTTGTCTCCAGATTTAGTATTTTTTTAAAGATTTTTAATAAAGAAAACATGAGTTATAATAGAAGAGCTAGTATTAAACAATTAAAAATTTACAGAAAATTTAAAGATTTGTAGGATTTTTTGACATTAAAAGTGAGTTAGAAAAAATAGAAATAGATTTTTGTTAAATTGTAATAGTTATTATAACTAGGTTATACCAATTCCCATCTTTAAAATATAGAAGTTAAGACAGATTTTTTGTTTATCTATTTTATCCTTAAATCATCAAAAAGCCTTACACCCTATTAACATAGGGCGGACATTTTTTAAGAATTTATGAATAAAATATTTCAAAAAAAACTGCTTTAAAGGTGGGAATTGGTATTATTTAAGAATTTAAGCTATTTGACAGAAGCAATAAAATTGCCTTTTGGATATGAAGTCTGTTTTCTGCCTCTTCAAATATAATGGAATTTTCGCCATCTATAACTGATTTTTTAACTTCCATACCTCTAAAAGCAGGTAGGCAATGGGTAAAAATTGCATTTTTATTGGCGACTTTCATCAAGTTTTCGTTAATTTGAAAAGGCATTAGCAGTTCCTTCTTTTTTTGATCATCTTCACATCCTTGACCCATTGAAAACCAGCAATCAGTAATCAAAGCATCTGAATTTTTGGCTGCAGCTGCTGCATTTTCGAATATATTAATTTTAGCGCCATTCTTTTTAGCTTTAATTATCTCCTCATTACTAAAATTAAATTCTTTTGGAATCGCTATGTTTAGTGTATATTTTAATTGTATGGACGCATGAATATATGAATTAAGAACATTATTAGCATCTCCAAACCATGATAATGTTTTTGTTGATATGTTTGCGTCAAACTTTTCTTCAATAGCCATAATACTTGCCATTATTTGACATGGATGGCTGAAGTTTGTTAAAGCGTTAATTATTGGCTTGGAGGAATGTTCGCACATTTGAGTTAAGAGGTCATGCTCATGACAGCGAATCATGATAAAATCAACATAACGCGACAAAACTATTGCTGTGTCAGAAATTTCTTCACCCTTACCAAGTTGCATTTCATTGTGATTCATGACAATAGCATTTCCTCCTAATTGGTTGATCGCAACTTCAAAGGAAGCCCTTGTTCTGGTTGAGCTTTTTGAAAAAATCATAGCAAGGTTCTTGCCACGTAATATATTCTGATATTTATCCGGACTATGTTTGATATTTTTTGCTAAGTTTAGGATTGACCTTAGTTCTTTTTGTGAAAATTGGTCTAAATCAATGAAATGTTTCATTTTGTAATTGTTTTATTATGTTATCTATTATTTTTTTACAATTGTCTATGTTGGTATTAATTTTAATGTCTGCTTCTTCATAGAATTTTTGTCTTTTGGTAATTAATTCTAGTAGAAATTTTCTTTTATTTTTACTTTTTGCCAATGACGGTCTGTGATTAGAGTTTTTTATTCTTGTCAGTATAGAATCTATATCAGCATCGAGCCAAATTATTATTGAATTTTGGTGTAATATTTTTCTGGTATCCTCGTCAATAAAAGCGCCGCCACCAAGAGAAATAATTATATTTTCTTTTCTATTTACTAGGTTTTTTATTATATTTTTTTCTATTTTTCGGAAATATTCTTCGCCTTTTTCAGTAAAAATATCTGATATTGTTTTTTTAGTAAAGTCTGATATTTCATTGTCAGAGTCAAAATAATAATAGTCCAATTCTTCTGCTAATTTTTTCCCTATAGTTGTTTTTCCAACACCCATCATTCCAATTAGGCAGATAATTCTTTTGTTGTGAAAAATATTTTTATTATTTTTCGAATTCACTTGAAAATATTAAAGTTGTCATTACAGTTGATTGTAATTATATGTGTATTCATTAAATTAATCAACTTTGAATTTTAGTAATAAATAATGTCTAATATTTATAGATCATCTTCATTTTCAACAGTTAATAGTAAAAGTTCTGATGCTGGACTTAGGTCCTACATGCAAAGAATTTACACTCTAATGTCCTTAGCTTTATTTATCACTGCTATTATTGCATTTTTTGTTTCAAAGAATAATGAATTAATGAGGGTAATTCACGCTACAAATCTTAAATGGGTTGTAATGCTTGCTCCTCTTGGATTCGTATTTATTTTTGCTAGCAAAATTCATTCCATGTCTGCCACTGCTGCCAAAAATTGCCTTTGGGCATTTTCAGCTTTAATGGGTCTTAGTCTATCTTACCTACTTCTTGTCTATACAGGTCATTCTGTTGTTAGGGTATTTTTAATTACTTCTTGCATGTTTGGCGTTACCAGTTTTTATGGTTATGTTACTAAGAAAGATTTAACTGGTTGGGGTTCTTTTTTAATGATGGGTCTGATAGGTGTTATTATAGCTTCAATTGTAAATAGTTTTATGCAAAGTAGTGCATTGGACTTTGCCATTTCTATTATAGGTGTTATAGTATTTACTGGCCTTACTGCATATGATACCCAGAAGGCCAAAAATATGTATTATCAAGTAGCATCAGGTGATTCATCTACAATTCAGAAGGTTGCTGTTATGTCTGCCTTAAGTTTATATATGAATTTTATTAATCTATTCATAATGTTGTTAAGACTTTTTGGTGATAGGAGGTAGTATAATTAATTTGGCTGAGTAGCAAAGTGGTAATGCAGAGGCCTGCAAAGCCTTTATCGTCGGTTCGATTCCGTCCTCGGCCTCCAATTTTATTTTAAATGAAAAAATATAGTTCGTTAAAATCGGCAAAAAATAGAGATAAAAACTGTAAACTAGTCCGTAGAAAAGGTAAGCTTTATGTTATTAATAAATTAAAACCTAGGTTTAAAGCCTATCAAGGTTAGTAGTTTATATTTATAGTTGCCGATGAGAGAGTTAAAAAAGATTATAATCGGCAGTAGATCTAGTAAATTATCAGTTATTCAGTCAGATATAATAAGAGATCTAATCTTAAATTGTAATTCTGAATATAGAGATAATTCCTCTTTCATACAGATGAGAAGTTTTACTACTAAAGCTGATATAGTTATTGATAAACTATTATCTGAGATTGGTGGTAAGGGTTTATTTACTAAGGAGATTGAAGAATCTTTGCTTGATAACTCTGTTGATATAGCAGTTCATTCAATGAAAGATATGGCAACTATTTGTCATGATAATTTGTCTATAGTATCGGTACCTGTCAGAGAAGATGCTAGAGATGTCTTCATTTCCAACAAATATTCATCACTAGAAGAATTGCCAAAAAATGCCATTATCGGCACGTCATCTTTAAGAAGGAAGTCTATTATTTTACAAAAAAGATCAGATTTGAAAATTGTTAATTTTCGTGGCAATGTTTTAACTAGACTATTAAAGCTTGATAGGGGAGAGGTTGACGCTACTATTCTATCTTACGCTGGAATTAAGAGGTTAGGTTTAGAAGCTAGGGTCAGTCAAATTTTTTCTATTGACGAGTTTTTACCAGCTCCGGCTCAGGGTGTAATCGCTCTTCAGGCAAGAAAAAACGATCATCACGTAAAGTCTTTGGTTGAAAAATTTAATGATTCAAAAACAAGAATAGAGGTTGATGCCGAAAGATTATTCTTAAGATTGCTGGATGGATCTTGTAAAACACCTATTGCTGCTTTTTGTAAAATTGATAATGATGAAGTTAATTTTAGAGGTTTTATAGTAAGTTTGGATGGCAGTAAGATATTTAAGTTAAATTTTTCTAGCAAAATTAACGATCATATTAACATAATCACCAAAAGAGCTTTAGAAGTTAAGAGAGAATATGATGATTACAATAGGCGTTAGTGGAGGTGTAGCCTCTGGGAAAAATTTTGTTTCTGAATGTTTTTTAAAATTTGGTGCCAAAATTTTTGATGCCGATGCCGAAGTGGCAAAATTATTTTCTGATAATCTTGAATTTCAGAAAGTTATTAAAGAAAAATTTCCCGACTCTATTCTAAATGATGAAATTAATAAGGATTTAATTGCCAAAAAAATCTTCAGTGACGAATTTAGTCTGAATTTGTTGGAGTCTATTATTCATCCGATCATTAATAAAAAAATAGATCAATTTATTGCAGATTGTAAATTTAACAATATCTCAATAGCATTATTAAATATCCCTTTATTGTTTGAAAAAGATTCTTATAAAAGATGTGATATTGCAATTTTAATCATTTCTAGTATAAATATTAGAAAAGATCGTTTTATTACCAGGGAAAAAGAAAAAAATTCTAAAATTCCTGACTTTGAATTATTACAAAAATTTACTAAAATTACATTAAATCAAAAATCTGATAAAGAAAAAAGAATCTTGGCCGATGCAATAATTTATAATGATTCGGACAGAGATAATGTTATTTCTCAAATAAAATTAATTTTACAAAACTCATGAAAACAATAGTTGCTAATTGGAAAATGAATAATTCTTTTGAATATGCTGAATATTGGATAGAGAAGGTAAGTGCAAAAATAAGTAATAAATATAAGATTATACTAGCTCCTCCATCTATTATGATTGATCATATTGACGAATATTTGTTAAATATGGAGCTTGAGAAGGTGGAAAAAATGAATCAAGATATTGAAGATTTAAGTGAAGAAGAGTTAGAAAAAATAACTTCTGGCATGAGAGATATTTCACTTGCTGGGCAAGATTGTCACCACGAAGAGAGTGGCGCATTTACTGGCGATATAAGTGCTAAAATGTTAGTTGAGTCTGGATCAGAATATGTCATAATAGGTCATTCAGAAAGAAGGTCTTATCATTTTGAGGAAGATAAAATAATTTTATCTAAATTAAGATCTGCACTAATAGCTGGATTAAATCCTATTTTATGTATTGGTGAAAATAAAGAGGTTAGGCAAAATGTTGCTCATATTGAGTTTGTTAGAAATCAGTTAGAAAATAATGTTCCAAAAGGCTTGGAGATTGAAAATTTAATTATTGCTTATGAGCCGATTTGGTCAATTGGTACTGGAAAAGTTCCAACTTTTGACGAAATTGCTGAAGTTGCTTCATATATTAAACTTTGTATGGAAAGTAATTTTCAGAATGTTAAAAATTATCAAATTCTCTATGGTGGATCTGTAAAGGAGGAGAATATTTCAATTGCTAATATAGAAAATATTGACGGATTCTTAGTTGGTGCCGCAAGCATAGATGCTGAAGATTTTATAAAGATTTTGGATAAAATTTAAGAAATGATTCTGGATAACATTTTGAAACCTAAGCTTTAACTGATCTCCTATTTAAGTAATTTCTGTGGTTAAATAATCTAATTAATAATTTTGCAAAAACAACAATCTCTCAGAAGATATATTTTAGAAATTTGCAATAAATACAAAATCTATTTCCTAGCACTATTTGTTATCTCTATCCTCGCCTCATTATTTGAGGTTTCTGTTCATTACAAAATCAAGGAAATTATTGACATAATTGTCGCCAAACAAAATGAGTCTCTGGCGCTTTTAATTCTCTTATTTGTTCTGTATAAATTCATTCATCATGGTATGTTTTTTATCACCAGATTGCTTGAAATTCGATATTCTCCAAAATTAGTTACTCAGATTACTACAGATATTTATCAAAAAACCGTTAAGCATTCTCTTTATTGGTTCGATTCTCATATGTCAGGAGAGATTTCTGATAAAATTA
The DNA here is from genome assembly GCA_905478165.1 of uncultured Rickettsiales bacterium. Classification (GTDB taxonomy): domain Bacteria; phylum Pseudomonadota; class Alphaproteobacteria; order Rickettsiales; family UBA1997; genus CAJQHK01. The sequence goes on along the minus strand of CAJQHK010000023.1, from coordinate 27,780 downwards.
ACAAATTTCAATCTAATTTTACTGATATTGTTCGTCATATTTTTAGAAGTTTTGTTGTGCTTTGGGCTATTATTATTGGAATTATGTTTTTATTTCAAATTCATTATTTGACAGCCTTGGTTCAGCTATTATTTTTATTAATTTATTCGCCAATTATTTATTTTTTATTGAAAAAGCAGTTAAAGTTAAATGAGGCATTTGAAGAATCGAAGCAAAAAACAGCTGGTATTATTAATGATTCTATTTCTAATATTTTCGGCATTAAAATTGTCGGAAATTTAATTAGCGAATTTAAGTTAAAATTAACTCCCTCTCTTTTAGAGAGGCAAAATTGGGATAAAAAAGTTCGTAAATTTGATGCTTTTTGGGTTGATAGTACTGACACAATCATGATTGTCATTATGTCAGCAGTGCAAATTTATCTTTTAGCATATTTGTATCAAAATGATCAAATTTCAGTTGGTAGTTTTGCCTTTGCTACTATGTTAATGTTAAAATTACATGGTGAAGTGAGTCATATTTTAGATTCAATTTTATTTCATATTAATCCTTCAATTGCTGGGATAAAGGCTTCCTACGCTTTTATTAATGAAAAATACGACATTGTTGATGATAAATCAGCTAAAATTATTAAGAAGATTGAGGGGAGGATAGAATTTAAGAATGTTTGCTTTTCTTATGATGATTACAGTAAAAAAATTCTAAATAACTTTAATTTAAAGATAAAATCTGGAGAAAAAATTGGTATAGTTGGTTATTCTGGGGATGGAAAAACCACTTTAATTAAAAGTCTTATTAGATATTTTGATATTTATCATGGTGAAATTAAAATTGATGACATAAATATTAAAAATTTTACTCAAGATTCTTTGAGATCTCATATTTCTCTTATTCCGCAAGATATTACTATGTTTCATCGTACAATTTTAGAAAATTTACAAATTGCTAAATATGGAGCTACAAAAAAGGAGGTAATTGAATCGTGCAAGAAAGCTAAAATTCATGATGATATTATGGAAATGAAGGAGGGCTACAATTCTATTGTGGGCGAGAGGGGTATTAAAGTTAGTGGTGGCCAGAGGCAGAGGATAGCAATCGCTAGGGCAATTTTAAAAGATGCTCCAATTTTAATTCTAGATGAAGCTACCTCTTCTCTTGACTCCAAGACGGAAAAAGTAATTCAAAAAAGTTTAGACCTATTGATTAAGGATAAATCTAAAACTGTTATTGCTATTGCTCATCGCCTATCTACTCTAAAAAATATGGATAGAATCATTGTAATGAGTCAGGGTAGGGTAGATCAAATAGGAACTCATGATGATCTGATCAGGGGAGAAAATAGTCTCTATAAAAAATTATGGGATTTACAGGAAGTTTAATTTTATTGTAATATTGATCCTATTTAGAATATTAAAAAACCTTATTTTTTAAATTATCTATGTTAATTAATTCAATTTTTGGGCCAAAATTTAAAAAATATCAAATAGGAAATATTGTAAAACTTGCCAAAGACAATGAGTTACCTCTTGATTGTGGAAAAAATATTTCAAATTTTAATATTTCTTATCAAACCTACGGAAAGCTAAATAAAGAAAGAACAAATGCAATTCTAATCTGTCACGCTTTTACGGGAGATCAATATGTAGCATCAAATAATCCCATCACTGGCAAAGAGGGTTGGTGGAACGAGGTAGTTGGTGAAGATAAAGCTGTCGATACTAAAAAATATTTCGTTATTTGTTCTAATGTTATTGGCAGTTGTGTGGGCTCCTTTGGTCCAAAGGATGTCAACCCAGAAGATGGTAAAATTTATGGCGCTAATTTTCCAATTATTACTATTTCTGATATGGTTAGGGCGCAAAAACTACTAATTGATCATCTTGAAATAAAAGAATTATTTTCAGTAATTGGTGGCTCTATGGGTGGTTTTCAGGCTCTTGAATGGGCCGCTTCTTATCCAGAAATGGTTAAATCTGTTATTCCTCTTGCCACCTCTTTTCGTCATAATGTTGAAAATATTGCTTTTAATGAAATTGGTCGAAAGGCAATCATGGCTGATTCTGATTGGAGATCGGGAAATTATTTAGAGGAAAAAACATTTCCAGAAAAAGGACTTGCTGTTGCTAGAATGGCGGCTCATATTACTTACATGTCAAAAGCGTCTTTACAAAGAAAATTTGGTAGAAACTTACAAGAGAAGAGGGAGCTTTCTTATCAATTTGATATTGATTTTCAGATTGAAAGTTATTTAGATCATCAAGGTAGCGCGTTTATTTCAAGATACGATCCAAATTCTTATCTTTTTATTTCAAAAGCTATGGATTATTTTGATTTGGAGAAGGATAGGGGGCAGGATTTGACAGAAATTTTTTCTGATAGTAAGATAAAATTTTGTTTGATTAGCTTTTCTGATGATTGGCTTTTTCCACCATCGGAGTTGCAGATTTTATCTCAAAAATTAAATATTGCCGGACTTAATGTTAGTTATGTTAATATTGACAGTTCTCATGGACATGACTCCTTTTTAGTTAAAAATGATGCTATGGAAAGAACCATTGGAGGATTCTTAGATAATATATAAATAAAATTATGCCAATAAGAGAAATAGCATTGACAGCCAGAACCCTTTTTGGAACCAATACTAAAGTAACCTTGGTAGAAGAAGGTGGTAATTTTTTTTTAGAGGATCGGCAGGTATTTGGCGTTTTGGATCTTTCTTTAGAATTGTTTGGTAAGTTAGGTGCGAATTCTCCAATACAATTATTGACAGAGTGTAAAGTGGGCATCTTGGATCCGAATATGACTTTAGAAACATTGTTTGCAGAAGGTCTGGCGGAAATGACTCTACAATATATATCTGGGGCTGATAAAGACTTTTATATTGCCAATTGCCAAGAATATCATAATAAGAATAAAAAATTATCTGATTTTTATTCAAAAGAGCAGTTGGGGATAATGCTTGTCGAGATGACTAATGATGAACGACATTCTAACTCTATAGATATCTTAAGAAGATTTTCAGACTTCCTTATGCATATCTCAATAGATACAAGAAATAATGATCCATTCTTCAATCAACTATTTCCAGATGGCTATAGTAATACTTTCCTAAAGTTGGTTACAATCTTGAAAAATGAACCAATATCAGAGTATCATCCAGAAAATATTTTTACATGCATAGATATTATAGCTCAAAGTCTAGAAATATATAAGCAATTACCAGAAGATATTGAAAGTAATGAAACGTTATGTTTAGATTTAGGTGTTAGAAAATCAGAACTTTTTGAGTCATTTCCAAAAAGTATCAAAAATGATGCACATTTTTACATAGAAGCAGCTAACTTGTGTGAGGGTATAATTGAGTATATGCCAGGTGCAATAGGAGGTACCGCAGAAATGAAGTCAATCCTGGGAAGATCGTTCACCTCAAGTAATAATCCAGAATTAGCTACTATTAATCGAGTCGGCATTCTTTTTGAAGGAAAAAAAATAGGTGGTTATGAATATTAGATCTGATTTTAAGACAATTGCAAATTTTATTGAACCTAATTCAAAGGTGCTTGATATTGGTTGCGGTGACGGAGAGCTTTTAAAATACTTAAAAGAGAAGAAAAATATCGATGTTCGCGGACTTGAGATTGAGCAAAAATTAGTTTCCGGAGCGATTTCTCGCGGGATTTCTGTTGTCCAGGGTAATTGCGAAAAGGATTTGACTAATTATCCTGATAATCATTTTGATTATGCCATTTTAAGTCAGACTTTACAGGCTTTAAATGACCCCAAAACTATGATTGAAGAAATTCTTAGGATTGCTAAATTTGCTATCGTTTCTTTTCCAAATTTCGCTCATTTCCAAAATAGATTTCAACTTTGTTTTGGTGGCAAAATGCCAGTGAGGGAGTCTATTCCTCATGAATGGTACAATACACCTAATATTCACTTTTGTACCATTAAGGATTTTAAAAATCTTTGTAATAAAATGAATATTGCTATTGAAAACAAAACCTACCTTAATCGTAAGAATAACATAATTTATAGTATGGTAGAGAGATATTTTGCTAATTTTTTTGCTGAATATGGTATTTTCTTAATCACAAAAGATTTAGCTCCGCAAAATTGTAGTGAAATTAAGATTGAAAATAAGAAAATTGTAACAAGGTTTGGATTGTCTCCATCTTTCGTGGCAAAAGATAATTTATAATTGATGGAAATCACTGACATAATTAAAGAAATAGAGGGGTATTTTAAAGTGATTACTAATTTTTTTGATCTAGGTGTAGCAAAAAAAGAGCTAAAAGAATTAGAAAAAATAACTTTAAAAGAGAATTTTTGGAATCACTCTGATGCTAATAAAATTATGCAACAAAAGACCGAAGTTTCTGATAAGGTTTTTGCTTTTGAAGCGTTGGAGCGTGAATTTTATGATAATAAAGAGCTCTTTAAGATGAGTCAGGATGAAAATGATTCTGATTTATTGAAAGAAGTAGAGAAATCTTTGATAGAATTATCTTCTAAGCTTTCAAAATTAAAAATTGAATATTTATTTAGTGGTGAAAGTGACTCAAGCGACTGTTTCTTGGAAATAAATACTGGAGTTGGAGGAAATGATGCGGCAGATTTTTCCGAAATGTTACTTAGAATGTATCTTAGATGGGCAGAATCGCATAATTTTAAAGCGAACATTGTCAGTTATTTAGATGGTGAGGAGGCTGGAATAAAATCAGCTTGTATTAAAATTTCTGGTAAAAATGCTTTTGGTTGGTGTCGTGCCGAGGCTGGAGTTCATCGTTTAGTTAGAATATCACCTTTTAACTCTGTTGGTAAAAGGCAAACTAGCTTTTCTTCTGTCTGGGTTTATCCGGTTGCTGATGAAAAAATTGAAATTGAAATTGATGACAAGGATCTTCGAATTGACACTTATCGTGCTAGTGGTGCCGGTGGTCAACATGTTAATAAAACAGATTCAGCAGTTAGGATTACTCATTTGCCAACAAATATTGTAGTGCAATGTCAAAATGATCGTTCACAATTAAAAAATAGAGCGGAAGCGATGAAAATGCTTAAATCTCGCCTTTTTGAACTTGAAATGCGTAAAAAACAAGAAGAGAAGGATAGGGTGAATAGTGGTAAAACTGATAATGGTTGGGGACATCAAATTCGTTCTTATGTTATGCACCCATATCAAATGGTTAAGGATATTAGGACTGGCTACGAAATTAAAAATTATCAAAGAGTTTTAGATGGTGAGTTGGACGGTTTTATTGAAGCGTTTTTATTGTTGCCGTAAAAAGGAGTGTATTATTTTTAAATTAACAAATTTAATGAAAAACTTACATCTTTACATCCATTATCCATTTTGTCTGTCAAAATGTCCATATTGCGACTTCAATTCTCACACTAAAAATGAAATTGAAGAGGATAATTTTCTGAATGCTTATTTAGCTGAAATGGAGTTTTTTGCTAAAAAAATTGGCGAAAGAAAAATAAAAACCATATTTTTTGGCGGTGGTACACCTTCATTGATGAGTATTTATTTTTTAGAAAAAATAATGATTAAAATTAATGATTTATGGCAAATTGATGAAAATTGCGAAATAACTTTAGAGGCTAACCCAACATCTTTTGAGGCAAAAAAATTTCAAGATTTTAAAAGAATAGGGATTAATCGTATTTCTCTTGGAATTCAATCTTTAAATGATAATGATTTAAAATTTTTAGGACGAAATCATAGTGCTTCTGAGGCAATGAAAACTATAGAAATTACTGCCAAAATTTTTGATAATTTCTCTTTTGATTTAATTTATTGTCGCCCAGAACAACAAATAGAAGATTGGAAAATCGAACTTCAAAGAGCGTTAGATTTTCAAACAAAACATCTCTCCTTGTATCAGCTAACCATTGAAAAGGGCACAAAATTTTACAAAAAACACCAAGATGGTGATTTTATTATGCCTAAGGATGATCTTGCAGCGCAATTTTATGAAAAAACAGATGAGATCATGAAAAAAAATGATTTTATTGATTATGAAATTTCAAACTATGCTAAAAAAGGATATCAATCACGACATAATTTATCTTATTGGACATCCAAAGAGTATTTAGGAATTGGTGCAGGTGCTCACAGTAGAATAAATTTTGATGATTCTCGAAATGCCGTACAAATGCTTTCCTTACCAGAGAAATGGTTAGAAAAAGTAGAAAAAACAGGTTCTGGAATACAAAAACAAGAAAAAATTACCAAAAAAGAATTCCTTGAAGAGTTTCTATTGATGGGTTTAAGGCTTGAGGACGGCATTGAGAATGATGCTTTTTTAGAAAATTTTGACAAAAATATTAAAGATTTAATAAAAATTGATAAATTGAAGCGTATGACCGCAGGAAACTTCTTGCTTTGCGATGAAAATCGGATTAAAATTACCAAAAAAGGTAAGTTACTTACCAATAGGATAATTTTTGAAATTCTTGAAAATTTAAATTAATGATTTTAGAAAATGGCAAAATCTTCCTCATGGACCTAACTTTTAATCAGTTAGTAGATGAAATGGTTAGGTTTGGTGAAAAAAAATTTAGGGCAGGGCAAATTTGGAATTGGCTTTATGTTAAGGGTGTCAAAACTTTTGGTGAGATGTCTAATATATCTAAGGAAGTCCAAAAGAAACTGGAGGCATCTTACGATATTTCACGTTTAAAAAACTCTTCTGACAATCTTTCGAAAGATGGAACTCGTAAATGGCTGGTAAAACTTAATGATAATCGTGAAATTGAAATGGTTTTCATACCAGAAAAGGATCGCGGTACTTTGTGCATTTCTTCTCAAGTTGGTTGCATTTTAACCTGTAAATTTTGCCACACCGGTACTCAAAAATTTGCTAGAAATTTAACAATTGGAGAAATTATTGGGCAATATTTATTGGCGAAGGATCTTTTAGATGATTGGTCAATTAATGATAATGAAAAATCAAGAAATATCACTTCGATTGTTTATATGGGGATGGGTGAACCATTTTTTAATTACAAGAATGTTAAGGAGTCAGTTGACATTCTTAACTTTAAATCTGGATTAAACTTTTCTAAAAGAAAGATTACTATTTCAACTTCTGGAATTGTACCACAAATTAAAGATTTTGCTCACGATATTAAAACTATTTTAGCAATTTCTTTACATGCGGCTGACGATAAAACTCGTAGTAAAATTATGCCATTAAATAACAAATATGGAATTGCTGATTTGATGGAGTCTTGCGTTTATTACATTAAGGAAAATCCAACATCTAGAATCACTTTTGAATATGTCATGCTTAACGGGGTCAATGATTCAGAAGATCAGGCTATGGATTTGGTACATTTGATTAAAAAATACAAATTACCAGTTTTAATTAATATTATCCCTTTTAATCCCTGGAAAGATTCGCCATATACATCATCAAGTCGCAATAAAATTATGAAATTTAATAATATTATTAAAAAATATGGTATACAGGCGATAATTCGAAAAACTAAAGGTCAAGATGTCATGGCTGCTTGTGGTCAATTAAAATCTGAAATCGGTGGTAATTAATTTTATTACATCCATAATCCTAAAAAGAGCGGTAGAAAGTAAATTTACACAACCATCTCCTAATTACATTTAACTTTAATAAAAAAGATTCGCTCACCGAAGGGTTTATTAGAATTTCTTTATCAAAAATTTATCTGTATCAAGATCTGGTCACCTAAATTTATTTTCTACCGCTCTTTTTAGGATAAAATTTCGATTGAATTAAATAATATTTACAATATATTCACCTTAGAAGTATCTAAAAAACTTAGAATGTTAGTATTTTGGCTAACAAGATTGAGTCAAAATGACATGGTCAGGTTTTTTTAGAGTCTTTTTTGTGTGAATAATTACTTTTTGAATGGCAGATATTTATTTAATATATTTAACAAATTCTTTAGAAATCATTGGTAGAATTCTCTTAATTATTCTTCCATTGCTTGGTGCGGTCGCTTATTTAACGTTAATGGAGAGGAAAGTTATCGCTGCTATGCAACTTCGTAAGGGTCCCAATGTTAATGGTCCATTTGGTTTGTTACAGCCTCTTTGTGATGGTGTTAAATTGATGTTCAAGGAGGTTATTATCCCAACTAACGCAAATAAATTTCTCTTTCTTTTGGCTCCGGTAATTACTTTTGTTTTAGCTCTTATTGGTTGGGCAGTAGTGCCATTTTCAGAAAATTTTGTAATTGCAGATATCAATGTTGGCGTAATTTACATTTTAGCAGCCTCCTCTCTCGGTGTTTATGGGATCATAATTGCTGGCTGGTCTTCTAATTCTAAATATGCTTTTCTAGGAGCGATTCGCTCTTCTGCTCAAATGATCTCTTACGAGGTTTCGATTGGTTTAATTATCATTAATGTTATTTTACTTAGTGGTTCACTAAATTTAACTGAAATTATTCTTGCTCAAAAGGGTATGTGGTATGTTTTTCCTTTATTTCCTGTTTTTATTCTATTTTTTATTTCAATTCTAGCTGAAACAAATCGCTTACCTTTTGATTTACCTGAGGCTGAGTCTGAATTGGTTGCTGGCTATAATGTGGAATATAGCTCGATGCCGTTTGCCATGTTCTTTCTTGGTGAATATGCCAATATGATTTTGATGTCCGCTATGGCTGTAATTTTATTTCTTGGTGGTTGGCTTCCTCCTGTTGAGGCTTTATCCTTTATTCCCGGAGTTATATGGTTTTTAATAAAAATACTATTCTTATTATTTTGTTTTATTTGGGTTAGGGCATCCCTTCCTAGATATCGTTATGATCAATTAATGAGACTTGGTTGGAAAGTTTTTTTACCATTATCATTATTATCTGTGGTTCTGACTTCATCCTATATTGTTTTTCTATCTTAATTTTATGATAAGATTTATTACGGCATTTACTATTAAAGAAATTATTAAGGGCATGGCTCTTACTTTTTTTTATATGTTTAAAAAAAAAGTTACTATTAATTATCCTTATCAAAAGGGGCCAATTAGCCCTAGATTTAGAGGTGAACACGCCCTTCGTCGCTATCCGAATGGTGAAGAAAGGTGCATTGCTTGCAAATTATGTGAGGCGGTTTGTCCGGCAAGCGCTATCACTATTGAAGCCGAAGAAAGAGATGATGGTAGTAGAAAAACAACTGCCTATGGCATTGACATGATAAAGTGTATTTATTGTGGTCTTTGCGCCGAAGCTTGTCCGGTTGATGCTATTGTTGAAGGGCCAAATTTTGAATATGCTACCGAGACTCGTGAGGAATTGTATTATGATAAGCAAAAATTACTTGATAATGGTGACCGTTGGGAGGTTGCTTTGCAAAAAAATATTGAATTAAATTCTTCTAATTAATGTTATTTTCTACTATACTCTTTTATCAGTTTTCAATCCTTTTGATTTTATCTTCGATTTTCGTTGTATTCTCAAAAAGTACAATTACTTCAGCAATGTTTTTAATTTTTGCTTTCGTTAACGCCTCCGCTTTATTTTTAATGATTGGTGCAGAATTTTTAGCAATGCTTTTAATTATTGTCTATGTTGGTGCGATCGCAATATTATTCCTTTTTGTGGTAATGATGCTTGATGTTGAAGCTAAAAAAGAATATAATCTTAAAAAGTATGTACCTGTTCTTTCGTTAGTTTCTGTTGTTTTTGTAACTCAGATTTATATCATACTTAGCAACTCTCTTAAGCCAGATGAAATTACTGGTAAGGCATACTTCTTTCTTAAGCATCATAGGATGCCAGATGATATTTCTAATGCCAAAGCTATTGGTAATATTTTATATACCGAGTTTTTCTTGCAGTTCCAACTTTCTGGTTTAATTTTATTTGTTGCCATGATCGGCGCTATTATTTTAACTCTAAAAGAGAGCGATAATTTTAAAAAGGTACAAAATATATCAAAACAAGTTTTTCGTAGAAAAGAAGACTCTATTGAAATTATTAAGGTTAAAAGCAATAAGGGGTTGGATGTTTAAACTTGAAAACAGCAAAAATTAATTCACTAACATGATACCAGATATCGACATAATGCACTTTGTTATTTTAGCTACTATTATCTTTACCGTTGGTGTTTCTGGTATTTTTATGAATAGAAAAAATTTATTGACTATCCTAATGTCCATAGAATTAATTTTTCTAAGCATCAATATTAATATGGTTGCTTTTTCAACTTACAATCAGGATTTGTTAGGTCAAGTTTTTGCAATTTTTATCTTAGTTATCGCAGGAGCTGAGGCTGCAATTGGCATCGCTATTTTGATTGTTTATTACAATCTTCGGTCTGGAATTGATATTAATCTGAAGCCAAGGATGCAAGGATAATATTTGAAATATTTGTGGTGTGGTTGGTGGATAGATACTTATAGCAATTCCCATCTATAATATATTATAAATGGGAATTGGTATTATTTTAATAAAATAATTTTATGAGCAGAGGGATAAAAATATTATTTATTATTGTATTTTTTATCTTTTCTAACATTGCACATTCTACCTTACCAATTTGCTCACTTTCTGAGAAAAAAATAGCTAATTTATTAATCAAAATAAAAACTGATAAAAATTTTATTTTTAATTTGAGTCGTTGTCAAAAACGAAGTCAGACATTGCTTTCAATATTAATTAATGAGTTAGATCCTCATTACATTAAATATGCAGATCCTCTTTTGAGATCAAACCATTTTTTTGTTTTAAAATTTCTACCTTTAGATCACAAGATCATACAATACGCATCTAAAGATCTAAAAATGAATAAAGCATTTATTTTAGATTCACTCAGAATAGATATTGATATTCTTAGATACGCTGATCTTAGATTACTAGATGATAAGGAATTTGCTGTAGAGCTAATTAATATTAATCCAAAATCATATTTATATCTTTCTGATCAATTACTTACGGATGTCGATTTAATTCTTATGGCTCTAGAGCATGATCCAACTATTTTTTTATTAATTCCGGAAGAAGAGAGGGATAATATTGGAATCGTAGAGCGAGCCCTAATTTCTCATCCGTATAATTTTAATTTTCTAAGTGCTAAATATCAAAATGAAGGATGGGTGAAGGACGTAAAAATGATTCCTAGTGTGAGTCAGAATTTATTTTTTAAAAAATATTTAAAAAATGAATATTCTAATGTTGATGCAGGAATCAGTCTTTCTAAGGGGTATAAAATAACTAATCAGGCAAAAAATTTCCTTGAAGACAGGTTATTTTTTCAAAAATACCCTCTAAAATGGAAAAAATACAATTCTTATGATGGTAATGATAGATACAAAATGCTTCTCGCTAGTGATTTTAAAAATGGCTGGGAGAAGGATTTTTCTCAGTATCCAAAATTAATAGAGGTAATAAATAATTTTCTATCAGTAAGAATTGATGATTCCGCCATAAACTCTTTGACTCCGGTTTCTATTTGGAAGATTTCTGATCAAGAAGTGATTTTTAATTTATATGGAGTAAGACATTTATTTGATAGTAAAATTGATGAAGAAATTATCAATGTCAACTCCCTTACCGCAATTGCAATTTTGAATGAAGGTAAGTGGAAATTAGATATTGTGGACGCTATCTATGATAAAAATATAAAGACTAATCTTGCCTATAAAAATGGTCATAAGAAATTTTATATTTGGGATTTGTATCAGGATGGTGATGATATGTCAATTATTTTTAAGGTTGAAGATAAATATTCTGAATATTTTCAAATTTTTCAGAAGACAAAATCAAATAATTATCGTAAATTCTATCAGCTAGGAGCTTATTATAACAGCAGTGTCATTGATCCAAATATAGATTAATCATTTGTCTTTTTAATTTTAGTAATTTATAATCATCTTCTTTGCGGGTGTAGCTCAGTGGTAGAGCACAACCTTGCCAAGGTTGGGGTCGAGGGTTCGAACCCCTTCACCCGCTCCAGTTTACGTTCTTCAAGATAGATTTCATGAATTCAGTTCTAATAATAGATTTTGGTAGCCAAGTTACAGAGTTAATTGCCAGAAGAGTCAGGGAATTATCAGTTTTTTCTATTGTTAAAAATTGTGATATTACCTTGGAGGATATCAAGAAAATATCTCCAAAGGCTATTATTTTTTCTGGTGGCCCAAATTCTGTTAATGAAAATTTTTCCCCCGAAATTGATAAGAAAATTTTTGACCTCAATATTCCAATCTTAGGAATTTGTTATGGTCAACAACTAATTGCTAAATTACTTGGTGGCAAGGTTGAGCCAGCTGACGATAGAGAGTTTGGCAAAGCTATGATTAACATTAAATCAAACTCAGATCTTTTTGCTAACTTTTCTTCTAAAGAGAATCAAGTTTGGATGTCTCATGGTGATGTTATGACTAAAATTCCTGATAATTTTGAAATTATTGCCACAACTAATAACGCACCTTTTGCTGCCATTAAATGTAACAAAAGAAAAATTTATGGTGTACAATTTCATCCAGAAGTTTCTCATTCACTAGGAGGTCAAAAATTAATCTCTAACTTTATTTTAAATATTGCCGGATGTAAGCAAGATTGGAATATGGGTAATTTTATGAATGAACAAATTGCTAAAATTAAAGAAGAGGTTTGCAATGAGAAGGTAATATGCGGCCTTAGTGGTGGCGTCGATTCTTCTGTTGTTGCGGCTCTTATTCATAAGGCAGTTGGCAATAATTTAGTTTGCATCTTTGTTGATCATGGTCTTTTGAGAAAAGACGAGGGTAAGGAGGTAAAGGCAGTTTTTGAGGATCATTTTAAGATTAATTTAGTTTATGTCGACGCTAAGGACGTATTTTTAAAAAATTTAGAAGGAATTTCCGATCCCGAAAAAAAGAGAAAAATCATAGGCAAGACTTTTATTGATATTTTTGACGAAGAATCAATCAAGATTAATGCTAAATTTTTAGCACAAGGAACATTATATCCTGATATTATTGAGTCTTCTCATCCAAATTCCGGTAATAGCAAAACTATTAAATCGCACCATAATGTTGGTGGCTTGCCAGAAGATATGAAGCTAAAATTAATTGAGCCTGTAAAAACTTTATTTAAGGATGAAGTTAGAAAATTAGGTAAGGAGTTGGGTCTTCCTGATAAAATTATTAAGAGACACCCTTTTCCAGGACCCGGTCTGGCCATCAGAATATTGGGAGAAATATCTGAAGAAAAAATTAATATCTTACAAAAGGCTGATGCTATTTATATTACAGAATTAAAAAATAATAATCTGTATGATGAGATCTGGCAGGCATTTTGCGTCTTACTTCCAGTAAGAACGGTTGGCGTGATGGGTGACGAAAGAACTTATGAATATGTTTTGTCAATTCGTGCCGTAACTTCGGTAGATGGTATGACAGCTGATATTTATCATTTTGATACAAAATTTTTAGCAGATCTTTCTGGAAAGATAATCTCTCAGGTTAGGGGGGTTAATAGGGTAACTTATGATATCACTTCAAAGCCACCCGGAACAATTGAATGGGAGTAATTATAGTTTATATTTCTTATTTTTAGCCACATTTTAACTTATTTAAGCATGACCACTTCAACAATAATAACTATAGTAGCTCTAATTCTTACGGTGATTTATTTAATTTCTATTTATAATAAATTAGTTGCCCTAAAAAATCGCTTTAAAAATTCTTTTTCACAAATTGAGGTTCAGATGAAGAGAAGATATGATCTTATACCAAACCTTATTGAGTCTGCAAAAGGTTACCTTGCTCACGAGAAAGAGACTTTACAAAATGTCGTTGAAGCTAGGAATCATGCCTCAGATGCTCTAAAAAATGCTGCCGACAATCCGATAGATGCAGGAAGTATTAAAAATTTAGCTACTGCCGAAACTACCTTGGGTAATGCTATGGGTAAATTCAATTTAGTCATGGAAGCTTATCCGGACTTAAAAGCTAACCAAAATATGATGCAACTTTCGGAGGAATTAATTACGACTGAAAACAAGGTTGCATTTGCTCGTCAGGCATATAATGACGGCATTATGGATTATAACACTTATAAACAAAGCTTTCCGCAAGTCATTTTAGCTTCTATTTTTAAACATGGTCAGGATGGAACTCTTCTTGAATTTGAAGATAAGGAGAAAATCAAACAGGTTCCTAAGGTTTCGTTTTAGTATAAATTCCTACCTTTAAAATATACAAGTTAAAACAGATTTTTTTATCCTTATTAAACTTAGCTATCAAAAAGCCTTACATCACATTGGCATAAATTAACGTAGGGTAGACATTTGTTAATAATTTATGAATAAAAATATTTGGAAAAAACTACTTTAAAGATATAAAATAAAATTTTTAATTAATGAATTTCTTTGCTCACCAAGAAAAAGCTAAACTTAATACTAAGAAATTAGTATTTATGTTCATCATGGCAATTTTATCAATTATATTCATTATTAATCTTTCAATTGCTTTTTATTATCACATTCCAAATATCAATAACGATCAATCTGGGTATAATATTTTTTTAGATTTTTTAACATCTATTGATAAGAAGCTTTTTTTGTATAGTAGTATTTGTATTATTCTTGTGATTGTCCTTGTTAGTTTTATTAAAAAAATGACATTATCTTCTGGAGGTAAGGATGTGGCAATATCTCTGGGAGGAAAATTAATATCCTCTGATAGTAGAGACTTTAAAGAAAGGCAATTACTAAATATTGTTGAGGAGATGGCCATTGCATCCGGCATTTCTGTACCTCCAATTTATGTTATAGAAGAAGAATCAATTAATGCCTTTGCTGCTGGTTATAATTTTTCTGATGCGGTAATTGGTGTTACAAAAGGTACTATTAATTATTTAAATCGTGATGAATTGCAAGCTATAATTGCCCATGAATTTAGTCATATTTTTAATGGGGATATGAAGATTAATATCAAATTAATTTCTATATTACATGGTATATTATTCTTTACTATTTTAGGAAGAATAATCATTCATTCTTCACTTTATAGAAGTAGAAGCAGAAGTAAAGAATCTAGCGGAGCAATAGCGGTAGGAGTCATAATGCTTATTGTTGGATATTTGGGGTATTTTTTTGGAAAATTAATTAAGTCCTCAATCAGTAGGCAGAGGGAATATTTGGCGGATGCTAGTGCCGTACAATTTACTAGGAATAAAGATGGAATTGCATCAGCTCTTAAAAAGATTGGTACATTAAGTCACGGGTCAACAATTAAGAATCCTAAAGCAAATGAAGTTAGTCATATGTTCTTTGGAGAATCTTCGCATAGCTTAACATCATTGATGTCAACTCATCCACCACTTGAAAAAAGAATTTTAGCGGTAGATCCTAATTGGGATGGAGAATTTAACTCTAATTTAGAAGAAAATAATAGCCAAAAAATAGAATACCAATCTAACCCCTTAAGAAGTAAAAAAGAAGATATTAAGAGATCTTCTATGGCTACTCTGCTAAATAATATCGGTAATATTGAAGAGGAAAAAATTGAAAAAGCTCATAATTTAATTCTCAATATTCCAGAAGAAATTAAAGAAGCTGCTCACGAGAGTTTTGGTGCTAGGGCTATAATTTATTGCCTATTGATTAAAAATGATGAATATTATCAAAAGCAATTAAAGATTCTTGAAGACAAAGCTGATGATGTAGTATTTAAATTAGTACAAAGATTACACCCCATAATGATAAGTATGGATAATTCTTTTCGTTTATCATTAATAGAGATGTCAGTACCAAGTCTTAGGCAATTATCAAAATCGCAATATAATATTTTTAAGAATAATGTACTAGCTTTAATTGAATCAGATGAAGAAGTTAGTCTTTTTGAGTGGTCACTTGCAAAAATTATATTTCATAATTTAGATGCAGAATTTAACTCAAAAGTAGTAAATAAGAGTGAAAAATATAGCTTATTATCGATAAAAGATGAGGTAGATACTTTATTGTCAGTTATATCTCATAATGATAGGTCTCATGATAGTAGGAAGTGTTTTGAGTTGATGGTAACTAAAAATAATGTATCTAAATTTAATTTTCTTGAAAAAAAAGATATAAAAATATCAGATTTAGATAAGGCTATGAATAAATTAGAGAGATTAAAGGTTCTTGATAAGGAAAAATTATTAAAAATGATTTCAAATTACATTGATCACGATACGAACTCATTTAGAAATGTAGAATTAATGAGGTCTATAGGGGTCATTTTAGACTGTCCAATTACATTGATCTAAAGATTTATCCTTTTGCCAAATTCAGACTATCTCTTCAATGACTTCATATAAGTGCAATAGTACTCCTTAGTTATAATGTTATATTTATTTAAAGCTAATTACTAAATATAACATAGATGAGTGTTGGCATGTTATTTATCAATTATTTTTTTACCTTCACCACCGAATTTTGTAGCCACATATCCAATAATTAATCCTGCAATAGCGCCCTCAAGAATAAACCAAAATGGTGAGCGGAAAAATGTATCAAATCCAAATGCTATAATAATGATCTCCTCTAATTGTTCATAAGCTAATAATACTAATATAAAATTCATCCAAACTCCAATTATAGAAGATCTAAACCACCATGGCATTGAAAATTTAAGAACTGGATGATATCTGTAGACTCCACAAATTCCAATGATAGCTCCAATTGTTGTATAGAATAATATTATACCAAAAGCAAATATTGTAGGTAATTGATAACCTGTAAAGAAGTTAAATATTAATATTCCAAAAAATGATATTGAAAAACCTGTTAATTTACCGATTCCAATTCTTGTAGTGAGGGAGTTATTTTCAAACATGGTGATTAACATTAATTTATTAACAAGGTTGGTTAAATACTGCAGAAATGTACGAAGATAATGTTTTAGTTATTCTCGCACAATTTCTATATATCCAATAATAATCTTCTTGGATCTTCAATTAACTCCTTGAGTTTTACTAAGAAAGTAACAGCTTCCTTACCGTCAATAATTCTATGATCATAAGAAAGTGCAAGATACATCATCGGTCTAATCTTGATTTCACCATTTACTACCATTGGTCTTTCTTGAATCTTATGCATCCCCAGAATTCCTGATTGTGGAGGGTTAATAATTGGGGTAGACATCAATGATCCATAAACACCGCCATTAGAAATTGTAAAAGTGGCGCCAGTTAAGTCGGAAATGGATAATTCACCATCTCTTGCTTTTAAAGCTAAATCTAAGATACCAGATTCGACACCAGCAACTGATAATTTATCAGCTTTTCTTAAAACTGGAACAACTAAACCTTGAGGTGATCCAACTGCAACACCAATATCATAATAATTTTTGTAAATAATGTCAGTTCCATCAATTTCAGCATTAACGGCTGGAATATCTTTTAAAGCCGATATGGCAGCCTTAACAAAGAAGGACATGAATCCTAATTTTACATCATGTTTCTTT
Organism: uncultured Rickettsiales bacterium; assembly: GCA_905478165.1. Taxonomy (GTDB): domain Bacteria; phylum Pseudomonadota; class Alphaproteobacteria; order Rickettsiales; family UBA1997; genus CAJQHK01. Next base: position 10,357 of record CAJQHK010000023.1, on the reverse strand, counting down.
AAAAATTTATCCTTATATTCATTACGAAGTGCCATAACATTGCTCATATCAACCTCGTTGAAAGTTGTTAAAATTGCAGCGGTATTTTGAGATTCTTTTAATCTTTTAGCAACAATTTGACGAAGTTTAGACATCCTAACTCTCTCAATCGGCTTGTCATCGATGACAATATTATTTTGATTTTTAGCAGCATTTAAAGCATCTTCTTTAGTAATTCTACCATCCTTACCGGTACCAGTAATAGAGTCTTTACTAAGATAATTTTCATTAATAATTCTATTTGGTGCGGGAGATAAATGGTCTGATTTTTTGCTTGAAGTAGATTCTCTTTGTATTGGTGATGTATCTTGATTTGTGGGCTTTACAATCTTCACTGATCCAGATGCACCTTCATTCATAATAGCTAGAATTTGACCAACTGTAACATTATCCCCTTCAGAGAATTTAATTTCAGTGATTGCACCACTTGCAGGAGCATTAACTTCTAAAGTTACTTTGTCTGTTTCTAATTCAACCAATATTTCATCAGCCTCAATGGCGTCGCCAACATTTTTATAAATTTTTGCAATCGTTGCTTCACTAACTGACTCTCCTAAAACTGGAACTTGTATTTCTATCGACATTTATCTTTAAAGTTAACTTAAACTGAGTATAATATTTTAAGTAATTGAATATTATTTTGCAATTCCTGATTTGTTCCATTGGGATCTAGAACTTATCAGAGACTCAAGAGATAAAGCTAGATCGTACCATTGCTCATTTAATATTATAAATAGGAAATGGTATTATACCAAGACCCATGTTAAAAAATATGTCACAAATATAAGTAATCTGTCTGCATCTTTTTACCTGTAATTTACAAAAAACCTTGTCAAATACGGTCATATTCTAGTCATTTTTTACAAATGATAGGTAAGAATATTTTGATATATTGCTTATTTTAAGGGTGAGTCTTGGTAATAGTTCTAATTAAAACTTCTTTAATAATTTTTGCTGAAATAAAAATTGTATATGATGTATAATGTTGGATATTAAAATTTAGCAACAATTTTATCTAAAAGAAGTTAGTATCACAAAGTTAAAAAAATAGAACGATATCCAGGGAGTTTTTAGATTTTAGATAGGAAATTATATATCCAATAATAATCTTCTTGGATCTTCAATTAACTCCTTGAGTTTTACTAAGAAAGTAACAGCTTCCTTACCGTCAATAATTCTATGATCATAAGAAAGTGCAAGATACATCATCGGTCTAATCTTGATTTCACCATTTACTACCATTGGTCTTTCTTGAATCTTATGCATCCCCAGAATTCCTGATTGTGGAGGGTTAATAATTGGGGTAGACATCAATGATCCATAAACACCGCCATTAGAAATTGTAAAAGTGGCGCCAGTTAAGTCGGAAATGGATAATTCACCATCTCTTGCTTTTAAAGCTAAATCTAAGATACCAGATTCGACACCAGCAACTGATAATTTATCAGCTTTTCTTAAAACTGGAACAACTAAACCTTGAGGTGATCCAACTGCAACACCAATATCATAATAATTTTTGTAAATAATGTCAGTTCCATCAATTTCAGCATTAACGGCTGGAATATCTTTTAAAGCCGATATGGCAGCCTTAACAAAGAAGGACATGAATCCTAATTTTACATCATGTTTCTTTAAAAATTTATCCTTATATTCATTACGAAGTGCCATAACATTGCTCATATCAACCTCGTTGAAAGTTGTTAAAATTGCAGCGGTATTTTGAGATTCTTTTAATCTTTTAGCAACAATTTGACGAAGTTTAGACATCCTAACTCTCTCAATCGGCTTGTCATCGATGACAATATTATTTTGATTTTTAGCAGCATTTAAAGCATCTTCTTTAGTAATTCTACCATCCTTACCGGTACCAGTAATAGAGTCTTTACTAAGATAATTTTCATTAATAATTCTATTTGGTGCGGGAGATAAATGGTCTGATTTTTTGCTTGAAGTAGATTCTCTTTGTATTGGTGATGTATCTTGATTTGTGGGCTTTACAATCTTCACTGATCCAGATGCACCTTCATTCATAATAGCTAGAATTTGACCAACTGTAACATTATCCCCTTCAGAGAATTTAATTTCAGTGATTGCACCACTTGCAGGAGCATTAACTTCTAAAGTTACTTTGTCTGTTTCTAATTCAACCAATATTTCATCAGCCTCAATGGCGTCGCCAACATTTTTATAAATTTTTGCAATCGTTGCTTCACTAACTGACTCTCCTAAAACTGGAACTTGTATTTCTATCGACATTTTAATTAATTTAAATTGCTAATGCTTCATCAATTAGCTTCTTTTGCTCTTCCTTATGGTAAGAGGCGTAGCCAGTAGCAGGAGATGCGGATGCAACTCTGCCGGCATATTTTAACTTGATATTGATATTTAGTTCATTGAAAATTTCATCAATGTAATCACGAATAAAGAACCAAGCGCCCATATTTTTTGATTCCTCTTGGCACCAAATTATTTCTTCTAATTTATATTTTTGTAATTCTTTTTTAAGCAATTCAGATGGAAATGGGTAAATTTCTTCTAATCTAATAATTGTGACATTATCTAATTTTTTCTCTTCTCTATCTTGGATTAACTCATAATAAATTTTACCAGAACATAGGATTACCTTCTTAATTTTTTTAGAATCAGAATTTTCAGTTAAAATCGGTTGAAATTTAGTTTTGGGACCAAATTCTTCTAGTTTTGAAACTGCCAATTTATGACGAAGTAATGATTTTGGTGACATTACAATCAGAGGTTTTCTATCCTTGCTGTGAATTTGGCGACGTAGAACATGGAAGAAATTTGCGGGATTTGTAATATTGCAAATTCTCATATTATCATCTGCCGCTGATTGTAGAAATCTTTCTAATCTTGCGGAAGAATGTTCTGGACCTTGACCTTCATAACCATGAGGAAGTAAGCAAACTAGGCCAGATTTTCTAAGCCACTTTGCCTCACTTGAAGTGATAAACTGATCAAAAATAATTTGCGCACCATTGGCAAAATCTCCAAATTGTGCTTCCCAAATAGTTAAACTATCTGGAGAAGACAGGGAATAGCCATACTCGAATCCTAAAACTGCATATTCCGAAAGGAATGAGTCATGAACTTCATAATTTGCACCTTCAATATTATTTAAAGTGTCAATTCTTTTACCACTATCATAGTCAGTTAAAACTGAGTGACGATGACTGAAGGTTCCTCTTCCAGCATCTTGTCCAGTAATTCTGACATTAGAACCTTCCTTAATTAAAGATCCAAAAGCTAAAGATTCCGCGATACTCCAGTTAATATTTTCTCCTGAACTGAAAACAATAATTTTCTGTTCTAATTGTTTAGAAATTTTTGGATTTATAGTAAAATCTTTTGGAATGTCACTAATTTTAGCGAAAATATCTTTTAATTTTTTAGTATCAATACCAGTTTCTGGGATTCTATCATCGCCATTTTTAATATTTGACCAATCTCCCTCTAGCCAATCTCCCTGTTTAGCTTCAAATTTCTCTGATTCGATGAAGGATTTTTCTAGATGGGAATTAAATTCATCATTTAATTTGTTGAATTCTTCAGTAGATATTATTCCGGTAGAGATTAATTTTTCAGAATAGATTTTTTTTAGGGTAGGGTGATTTTTAATAATTTTATACATAATTGGCTGAGTATATAAAGGCTCATCCCCCTCATTATGACCATACCTTCTGTAGCAAATAATATCTAAAATAATATCTTTTTTAAATTTTTGACGAAATTCTGCTGCCAATTTAGTAATTTTTACAACGGATTCGACATCGTCGCCATTAACATGAAAAATTGGCGCATCAATTGCTTTAGCAAGATCAGAGGCATAATGCGTGCTACGAGAATCATTAGGATTGGCAGTAAAGCCAATTTGATTATTGGTAATAATGTGAATTACACCACCAGTATTATAACCATCTAAGCCATTCATCATAAGATTTTCAGCAACTGATCCTTGGCCAGCAAAAGCGGCGTCACCATGAATTAAAATTGCTAAAGCAGTTTTTCTTTCCGTGTCACCATAAGAATCTTGCTTAGCTCTAACTCTACCGCAGACAACGGAGTTTACAGCTTCTAAGTGAGAAGGGTTAAAGGCAAGAGAGAGGTCAATTTTATTACCATAAATCTCACGAGAATTGGCGTAGCCCATGTGATACTTCACGTCGCCAGACTTAGTGATCTCTTTTGGAATTCCAGCCTTACCTTTAAATTCAGCAATCATTTGAGAATATGGCTTACCCATAACTCCAGTTAAAATATTAAGACGACCCCTATGGGCCATTCCAATAATAATTTTTTTAACCTGATTTTTGGCAGAAATATCAATAATCTCTTCAATGGCGTTGATTGAGCTATCTCCACCTTCAACAGAGAATCTTTTGGCACCAGGGAATCTTTTATGTAAGAACTGCTCAAAATTTTCAGTACGAATAACATCTTTTAAAATACGAATTTGATTTTGATTAGATATTTTATCATCAGCTAAATGTTCAATTCTCTCTTCTAAGAATTTTTTTTGCTCAGGGTTTCTGATATATTCAAATTCTGAAGCAATCTTAGAGCAGTAGATCTGGTTTAACTTATTAACAATATCAATAATTTTAACTTTTTTTAAACCTAATTTACCTTTAAGGTCGGTTTCTTTATTTAACTCCTCGGAAGAAATATTATGAAATTTTGGGTCAATTTCAATTGGAAACTCTCTTTTTGATAATTTGAGAGGATCTAAATCAGCATTTAAGTGGCCAAAATTTTTGTAAGCAGCAATTAAGTTGTTAATTTTAATCTCAAGATCGGCAGATTTATTAATTTTTTTAGATTTTTTCTCTTCAGGCTTTGCCATTGAGGAAATATCATAATCAAAATTTAAGATAGAGATATCTTTTTTAGACCAAGAAGCTCCATTTTTATCGCCAATTAATTTTTCAATATCATCAGAATTATCACTAAAAAATTCTATCCAACTAGCATCTACATCACTAGGGTTCTGAAGATATTTTTGGTAAATTTCAATTATAAAAGGTAAGTTTGAACTGAAAAGAGCGGTTTTATTTAATTTTGTATCTAATTGCATCGTAACTTCTAATTATAGCTTAATTTTTTAACATAATTTTTAAGATGGATCTCGGTATTACGCAAGGAGCTTAACTATACAATTGTAAAATAGATTTTTCAACTATTTATGGTTGATTTAAGTCATAAACCATAAAATTGTTCACAGGGTATAAGTCTTGTTAGCAGTTAGAAGTTTAAAAGGAAACTAGATCACGCTATTACTTATCCAATATCGCACCTTTAAAGTGGTTTTTTGAGATATTTTTATTCATAAATTGTTAAAAAATGTCAGACTTACACTAATAAGATAATGATTTAGAGGTAAAAAGATGAAGAAGATATCTTGGTGGTAAAGTTTATCTATAATGCAACATATACGCTCCTTGTTATTGGTTAATAATTACCATAAAATTTAGATAAATACATTCTGATGTTAAATATAGACTTAATAATAAATTTCTGACTCAAACTAACCTATCTAAATGCTGAGTTATATATAAATTTTGGCGTAACTACTTTTGGAATTCAAGATCTCTTGTGTAAAATTAGTATTAGAGTCATACCAATCAATTGCTAAGATAATTATGAGGTTAGGGGTTAGTAGTAATATTTTACATATTTGAATAGTGAGTTGCTTAAGTTTTGATAAACCTAATGTCGATAATAATAGAGAATCTTGTTTTAAGAGAGTGAAGGGATATAGAAGGTGGAATTTAATGTATCGCAAAAAAAAGCGCCATATTGACGCTTTTAAAAAGTATTTTTTTATTAAAGTACTGTGATTACTAGTTAATAGTTACTTTGAATGCTAAAGAGCAGATATTTTCTGTACCATTGTCTAAATCATACTGGCCACTAACAGTTGTTGTAATGGAAGCGTCGCAATCACCATCTGCACTGTTAGACGAACCAGTAGAAGAACCATCAGCATTAATTGCCATAGCAAACACTTCTCTTACATCGCCAGAGTTTCTAAGGCCATCATCATTTTTGTTGTCAATTGAGAAGGCATCGGCCGGAGTAAGGGCTCCACCACCTTTTACAGCATCTATTAATGGCCTTGAAAATGATGATGAAGCACCGCTAGCAAATTGACTGTTAAATGATTTTACAAGTTGAACATAATTGGTTGTGATGCCGTTTTGTGTGTCGGAATTAAATATCCAACCAGCTGCATTTTCAGCAGATGTTGGAAAATGAGTAGTTGGTACTAAGGTTATATCAACAACATCTAACATTTTACTTACATCCATATTACTTGTTATATCTGAAGGTAAGATAGCAGAAGCAACTAATTGTAACCAAGCATTTGAACCTTCGTTAACTGGACTGGTACCATTGTGAGAAACCCATTCTATGATATCATTATTATGACCAATTGCTATATCTTCTTTTGCACCTGCTGCAGCTGTGATAGAGGAAACCGCTGGTAATTGTTGATTAAAGTCACCAGGATATTCGTCAAACTTCATATAGAAACTATTAACAGCAACTTGATATTGCTTAGCTTCATTCGTTATTGATCTTAATTTTGCATTTCTGATCAAACTTGAGCCGGAGGTAATTGCAACAATTAATAGACCTATAATAATAAGTACAATAGAAAGTTCTATAAGTGTGAATGCTTTTCTGGTATTTTTTTTGAAAGAAAAAGTTTTGGAGCTAGACATAATTTTATTATTTATGTTTGTTATTAATTAAATATTTTAATCTATAGTTTAAAGTATAATATTTTATAAAGATAAAGTCAAGAAGTTATTGTGCAAACGTACTGTAAGAAGTATATATAATATGTCTTAAATATTTCTTCTTCATAATTCATCTTTGTCAATCATAGAGTTGATCACGGTAAAATATTGAATAATTAATTCTTAGAAAATAGTCAAATATAACTTCAATATTATCATTATCTTTCTTGTTTTTAATGTTACAATAGCTTGCTATAACGTCGATTAAAAGGAAAATCTGAAAGAAAAAATATTTTAACAATGTTCTAGTTATTTCTTCACAATTCCTTAGTAAAATTATTTAACATTACGTATATCCTGCACGGAGATATTGGTAGAAAAGCATATCATGTAAGAATGTATGTGGGTATCGGAGAGTTGGAAAATAGAAAAATATCAAAGAAAATTATAGGTTCCATCAATACTCACATCTGTGGTTGCTTTACTAGGTTTTTAGAGGTTCCTAGGATATTGATATGTTATTTATTTTATATTCTTTTAATCCTCCTGGAGTTCTTATTTCAACCTCATCACCACTTTCTTTGCCTATAAGGGCCCGTGCGATAGGTGATTTATCAGATATATATCCTAAATCAATATCAGATTCATACTCACTGATAATTTTATATTTAACAACATCTCCATTGTTAAGATTTTCTAACTCAACAGTTACTCCAAATGTAACTTTTTTTGTTGTTAGGTCTTTTTTTGTAATTACTTTTGCTCTAGCTAGTTTATTTGTAAGGTTTGATAGTTTAGCCTCAATCATTGCTTGCTTTTCTTTTGCAGAGTGATATTCGGAATTTTCCTTAAGATCACCTAGATCTCTAGCTTCTGAAATTTGATTAATCACTTTTGGCCTCTCTATGTCCTTAAGGTTAATAACTTCTTGTTTTAATCTTTCTAAGCCAGATTCTGTAATTAGAAATTCTTCCATTTTATTTAATATTTATAATCATTAGTTTTAAATGGGCCGTTAATATCGGTACTGATGTATTTTGCCTGTTCTTCACTTAGTTTTGTTAGTTTGATGCCTAATTTATCTAAATGCAATGTTGCTACTTTTTCATCAAGTTCTTTTGGTAATAAATAAACAGCATTTTGATATTTATTGTGATTATTCCAAAGTTCAATTTGTGCTAAAACCTGATTGGTAAAGCTTGTTGACATTACAAAAGCACTATGACCAGTTGCACAACCTAAATTTAATAATCTACCTTCAGCTAAAAGAGTAATTTTTTTACCATCTGGAAAAATAATTTGATCAGTCTGAGGTTTAATATTTTCCCACTCTAAGCTTCTTAATTTTTCAACTTGAATTTCATTGTCAAAATGACCAATATTTCCAATAATAGCCGAATCCTTCATTTGCTCCATATGTTCAAATGTAATAACATCCTTGTTACCTGTTGTTGTGATGAAAATATCAGCATCAGACACTACATCTTCCATTGTTAGGACTTCATATCCACACATTGAAGCTTGTAGAGCGCAGATTGGGTCAATTTCTGTAACTGTAACTCTGGCACCTGACATTTTAAATGCTTCGGCACAACCTTTTCCAACATTTCCATATCCTAAAATAACAACTTTTTTCCCAGCAATCATGACATCCGTAGCTCTTTTAATACCATCAATTACAGACTCACGACAGCCATAAAGATTATCAAATTTAGCCTTGGTAACAGAATCATTAACGTTAATGACTGGTAATTGTAATTTATTTTCTTTGGCCATTTGTACTAATCTGGCTATTCCAGTAGTTGTTTCTTCCGAGACACCTCTAATGTTTTCTAAAATTTCTGGAAATTTATCGTGCATAATAACAGTTAAGTCACTTCCGTCATCTAGAATCATATTTGGTCTCCAACCATCCTTACCGGCAATTGTTTGTTCAATACACCATTCATACTCCTTTTCACTCTCTCCTTTCCAAGCAAAAACTGGAATATTTTTAGCAGCAATTGCAGCAGCGGCCGAATCGACTGTTGAAAAGATGTTGCAAGAACTCCACCTTACTTCCGCTCCAAGTTCAATTAAAGTTTCAATCAAAACAGCAGTTTCGATAGTCATATGAAGACAACCAGCAATTTTAGCACCCTTTAAAGGTTGTTTTGCTTTAAATTCTTGTCGTAATGACATTAAACCAGGCATTTCAGATTCTGCCAAAGAAATTTCTTTTCTACCAAGTTCAGCCAAGGCAATATTTTTAACTTTATAATCAGTAAAATTAGCTTCTGTTTGTAAGTTTGCTTTATTCATCCTAAAAATAACATTATTAATAAATTAGATATCATATAAAATCCAACATAGGTATCTTTTTCAAGAATTTTTCTATATATAATTGAGCATAGTGATAAAAATATTAAAATCAAAATAAAATAATATAAAAACCAACCAAATGATAGTAAAATAGAGCAAATAATTAAGAATTTACTATATTGTAATATTTGATTTTCTGTTAATTGATTAAAAAAGAATTTTGATTTAAGAAATTGATAAAAAATTGCAGATAGAAAAGTTGCTATAGCAATATAAAATAATAAATTAATAATTTCTCCATCTTGCAAAACCCTAATAGCAATGGAAATTGTTAGTATAGCATATAATACAGGATCATAAAGATTTTTAAAATTCCAATCAATTACGACTAAAACCACAATGGCACTCATCAATAGAGAATATAAAATAAAATTATCTGAAAAGCCGTATTTGTGATAACATATAACGTATAGCAGGGTAGATAAAATTTCTGCAATAAAATATCTTTTTGGTATAGAAATTTTGCAATTAGTACATTTTCCTAAGGTAAACAGCCAGTTGATGATTGGAATTAATTCTCGGGTAGGAATTATTCTATTACAATTGGGGCATCTTGATTTTGGGCCAAAATAGCGACCAAAACATGATTCTCCAATCGGAATTCTATAAATAAAAAGGGTGGTGTAAGAGCCAGAAATAGCACCAAACATTGCAGCAAAAATATATCCAAAATCCATATTGTGGTAATTCAGTTAAATGTAAAATAAAATTACAGCATAAATGATTAAAGGATTCAATCAAAAATTATGGAATATCTTTTGGGCCTGTCGCAAATCAAATTAAAACAATCCTCTAATTTCCTAGCATTTCCTCTTGCCTAAAAGCAGCATTAAGCTAGTATTTACCTAGCTTAATGCTGCTTAATTTGATTTGTTTTTAGTTAAATATTAAGAATTCCGATATATCCTCTCAGGTAGAAATAGTTTCATTAGAAGAGTTAGTCCCAGCCGCTCACATTTACAGAAAATTCAAAGAATTGTGGAATTTCTCTGAAATAGAAAAAGAAATGAGTAAGATGGAAGTTAACTCAGATCACAAAGGATTCGGTGCTTTTAGATTGTTTTTATGCCTTCTGGTTCAGTTCATGGAAGATCTAAGTGATAGAGAATTAGAAGAATCATTAAAAACTAATCTTACTTCTAAGTGGTTTTGTCAATTCGGACTAACAGACAGCACTCCAAACTATTCTTTATTCA
>CAJQHK010000022.1 GCA_905478165.1 uncultured Rickettsiales bacterium | reverse complement strand
TTCGGATGCAAACTAGTAATACTGCTAAAACCTCATTAGAAGGAGATATACAGAGTATGATATCTGATATATTATCAGCAACTACAACTGAATTACCTCACATGCTACAAGCGATAAAATCTCTTGAAGCTGTGGCGGAGGCAATGACTGACAATAATGGACATACTGGATCTAGTCCTATCACTTTACCGGGGAGTGAAGGAGGTCAAGATACTAAAACAGAATTAGATTCTAACGAGGTAGATGCCGCAACAATAATATTAATTGCCCACCTCTTCAAAAACCTTCTTAAACAGAATCCAGAATTATTACAAACAATAACTCAGGAACAAGATGATCCGAGTCAAGAAAATAACAGCATATCAGATTTATTAAAGACCTTAGACGTTCTAAATAAATTACCTGCTCCAAAAGCGGCAGAACTTACCAAAAAAATTGAATCTTTAGGTAAGGATAGAATATCAAAATTGACAGCTGCTCTTGAAAAAATAATAAAAACTCCAAGCGCATCTCCCAAACCTGAGGGGGCGAAAGCTGAAGCTAAAGTCTTTCAAATGGGTCAAACATAATCTCGTTAAATTATTATTAAATGCTAGAATATCATGATTTAATATATTTAATTTCAATTATCCTTTTGCTAATTATATCTGCTTTTTTTTCAGGCTCAGAAACTGGGTTTACAGCATCTTCAGCAGGAAAAATTCATCGCTTAGTAAAGGACGGTAATAAAAGAGCAAAGATTGTAGAAAAACTTCTTTTGAGAAGAGATAAGTTGATGGCAACAATACTTATTGGCAACAACATTGTTAACATTTTAGCGTCGGTACTTGCGACCAGCCTAGCTATAGAATATTTTGGCGAAGATGTTGGAATCTTACTTGCCACAATCATCATGACCGTTCTTATTGTTATTTTTAGCGAAATAACGCCAAAAACTTATGCCTTAAAAAAATCTGAAAAAATTGCTCTCTCTCTTTCACCATTTTTATTGTTTTTTAATAAAATTCTTTCACCGCTAACATTTTTTATCACCAAATTTACTAACCTAATCTATAAGGAGGAGGAAGATAAAAAATCCAATCCCAGCTCTCATTTGGAAGAAATTAGGGGGGTGGTAGAGTTAAAACATAGTCAAGGCGCTTTCTTGAAGGCGGATAAAGATATGATAAACGGTGTTCTTGATTTAAAAGAAGTTGAGATTTCTGAAATTCTCACCCACAGAAAGGACATAAAATCTATTAACATTAAAAAAGATCTAAAATCAATAATTCAGCAAGCTTTTGAAATTAATCACAATAAAATTCCACTTTGGGAAAAAAGTGAAGATAATATAACTTCAATCCTAGATATGAGACGATTAATTATGAACATTAATAAATATTCTGGCGATTTAAGTAAAATAAAATTAAAAAATATTACCTCTAAACCTCTTTTTATCCCTCCGCAAAACAGAATCGGTCACCAATTAATAGAATTTAGACAAAGAAAGGAATCTATCGCTATTGTCGTAGATGAATATGGAACAATTGATGGTTTAGTTACTTTATTTGATATTATCGAAGAGATAATTGGAGAATTTAGCGATCAAAATCAAGAAAATGATAAAATTATTAAATTACAACATGATTACTTTCAAATAAATGGCAAGGTGCCAATTAGAGATGTAAATAGAGAATTAAATTGGAATTTAAAAGGAGATGATGATAATTCTTCAACAATTGGTGGATTTATTATTGCCAATATCGGAAAAATACCAGAAGATGATGAAGAATTTGAGTTTGATGGTTTTAAATTTAAAATTTTACAAATAAAAAATAATCAAATTAAAATACTTTCTATTAAGAAATTGCCAAAATTAGAGAATGATGATAACTAAGAATAAAAAGAAAATACTAACAACCGCAATAATAATTACCATCATAGGAACGATATTATTGTTTTCAGGTAAAATAATAAACATCACTCAAAATTTATCAAACAAGTATCAGATCACAAATACCTTAAAACAACTAATGGGCACCAAGTCAAAATCTTATAATAATGATGATTGGCAGGGAGAGCAATATCAAAAATTTGCAAAAAAATCAATAATATCGGGAAAGGAATTTATGATTTCCACCTTAGACAAAAGAGCTTCGGATGCTGGAGCTAAAATACTAGAAATGGGAGGTAGTTCCGTAGATGCTACAATTGCAGCACAAATGGTTTTAAATGTCGTAGAGCCTCAATCATCTGGTATCGGTGGTGGCGCATTCTTGTTATATCATGACAAAAAAAATAACAAATCCACTTACTATAATGGCCGAGAAACAGCGCCAGAAAAATCCCACGATAAAATATTTATCAAAAAAGACGGTTCAGTAATGAGTTTTCACGAGGCGGTGAATGGCGGATTATCAGTCGGGACTCCGGGATTGTTAAAAATGCTTAAAAAAGCTCATAAAAAATACGGAAAATTAAAATGGGAAATATTATTTGAGCCCGCCATAAAATTAGCAAATGAAGGTTTTCCTATGGAAAGTAAAATAAGAACAATATTAGAGGATGTTAAATATTTACATAATAGCCCCGAATTAAAGAAAATTTATTTTAATAAAAATGGTAAAATAAAAGAAAATGACGAAATTATCTATAATAAAGATTTAGCAAAGACCTTGTCCATAATTGCCAAGAAAGGAATCGAACCATTTTATAAAGGAGAAATCGCCAAAAATATAGTCAAAAAAGTTCAGACATCTGATAATCCAGGATATTTATCACTAAAAGATTTAAAAAATTACAATATTAAAACCGGCGACTTAATATGTTCTTTTTATCATTCATATAAGGTATGTTCCATGTTACCTCCTAGTTCTGGTGGTGTAACATTATTACAGATATTATCAATATTAGAAAATTTTAATCTGCAATTCCTTTCTCCAACATCGCCTAAAACCATACATTTGATAGCGGAGGCTACAAAATTATCATATCAAGATCGCAATAAATACTTAGCGGACACTAAAAATATTCCACTTAAAAAATTATTAAATAAAGAATATTTAAAAAATAGGTCGGAATTGATCAAGGCTAATGAAACAATTTCAAATCTAAAGCCAGGAAATTTCAAAGTAAGTAATAGTTACCATATTAATCACAACGCTTTCGAAACTAATTCAACAACTCATATATCAGTTATTGACAAGGAAGGTAATGCAGTATCGATGACCAGTTCCATAGAATATCTTTTTGGATCAAACCTAATGGTAGACGGTTTTATGTTAAATAATCAAATGACCGATTTTTCTTTTAAACCTAAAATAGATGGTAAAAAAGTTATCAATCGAGTGATGCCCAATAAACAACCAAGAAGCTCAATGTCGCCAACTTTTGTTTTCGATAATAAAGATAATTTAGTTCTAATAGTTGGTTCCCCAGGAGGACCAAGAATTATACAATATGTAGCCAAGACAATCATTGCCTATCTCGATTGGCAAATGAATATCGACGAAGCAATAGCATTGCCAAACTTTATTGCAATCAATGGTAACTTAGAACTTGAAAAAGAAACTTACTTAGAGAAAATGCTTGAAGACTTAGAAAAGATTGGTCACAAAGTAAAAATAAGAAATATTAGTAGCGGCATTACTGCTATATCAATAAAGGACGGCGTGATTTATGGTTCTGCAGACCATCGTCGCAATGGAGAAGCGTCAGGAAAATAACAATCAAATTAATTATTGAAATAAACTTTCCTAACGTTATAATTATTTGATAATTTGGTAAATTTAAGATAGAAATTTAAATAAGATATTAAAATGAAGTTATATTGTAACAATATTATATGTAGGGTAGTGTCGATTCTGCTAATCCTTTTAACGATGTCGTTTTCACACAATTTGTTGGCAGCAACAAAGTATATCAATGTAGCTACAGCAGGGATTACCGGAGTTTATTACCCAGCCGGTGGCGCAATTTGTCGCTTAGTAAATAGGGGAAGAAAAGAGCATGGTATTAGATGCTCAGTTGAGTCAACTGGAGGATCGGTCGCTAATCTTAATGCCATTCGCGCTGAAATCGTAGAGTTTGGTATATCGCAATCAGATTGGCAGCACCACGCTTACAAAGGAACGGGATTCTTTGCGGATCAAAAGCCGTTCAGTGATTTAAGATCTGTATTTTCCTTATATACAGAAACCTTTACTATTGTAGTAACAGAGAAGTCGGGAATTATAGAGCTTGATGACCTAAAAAATAAAATCATAAATTTTGGACCAAAAGATTCAGGTGTTTACGCTACTATGGACGTCCTATTGCAAGCGCAAAAATGGAAGCATTCTGATTTTGCAAAAATAACTCACCTTTCACCAACCGAGCAGATCAAAGCACTTTGCGATGGAGATATAGACGCGATGACCTATATGGCTGGAAATCCAAACGGAGTGTTACAAGAGGTTACTCAGAATAGTAATTCTGGCTGCAAAGTAAAGATTCTCAATATTAGTGAAAAAGTAATCGAGAAATTGATAAAAATTAACCCTTCCTATGTTAAATCATATGTATCTGGAGGTATGTACAAAAATAATCCTAAAGACATTACGACATTTGGTATTAAAGCAACCTTAGTTACATCTTCCAAAGTTGATGAAAAAATAGTATATAACCTTACCAAAGCAGTATTCAATAATTTTGACAATTTCAAAACATTGCATCCGGTCTTCTCTTCCATGGAAATTAGTAAATCAATTAAAGACGGCAATCATGCTCCTATTCACAAAGGAGCTATGAGATATTATAAAGAACACAATTTAATTAACTAAGTTACTACTGGGGTGGACAGAAGTTAAATTCTTTGTCCCTAAATTATGCATATTATGGTTTCCTCTGTTAAAATCTTGGTTTTATTATGAGACCAATCCTTTAAATATCAGGATAAACCAGATTATTTTTCATCCCCCCAAGTGGTTTCGGCTATTAAACTAAAACTATGTTTTGGTTTAATAGTGTAAATTTAAACATATTATTATGAGCAAAAGAAGGGTAGTTATTACAGGAATTGGTGCCGTAACTCCAATAGGAAAAGATATTAATGAAAGCTGGAACAACCTTATTAATAGCAAATCCGGAATCAAGAAGATCTCTAATTTTGACCCAGAGGGTTTTTCTTGCAAAATAGCTGCAGAAGTGAAGTTAGATAAAGAGTTTATTACTCAGTTTATTGAAATAAAGGAGCAAAGAAAAGTCGATGAGTTTACCACTCTAGCAATAATAGCGGCAACACAAGCGATCAATGATTCAGGCTATAAAGCAGAAACAGATTCTCAAAAATTTAGATCTGGCGTTTTAATTGGCTCTGGTATTGGAGGATTAAAATCAATCGAAAAAACAGTTGAAATCGTTAACCACAAAAGCCCGAAAAAAGTTAGTCCATTTTTTATACCCTCCAGTCTTATCAATATCGCCTCAGGACATGTCTCGATTAAGTACGGATTTATGGGACCAAATCACTCAGTTGTAACGGCTTGTGCTACTGGAACTCATGCTATTGGAGACTCATTTAAACTAATTCAAGATAACAGAGCTGACGTCATGATATGCGGTGGCGCTGAATCTGTAGTTTGTAAGACGGCAATAGCAGGATTCTCGGCACTTAGAGCATTATCCACTAATTTCAATGAAGATCCAGAATCTGCATCAAGACCTTGGGACAAAGATAGGGATGGTTTCGTTATGGGAGAGGGTTCTGGAATATTGGTATTGGAGGAATATGAGCACGCTAAAAAAAGAGGTGCAAAAATATATGGAGAAGTAGTAGGTTACGGATTATCTGGTGACGCTTACCACATAACCGCCCCAGATTCAGAAGGAAGGGGGTCGACCAACGCTATGAAAATGGCCCTATCCGATGCAAATATAGGTCCTGAAAAAATTCAATATATTAATGCTCACGGCACATCAACACCAATGGGAGATGATATAGAACTTAGAACGGTTGAAAAATTATTTGGTAATAAAAAAAATCTATTCATGTCATCTACCAAATCATCAATAGGACACCTTCTTGGAGCTGCAGGAAGTGTTGAAGCAATATTCGCAACTTTAGTGATCAACAAAGGAATTATACCTCCAACCCTAAATCTTGATAAACCATCAACCGAAACCAACATAGATTTAGTTCCTAATAAAGCAAAAGAAAGTAAAATTGACTTCATAATGTCAAATTCATTTGGTTTTGGGGGTACAAATGCATCATTAATATTTAAAAATCTCGATGCTTAAAGTAATATCAAAAATAGTTTCTACCACCTCCGCCATCACAATTATTTTTGTAGTTAGTATTTTTTCTTTAATTATCTTCTTTCACGCTCCGAACAGCTATCACAAAGAAGATAAAACATTCATCATAGAAAGTGGCCTAACTCTAAAAGAGGTAATAAACAAATTACATCAAGAAAACATAATAAAACACCCAACCCTATTCCTATATTTGTCTCAACTATTTAAAGGGTATGACCCAAGAGTAAAATATGGCGAATATAAATTTGAAAAATCTATATCTTACTACGATATTTTGCATAAAATGCATGAAGGATATATATTTTTTAGAAGATTCACTATTACTGAAGGATTGTCGTCTCACAGTGCGTCACAAATTATTAATTCAACCGAAGGATTGTCGGGCAAGAATGTAAAACATATACCAGAAGGATCAGTATTACCGGAAACATACTACTATTCTCGTGGTAATAAAAAATCAATCACTGTGAAAAGAATGCAAAATGCAATGATAAAAGCGGTTGATGAATTGTGGGAACAAAGGGACAAAAATAACAAAATAATCAGAAATAAAAAAGATGCTATTATATTGGCATCAATCATTGAAAAAGAAACCTCTCTTGAATCAGAAAGAAAAACAGTAGCGTCGGTATTCTTAAATAGGCTACGAATAGGAATGAAATTACAATCAGATCCAACCATTATATATTCCTTTACCTATGGAGATAAATCTTTAGAAAGAAAAATTACGTATAAAGATATTAGAAATGGCTCAGAATTTAATACTTATCACATATATGGACTTCCTCCATCCCCCATTAGTAACCCAGGAATTGCATCTATTGCAGCGGTATTAAAACCCATTAAAACAAATTATCTATATTTTGTTGCGACGGGATATGGTGGACATAATTTTTCCACCAACCTCAAAGACCACAATAAAAGTGTAAAAGAATATTATAGAATTTTAAAGCAACAAAAGAATCAAAATTAATAATTACTATATTTCACAATCACCACAATACCATACTAAAATACTTGACTATTATCAAACATCCTCACACTATTATATAGGTTAATTAGAAAACTATAGGAAAAATAGAATAATCAATTAACACAAATCCTGAGAAGTTTATGCTAAAAAAAGATGACTATTAAAGCATAAATAGATTTTTTTAGAAACTTCTCAATTGATTGCGGCATTTAAATCAATATGATTTTAACATCCAAAGGAAGATATGCTGTCGATAGTATAGATGAGATGGCAAAATTAAGTAGTGGGAAGCGCGTGCCACTATCCTTGATTGCTAGTAATAAAGAAAAATCCTTTTCATATTTAGAAAGAATATTATCTCAGTTAAGGGTCCTGGTGGTGGATATATTTTTTTAAAAGATACTAAAAATATAAGCGTATATAATATTGACAGTCGACGAGTCAATAAAAATGACAAACTGTACTAAAACTGAAAACTGCTTAGGAAGGGTTACTAAATGCCCAACCCGTAAATTATGGAAGGGCTGGGGAAATAAAATAAAAAATTATTTTAGCTCGATAACAATAGAAGATCTAAATATATCATGAAAAATAAAATTTTTTTTGACAACAACTCAACAACAACAATTGATAAAAAAGTAATCGACGAAATGCTTGAAGTAATGAACTTACCGCTCAACTCTTCATCAATACATTGTCATGGTAGACTTGCCTTAAGAAAATTAAATAACGCCAGAAGACAAGTTAAGACATTACTTAATGCAGATAATTATGATGTAATTTTTACCTCAGGGGCTACGGAGTCAAACAATATGGCCCTCCTTGGTGGTAAAAAATTACCAATAATTACTAGTAGAATAGAGCATCCGGCAATTGTTAATGTCGCTAAAGAGGCGGAACACTATTTTGTAAAAACAAATGAACAAGGATTAACAGATATTGAGGATCTCAAACAAACAATATCCAAGTTAAATGGTAGAGAATTTATTTGCTCCATAATGTTTGCTCACAATGAGACGGGGGCTATATTTTCAATTAAAGAAATTGCTAAAATTACTCACCAAAATGGTGGAATTTTTCATTCCGACCTTACTCAAGCGATAGGAAAATTGGAGATTGATATTGAAGATTTAAATATTGATTTAGGATCTTTATCTGCTCACAAACTAAATGGTCCCCAAGGTGCAGGAGCGTTGTTGGTGCGTAAAGGAATTGAAATTAATCAAATTCTGTATGGCAGCGGTCAAGAAAATGGCAAAAGACCCGGAACAAACAATATTCCTGGAGCGGTAGGACTTGGTAAGGCTTTGGAAATATCAAAAAATAAAATACCAAAATATCATGAATTACAAAAATTACGGGATTACTTCGAAAAATCCCTGCACAATATAGCGGGAAATGATGTGGTAATTTTTTGCCAAGATATTGCAAGAACGCCTAACACTAGTTTTGTTGCCATGAGGAATGTTGATAATCAAACTCAATTAATCGATTTTGACCTCAATGGTTTTTCAGTGGCAATTGGCTCCGCCTGTAGCTCTGGATCATCAAAATCATCGTCAGCATTGTCAGAAATGGGAGTTGACGATTCTTTGGCAAAAAATGTAATAAGGGTTAGTTTTGGCCTTGAAAATACTAAAGAAGAAGTAGATAGGTTTATTAAGACGTGGGGACAGCTTTATCAGAAAACTAAAAAATAGTTATGAAGTTGCCAATTTACCTAGATTACCAATCAACTACACCAATTGATCCAAGAGTGGCAGATCATATGTGTCATATCTTAAAAAATGAAATTGGCAACCCACACTCCAGAACTCATGAGTTTGGTTGGATAGCGGAGGGAATAGTAGAGGAGGCAAGGGAAGATGTTGCCAACCTTATTAATGCTCATCCTAAAGAGATTATCTTCACCTCGGGAGCTACCGAATCTAATAATATGGCAATTAAAGGCGCTTATGAATTTTATAAAAATGACAACAATCATGTGATTACCTTACCAACAGAACATAAGTGCGTTATTAATTCTTGTCATGAAATAGAACAGCAAGGTGGTAAAGTAACCTTCCTAAAAGTTCAGAAAAATGGTATAGTTGATTTAAAAGAATTAGAAAATGCCATTACTGACAAAACTTTACTGATATCAATTATGGCGGTTAACAATGAGATAGGAGTTATTCAGCCGCTAAAAGAAATTGGTCAGCTATGTCGTAAAAAAAATGTATTTTTTCACACAGATGCAGCTCAAGCATTCGGTAAGATTCCACTGGATGTTAATGAATTAAATATCGACCTAATGAGTATTTCTGCTCATAAAATTTATGGACCAAAAGGTGTGGGAGCTTTATATGTTCGTAGGAAACCACGAATGAGAATTCGTCCACTAATTACTGGTGGCGGACAGGAAGGTGGGCTTCGTTCTGGAACTTTAGCACCATTCTTGGTTGCTGGACTCGGCAAGGCAGCAAAAATTGCCAAAAAAGAAATGCAGCAAGATTATGAAAAATGCACAAAACTAAAAGATAGCTTTATGAATGCTTTAAAAGATACTAAAGGGGTGTACCTTAATGGCGATGAAAAGCAGCGCGTTCCAAGTAACCTTAACCTTAGTTTTGCAGGAGTTGAGGGAGAATCATTTATTATGGCAACAAAAGATTTAGCAATATCATCAGGATCAGCCTGTACTTCAGCTTCCTCAGAACCTTCCTATGTATTATATGCCTTAGGAGTTGGGGATGATCTAGTTCGCACTTCAATTCGTTTCGGATTTGGCAGATTTACCACCGAAGAAGAGATAGATTATGCTACAAACCTTATAAAAGAAAAAGTACAAAAATTAAGAGAATTAAGGCCTCTGTGGGAAATGATGAAAGAGGGTATAGATACTAAATCAATCGAATGGAATGGACATTAAAATTTTATCTTATAAATGACAGTAGAAAGTTGATTTGAAATAAATTACATTTATAATAAAATTAACATTACAGCAAAATCCACCTCAAAATAATTTAATATGCTTAATTTAATTAAAAAAACTGACCCAGAAATATACATCTCTATGAAAAAAGAGATTGATAGGCAGAAATATAAAATTGAACTTATAGCATCTGAAAATATAGTAAGTAAAGCAGTATTAGAGGCCGGAGGTAGTGTTTTTACCAACAAATATGCCGAAGGTTATCCCGGCAAAAGATATTATGGAGGATGTGAGTTTATGGATGAAGTAGAGCAGATCGCCATCGATAGAGTATGTAAATTATTTGGCACAAAATTTGCAAACGTACAGCCTCATTCTGGAGCAAGCGCTAATCTTGCTGTTTACCATGCTTTTCTTGACCCGCATGACACATTACTTGGCATGTCCCTTCCAGCTGGAGGGCACCTAACTCACGGAGCCAAAAAAACACTATCTGGTAATTGGTTTAATGCAATACAATATGGTATCAGAGATGATGATGGCTTAATTGACTATGATCAAGCAATGAAAATGGCAAAAGAGCATAAGCCAAAAATTATTGTCTGTGGCACATCATCATACCCAAGAATTATTAAATGGAACAAATTTAAAAAAATAGCTGATGAGGTTGGAGCGTTACTACTTGCTGACATTTCTCACATTTCTGGATTAGTAACTTCTGGCCACTATCCTTCTCCAGTAGGATTCGCCGATATCATAACCTCAACAACTCATAAAACCCTTAGAGGACCAAGAGGTGGTATAATATTAACAAACGACGAAAATTTAGCCAAAAAAATTAATTCCTCCGTTTTTCCGGGGGTGCAAAGTGGTCCTTTAATGCATATTATTGCCGCCAAAGCAGTTGCTTTTGGAGAGGCTTTACAGCCTGAATTTAAAATTTATTCAAAAAATATAGTTAAGAACGCCAAAATTTTAGCAAAAACATTAATTAGTCGGGGTTTAAAAATTACTACAAATGGAACTGATTGTCATTTAATGGTTGCAGACCTAACGCCACTTAAAAATTTGACCGGCAAAGATGCTGAAAAATGTCTAGAGAGGGCAGGATTAACTTGCAATAAAAATGCCATTCCAAACGACCCAAGGAGTCCATTTGTTACATCTGGTCTTAGGTTTGGAACTCCCTCTGGTACAACAAGAGGTTTTGGCGAAAAAGAATTTGAAAAAATAGGTCACTTGATTTGTGACACTTTAGAGTCTTTTGTCAAAAACAACCTTTCTGAAGAAAAAAATAAAAACATAGAAGAAAAAATAAAGTTAGAGGTTAAAGATTTATGTTTAAAATTTCCTATTTATGAGTGATGATACCCCTGAAGTAGTAAGGCATCTTAGAAATTTTTTCGTAATATCCTCTTTACTATCCATTTTATTAATTATTTGCGGTTACGTTACTATGCTCCTCGTAGTAACAACAATGGCTCCAAGTTGGAAAATAGCTTTTGGATATTTTACATTACCAGATATGGGTAATATTAAAACTCTTTTTGATATATTATTAAAATATTGGTATTTTTATTTTCAAACAGACTTACTTTGGAATCAGTCAGTTCCAGTTGGAGAAAAGTATCAAATCAATTACTTTGTTCCCAAATTATACGCTACAACTTTTTTGCCTTATAGTATTTTGTTAATTATAATCTGGAAAATTAGGGCGCCACTAATGGATTGGAGACCATTTAAAAAACCAGAATCCATTCATGGCGATGCCAAATGGGCCAGTGATAGAGCAATTAAAAAGATGGGTCTTAAGGCAAAAGGCGGTGTATTACTAGGTTCTCATCGAGGGAAATTCTTAATAGCGGATGATTATCAGCATATTTTACTATTTGCACCAACCGGTTCTGGTAAAGGTGTAGGTTTTGTAATTCCAAACTTGTTATTTTGGACAAATTCAGTAATTGTCCACGACATTAAGCTAGAAAACTACGAATTAACATCGGGATACAGGCAGAATAAATTACATCAAAAAACTTTTCTTTGGAATCCTGCAGATCCAGATGGAATTAGTCATTGTTACAATCCGATGGATTGGATTTCAAAAAAATCTGGTAAAATGGTAGATGATGTGCAAAAAATTGCCAACTTTTTACTGCCAGAGCAAGAGTTTTGGCAAAATGAAGGTAGATCCTTATTGGTCGGCGTCATGCTTTATCTTTTGGCAGATAAATCCAAGCCAAGCACCTTGGGTGAAGTTGTCAGGACTCTCAGAAATGATGATGTAGTATATAATTTAGCGGTAATATTAGATACCTTAGGTAAAGATATACATCCGGTATCTTATATGAATATTGCTGCCTACTTACAAAAACCAGACAAAGAAAGGGGATCCGTCACTTCTACAGCCAACTCCTCTCTTGAATTGTGGTCCAACCCACTAATTGATAAAACAACTGCAACAAGCGATTTTAATTTGAATAACTTTAAAAAAGAACCTCATACCTTATATGTTGGCTTAACACCTGATAATATTTCTCGTTTAAAACCACTTATGGGTATATTTTATCAACAAGCTGCATCATTTTTTACTGCCAAAATACCAAGACCAGAAGAAAAAGTTGGAGTATTAATGATGATGGATGAATTCCCAACCCTAGGTAAGTTAGAGCAATTTCAGGCTGGTATAGCTTATTTTCGTGGATATAGAGTAAAATTATTCCTAATCATTCAAGATACACAACAGCTTAAGGGCATATATGAAGAAGCGGGTATGAATTCATTTTTATCCAACTCAACTTATCGAATCACCTTCGCCGCCAACAATATGGAAACTGCCAACTTAATTTCTCAACTAATTGGTAACAAAACTGCGATACAAATCTCAACTAACAAGCCAAAATATTTAGATCTTAACCCAGGAGCTCGTAATTTACACATATCTCACGCCCAAAGAGCATTGTTACTGCCGCAAGAAGTAATACAATTATCAAAAGATGACCAAATTATTTTGATAGAGTCTCAGCCACCGATCAGATCAAAGAAAATTAAATATTATTCTAGCAGATTCTTTAAAAAGAGATTATTTCCACAAATAGAGATACCAAAACAAGAGCCATACATTCCGCCAAGACAAGAAAAAAGAAATCCTGCCGAAGAAGGTGGTGGACAAGAAAATGATCAGCAGCAAAATCAAGAAAAAACTGAAAAATTAGAAAATTAATAGCAATGTTTGCAACCCTAAAAACGGCGACAGAATGATGATTTATTATAAGTGAGAATTGATACAATATGAAAATTGAGTTAAAAAATATTAATAAATCATTCTTCGTTAAAGATAAGGAATCTGCGATATTAAGAGATATTAACTTACTATTAGAGCCTGGTAAAATTACCGCCCTTGTCGGACCCTCTGGATCTGGAAAAACAACACTTTTGCAAATTGCAGGACTCTTGGACAGTCCAACATCGGGACAGGTAATGTTTGACAATCAAAACTTATCAAATAGCAAAGATAAAGAACGTACAGAATTTAGAAAAAATAATATTGGATTTATTTATCAAGACCACAATTTACTTCCAGAATTTAATGCGATTGAAAATATATTATTACCACTATTAATTAAAAAAGAGAACAAAAAAACATCTTTCAAAAAAGCTGAAGAAATATTAGAAAAAATTAACCTATCTGACAAAAAAAACTCTTTTCCCTATGAATTATCAGGTGGCGAACAACAAAGAATAGCTATCGCTAGAGCGATAATCACTAAGCCAAAAATTTTATTTGCTGATGAGCCGACGGGAAATTTAGATTCTAAAAATGCCGAAAATATATTTCAAATTTTTTATAATTTTACCAAAGAATATCAAATAAACTCATTAATAGTTACTCATAATATGGATTTGGCAAAACAAATGGATCAGATAATTACAATCGAAGATGGTAAAATCACCAACTAAAAAAAATCTTAGTCAACATTTACTAGAATTCAGGCAAAGATTTATTAAATCTCTAATATCTTTTATTTTATTTTTTATTATTGGATATTTTTTTTCTATAGAAATATATAATTTTTTACTAACCCCTCTTGAGATCAGTTCACAAAATACTCATAGAATAATATACACCTCTCCAATTGAGGCATTTTTATCATACCTAAAATTATCTCTAATTTTTGCTCTATTTTGCTCCTTTCCTATAATAATTTTTCAATTTTACTCCTTTATTACTCCAGCTCTTTATAAAAAAGAGAGAGATACGGTAGTAATAATTTTTCTTTTGAGTCCTATTTTATTTTTTATAGGAGTAGCAGTATGTTACTATCTGTTACTACCCGTAGCTTTAAAATTTTTTCTTAGTTTTGAGAATATAAATGCTACAATTCCAGTTATTTTAGAAGCAAAAATCAGCGAATATTTAAAGTTAATTTTAAATGTACTCTTTATCTTTGGCGTTATTTTTCAAATACCTTTGTTATTTTTATTATTAATTAAATTTAAAAAAATAGATAGAAATTCACTTAAAAAGTTCCGAAAATATTACATCATACTGTCATTCCTATTTGGCGCCATCTTCACTCCACCAGATATATTTAGTCAAATCCTTGTGGCAGCAATTATGATAATATTCTATGAAATTACTTTTCTTTTTGCAAAAAAACCCAATAAATCGCAAAACTCATCTGGATAAATCTAATATCTATTTAAACAAAATCATATAATTTTTATTTTTTAACTTAAAAAATAAAATAAAAATTATCATGATTAAAAATAAGAAAGAATTTAAACATTTAACATTCAAAGATAGGCAAGTAATTTACCATATAAGATTTGTTAAAAAAGAAGCTTTGCAAAAATAGCTGATTTTATTAATAAATCTAAATCTACTATTAGCCGAGAGATAAACAGTAGGAAGGAAAGATCTAAATATATTCCTACTATTGCTCATGGTAAATATAAGATGATTCTTTGTAAGAAAGATGGATTTATATAATAGATAACAATCCTAAAGCTTTAAAATATTTAAAAAATAAGATTATAAATTATAAATGGTCATTAGATGTCATATCTTACAAGATGAAGGAAGATATAGAATTCTCTATATCTACCGAGTCTTTATATGACTTTATTTACAATTCCGATACTTCTAAAAAATTAGAATTATATAAATATTTACCACGCAAGAGGCAAAATAGATTAAAGCAAGGATCTAGGAAAAAGAGAGTTATTATTCCAAACAGGGTTTCAATCTCTAAAGGGACTGTTGAAAGCTAATTCCCTAAAATTATTAATTATTTTTGATTAAATTACTTACATCAACAAGTCATAAAGCTAGTATTTATCTAGCTTTATGTCCTATTTATTAAGTAATTAATTACTAAATTATGTCACTAAATCAAGTAGAAATGGTAACACTAAACCAATTGATTAATCAAAATCATA
>CAJQHK010000021.1 GCA_905478165.1 uncultured Rickettsiales bacterium | reverse complement strand
AACTATGATCTTTGATAATGGAGGTGAATTTGCAAATCATATCAATTATCATCTCAAAGGATTTAAAACTTATTTCTGTGATGCTTACAGCCCTTGGCAAAAAGGATTAGTAGAAAAGATAAATTCTGTGATTCACAGGATACTTCCTAAAAAACTTAATATACATCTTTTAATCCAGGATCTCTTAAAAAAATAGAAAATATTTTAAAAGATATGCCAAGAAAAATTTAGGCTACAAAACGCCTAATCAAGTGGGGAAAGGAAATATATGATTTATTATATTTAGACCTTGAGATTAGCACCAATTGAGCTTAAAAAAAGAAAAAGGTTCCTAAAGAAATCTTAAAATCTGTTTAAATTTAGTGTCCGTAAGGCTGTTGATAGGCCATTTTCTGTGAATGACTACCTCCATCTCACTTAGTGAGGGTGAGTTTGAGTTAGTGCGTGTCCTCGAAGACTTTTTATATAATATTTTAGATAGAAAATAATATTAAATACCGAAAAAACTATTTTAACAATATTTTAACATCCAATGTATCTAAGGATTTTAAAGCAAATTCTTCTATAGCCTTATTACCTAAATCTCTAGTCAATCTTTCCTTAACGTCTGCAAATTTAGGGGTCTTAGCTTTCCTCTTACCTTCTAATTTTATAATTATCCAATTTACATCTGTAAGCTTAAAGGGTCTTGATATTGCGCCTTTTTTTAATTTTTTAACTTGCTCCAAAACACTTTCTGGCAAACTATCTTCGACAACAAACCCGATATCACCACCATTGTTAGCTGTTGATTCGTCAATTGATTTTTTCTTCGCCTGCTTAGCAAATGATTTTGGATATTTTTTCAGAGTTCTATAGAGAGACTTTGCTTCTTTTTCTGTTTTTAGGGCTATATATCTAATCCTAACCTCACTTTTATCTTTTAAGTCTAATTTTAACTCTTCATATTCCTGCATTAACTTTTCTTCCGAAACTGCCTCTTGAGATATGATGCTAAATAATTTTTGCTGTAAAAGCTCTCTTTCAAATAATCTTTTAGCTTTTTTATATTCCTCAGATTTATGAATATTTCTTTTTTTAGCTTGTTCATAAGAAGCTTCCTTAAGGATAATTTGCCTAATAATAGATTCTTTTTGATCAAGAGGTAAGTTGTCAAAATTTAAATTTTTTAAATACGGATTCTGAATAGTTAATTTATTTATTTCCGTTTCTAACTGCCCTTGATTTATAGATTTGTTATTGCCAAAAGTTGCAACGATAGTATCTTTACTGTCTTTTTTTTCTGATCCCGACCCACTATTTGAGTAAAAATAATTATATGACACAGTCGTAATTGCCACTATAATTATGGCTGATATAATAGATAAGGTTAATTTTTTATTAGTCATAATTTTAATGTGGGATGTATTGTTTATTTTAAAATCAATTCTAATGTTATATTAGTACAGATCTTGTAATTTGCAAATGATTAATAGCAAACTAAGTTTTAAAATTTCTTTTCTATCCCTGACCTCAAGAACTCGACATCCTCTTTGTCAAAATTGTTATCATCTGGTAATTTCTGATAAATATTTAAATAATAAATAATTTGGTATTTATAGATACTCCAGAAGAGCCATCTAATTTAAAATTCAAGATAAATCAAAAAGTTACTTCAGTAATAATCCTATTGCAGTCTAATATAAAGAGATATAGTAAGTGTCTTTATCTTCTGTATTTTTCTCAACAAAAATACCATAATTTTCTAAATATTTAGATATGTCCACGCCATCTTTTGGCTCTACAGAAAGTTTAATTAAGTCTGTAGATATAGATAGTACCTTAAATTTAATATCCTTAATACTCTTTAATTTTTTTTCAAAAGCAACCCAAGATTTCAATGATGAGGGTAGAATATCTATACTAATATTATCATCATTTTCTTTTTGATATTGTCTGTCGATTTCCGAAAGATCTTTTTTATTTAAATACTCAATAATTTTTTGAGCAATAATATGATATAACCTATCCTCCTTAATATCGTTAATGTCAACAAAACTAAGTTTAACCTTCTTTTTGGTAAATTTTCTTACTATAGTTATATTAATAGCGGCATTATTTTCTATATGATCAAGATAAATATCGATGAAAACAGCTATTTTTGAATCATATTTTTTTATAATATCCTTGATATCTGGATACTTTATTGTCTTGAGATCTATTGATTCTAAAATAGATATATCACTTATGTCACCTTTAGGAATTTTAATATCTTTCGACTCCTTTTCTAGTAAAACCTCTCTCCAAGCATTAAACCACTTATTGTTATCATGCCAAATTTGTAATTTTTGATCCTTAGTTTCCAGAGGAAACACTAGGTATTTTTTGCTAAGTTCTATGCCAGAATCTTTACTTTCTAATAAACTGTCTATATAATCCCTATTAAACTCTATATCAAAAGTTGCCTTATACCAATCATCAGCTATTTTTTCGTTAGAAATATTTTTGGAATGCACAGCCTCTTCAATTTGCTCATCTTCTATGTAGTCAGAAAAAGACTCGTTAACAGATAATTTTTTAAGTAATCTTAAAAAAGCCTCCCTATTAGCATTTACATTCGCTATCTCCCTAGCCTGACTGGCAGATTCGGCACTTTCATTTATGGTTATATTCTTGACAACATAACCAACTTCAATGGCAAAAGAAGAGTGGGCGATAAGTATAGTCAAAAAAACATAGGTCTGAATCTTCAATAATGTATTAAAGAATATTTTGATAAATATAGTCATATTTTGATAATGTTATTTTTGACCATTGTCTTATTTTAATAATCCTTAAAAAACCTAGTAATGTAATTTCAAGATTCTCTAAATAATATAAAAAAATGAGTCAGTCCCATTAAATTGTTACAGCTCCCAAATCGAAAGCCTTATGTAAAGATTTTATAACCTTATCACCAAAAGATCTTGCTATTAAAATAGAAATTTTAATCTCTGATGTAGAGATTAAAGATATATTTACACCCTCATCAGCTAAAGTTTTAAACATAGTATGAGCAACGCCAGCATTACTTACCATGCCAACACCAATAACAGAAATTTTAGAAATATCGTCATTGATTAACATGCTTTTATATCCTAGCAATTTTTGATTTTGCTCTAAAGCTAGTTTAGTACGATTTAAATCATCAACATTAACGGTAAAGGTAATATTAACAGTTTTATTATCCTGACTAACATTTTGCACAATCATGTCAGCATTTATACCTTTATCAGCAATAGATCCAAAAATATCTGCAGAAAGACCTGGATTATCTAACATGCCACTTAAAGTAATCCTCGCTTCATTTTTACTCTGACTAATGCCAGTTATAAGTCTCTTTTCCATAATTTCATTATTGTTAATTAAAATAGTGCCGGAATCTTCTGTTTTTTCTTTAAATGTCGACAAAACCCTAACCTTTACATTGTAATTCATAGCCATTACTACGCAACGAGTTTGTAAAACTTTTGATCCACTAAAAGCCATTTCGAGCATTTCTTCATAAGAAATTCGATCAATTTTTTTAGCCTCATCAACGATTCGTGGATCAGTAGTAAACACGCCATCAACATCAGTATAAATCTCGCATATATCAGCTTTTACGGCCGCGGCAATAGCAACAGCAGTGGTGTCAGATCCTCCCCTGCCAAGAGTCGAAATACGTTCAGTTTTAATGTTAATACCCTGAAATCCAGCAACTACCACAACATCTTTGTCCTCCAACTCTTTTAGTAGAATATCTTTGCCAATAGAGTTTATTCTAGCTTTTGAATGACGGTCATCTGTTTTTATTTTGATTTGCCAGCCAGAAAAGGACCTGGCTTTACATCCTAACCTTTGTAACTCCAGTGCCAGAAGACCAGAAGTAACTTGTTCACCACTAGAGATTATAGAATCATACTCAGCCAATTCTTCGTTATTTTTTAACTCCGATACTTCGTTACAATAGCCAATCAACTGATTTGTTACTCCAGACATGGCGGAAACGACAACAATTACCTTATTTTTCTTTTTTATTTCAGCGGCAACCTTTTTGGCTACATTTTGAATCTTAGCTACATTACCAACTGAAGTTCCGCCAAATTTTTGAACAATTAAACTCATAAAATAATATTAAATTATCTAGTAAACATAAATAATCTGATTTAAAATTCAATCTTTGAATAACATTAATTTTAGAAAAAATTTAAATCATAAATCCCACCAGAATTAAACCCAACATCTTTATTTTAGAACATGAAAATTGCGCCATTTAAAACAGATGAATTTATAAAAAATATTGGTCAAAATAAGGATATCTGCGGGGTTTTAATTTTTGGCCCAGAATCTGGCCTAACTTCTATTAGGTCAAAAGAAATTACTACAAAAATTGTACCAAATTTATCTGACCCCCTTTTAATTAGAGAATTTTCGGTCAAACAAGTCGAAGAGAATGGCAACAACTTGTTTGATGAATTTTTTTCAATCTCTATGTTCGGAGGAAAAAAGTTAATTAAAGTCAACCAAGCCAACAATAAAATCACTAAGAATATTAAAGCTCTCTTTGAAGTGGAGTCGAAAAGTGATAATTTCATTTTAATTATCGCTGGTGAGTTGGATAGCTCATCATCTCTTCGTAAATTCTCTGAAAAAAGTCCAAAAATCGCTACAATCACCTGTTACGAAGATAATATAGTTACAATTTCTAATATAGTACGATCTGAGTTTGCCAAATATAGTATCAAGATTGAATCTGGGGTAGTAGAGTATATTAATAGTAAATTTAGCAAGAATCGCCTTATAATACTTAATGAAATTCACAAAATTATTACTTATTTAGGTGATAAAAAGAACCTAACTTTAAAAACTGCTCAAAACTTATTATCAGACATTTCGGAAGTGTCAATTAATGAATTTGTTAATTATTTTGCAGTACTTGATTTACAAAAATCAATATCAATTCTTGATCAAATTTATTATCAAAAAATTAATCCAATCGTTATTATTCGTTACCTACAGAATTATTTTTTTAAATTATACAAAATTGCCGCTAATATTGAAGGGGGTAGTAATATAGAGGCGGAAATAAAAACTCAAAGAATATTCTTCAAAGAGCAGGATTTTTGTCGAAAACATAATAAAATATGGAAAATAAAATCAATCGAAAAGATGTTAATGAGATTGCAAGAGGTTGAAATAAAATGTAAAAAAAATCATGAAAATTGTCAAAATATTTTTAACTCTTTTGTTAATATGGCTTATCTAACAAAAAAATCAGGGAAAATTTAACTATACCAATTCCTACCTTACAAAGATAAAGTTAAATTTCTCCTTAGCTCATCTAGTATTTTGGGTGACAATCGGTATTACTCCCAGCCTTATGAGACCTAAACTTTCTATATCAATTATGAAACTTAACTGCACATTTAGTCGTAATATTTCCCCCTATTTTTTGTCTAAACAACTCAGAACACCAGCAATAGTTTAAGAATTTTTTAAAAAAATCTAAAAGAAAATTTTTTTGTTAAAGGGGTTCGGTCTAGTAGTGTAAAAACGCACGCTAAGAAGTTTTTTAATATCTGGATTCTTGGTTAGTAAGGCTGAAATTATTAAATAAAGAGTAAAACTCTAAACCGGAGTAAAATTTATTAAGCCTTGCGATATAAGGCTCAATAAGGGGTAAAAATTCCTTAGCGTTCGTTTTTGTACGATTAGAATTCGAACCCCTTAAATGTATAATTCAATTTGATAATTGATATTAATTAGTGTATTTAATTTTTTCAATTATTTTTTCCATTCTCATGCCACGAGAACCTTTGATTAATATTATATCTCCATTTTTTATTATAGAGCTGATGTTTTCTGCAGCTTGATCTGAATTGTCAAAGTAAAATACTTCTTTGTTGAGGGAGCTCTTATTGACATTTTTCATTAAATTTCCAACTAATAAAATTTTATCAATATTAGAGTTTGCTAGACTGTCGCCGATTTTAATATGTTCCGTTACTCCTCTTTCTCCTAGTTCAAACATATCTCCCAAGATAATGGTTACATTATTATTTTTGTTTACTTTTTTGATGTCGTTTAGATAGTCAATTGCAGCAAGGGTTGATGTAGGGTTAGCATTATAGCTATCATCAATGATGGTTAAGATAATATCATTTTTTGATATTTTTATAACATTTCCCCTACCATTTCTAAGCTCAATATCTAAGAAATATTGACTAGCTTCACCCATGTCGATGTCTAGAATTTTTAAGATAGCGATTACGATGAATGAGTTTGAGATTACTCCTTGATGTATGGTGTTAATTTTATAACTAATATTTTCCCTCTCCTTGTTAAATAGAATAGAAATTTTTGATGATAATTGATTTTCTATATCTTCTATTGATGTAATCCTGATATCGCTAGTTTCGTTAAAACCAAATCCAACAATATGATCTTCGGGTATGGTTAGTTGCAAAGCTTCATTCTTGATGAAGTCGTAATATTGATTATCTCTGTTGATAATAACGTGCCCACCTTCTTCTAACCCTAAAAAGATTTCAGATTTTGCTTTGGCAATTTCAGTTTCATTATTAAAATTCCCAATATGAGCCGAGTTTACGGTTGTAATGACTGCAACATTAGGTCTTATCATTTTTGATAGATACTCTATTTCTCCGGCATGACTCATTCCCACCTCAATAACAGCAAAATCGACATCTTTACCTAAATTTGCCAATGTTATAGGAACTCCAAAATGATTATTAAAATTGCCGTAAGTGGAGTAGCAATTTGATATTTTGGATAAGATGAAGGAGCACATATCTTTCACCGTTGTTTTTCCAACACTGCCAGTGATTGCTATAATTTTTGCCTTAGTTCTAGCTCGAGAGAATGTGGCTAATTTATTAAGACAGTTCGTACCATCCTTTACTAGCAACACCCTATTGTCATCAGAAAATTTTTCTGGTATTTCGCTAGATAGGATAAGAATTGCTCCATTGTCGAGGGCGCTCTCTATATAATCATGGCCATTATTATTTCTACCTTTAATGCAGATAAAAAGAGTATTTTCTTTTACTCTTCTACTGTCAATTTCTATTAAATCTACATTGATATCGTCTGAAGAATTGTCTATTACAATTTCAGATTCCAGAGCCGATCTAATATCTTTTATATTCCAAATTGACATAATTCTGTTTTAATTTCGTTAATTTCGTCATTATCAAACCTTGCGCCAAGTTTTTTTATTATTTTAGAAGCAATAAGGTTACCAAGTTTAGCGCTTTGCTCTAAATCTAGGTCGTAAGATAATCCTAATAAGAATCCTGATGCAAATGCATCTCCAGATCCTGTGCTATCGACAACGTTTTGTATTGGTTTTGTTTTAACTTCTTTTATACTGTTTTGTGTAACAATTATAGACCCTCTTTTTGACATCGTAATAATCAGTGTAATATTTGGATTGATATTAAAGAGGTGGTTGTATTTTTTGTGGCTTAATAGGGACTCCTTATTATCAGTTAATATTTTAATTTCATCTTCATTAGCAAACAGAATATCAATATTTTTAATTAAATTTAAGAAGTCATTTTTATGGCGAGATACACAAAAGCTATCGGACAAGGTAAATGCTGTTGTAATTTTTTTCTTTGAAGCGTTTTGAATGAAATTATTTAAAGAGTTGATGGTTTCTGTTTTGTCCCACAAGTAACCTTCGATATATATTATTTTTGAATTTTGAAGAATATCCTCATCGTCGATTTGATCTATTTTAGAAGAATCTCCGAGGTAAGTCATCATTGTTCTCTCTCCATCTTCTTTTGATACCAGGATGAATGATTTTGAGGTGGAGTTGGATATGTTAGAATATTGTAAGTGAAAATCACAGTTTGACTCTTTTAGGTCGGTATTAAAAATTTCACCAAATTTGTCATTAGCAACCTTACCTATAAATGAACATTTTTTTCCAAGAGAGGATATCGTTGCAACGGTGTTGCAGGCCGAGCCTCCAGAGGAAATTTTTTGATATTCAAGGTTAGAGAGTTGGTCCGCAGTATCTTTATTAATTAATGTCATCGATCCTTTGGTAACTGAATTTTCCAGAAGAAAACTGTCCTCAACTAATATTAAGGTATCGACAATAGCATTTCCTAAGGCTGAAACTAAGTATTTTTTACTCATTTAAATAGTGTTATACCAAAATTTATCTATAATGGGGTCGTCTGTAATCTAAAATCTCCTTTAATATTATTCTATTTTTTAATTTTTTGATGCTTACTTACCTTAAGTAAATTGCACTTCTCAATTTAAAAGAATAAAAAATCTCTATAGATGTTTTGATTCCAGATGGACCCATAATTTAACATTTATGTTTCTTATTTTTGGCCAAAAATTATCATAAAGTTTAGTTAAATATATTACGATATTAAGCATAAGTTTAATAATAAATTTTGACCTAAATTAAATTAACTTAAATACATCATTGTAGATGAGCTTCGATATTAATTAATAACAAATATCATGTAAAAATAAAACAACATATTGGCTTTATTTAAAATTCAAATCACCCGCCACATACACAAAGATAGGGATTGGCACTATTGATGATTTAAGAACTTTAGATTGTGGTAGCGAAGGAGGGATTTGAACCCCCGACCAACGGATTATGATCCCGCTGCTCTACCAACTGAGCTACTTCGCCAGAATAATAATACTTATACTCATGATATGCCAAGACCCATCTTTGTATTACGGTATATAATTCACCTTTCAAGGGTCTACTTGGAATCTAAAATTTTCCTTTGATATTCTACTATTTTTTAACTTTGTGACGCTAATTTACTTTAAGTAAACCGCACTTCTCAATTTATAAGAAATAAAAAAATCTCTATAGATATTTTGACTCCAGACACCCTTTTAAAAAAAGTATCTTAAAATTTAAATCATCCATCACAATATGTAAAGATGGATTTTGTTAT
Source organism: uncultured Rickettsiales bacterium (assembly GCA_905478165.1). GTDB lineage: Bacteria > Pseudomonadota > Alphaproteobacteria > Rickettsiales > UBA1997 > CAJQHK01. The sequence continues at coordinate 22,301 of CAJQHK010000021.1, read as the reverse complement.
AACTCAAAATCTAGTATTTTTTGACGAGATTTTGGGTTGATATAAATATTTATCAGTTAGATAAGTGATTGATAACGAGGTATTTAAAATAAGTTATCTGATCCTTAAATCCTGTCCAAAATGTAATGTAAATATATAAAATTAAAGGAAGTCTCTAAAAAAACTGCCAATGTAATTTGTAAATTACCTCTCTACCCTAAGTAGTTTAAGAATATGAATTACTTTTTTCTTCTTAAAGGTTCTTGTAGGAAGAGGTATCTTGCACAATACCAGGACAAAAGTCAGTTAATTTAGTTTTGACTGATCTCTTCCTCTACCTCTCCTTCTTGAGGCTGATTATCTAATTTGTCGTTGACTATTAAGGCCTCTCTCAATGTTTTGATTTCTAGCTCATTTCTAGTTACTATTAGGGATATATTGATAGAGATGTCACTATAAAGGCTGGCTTTCATGTCATATATGCCAATTTCTTTAATTGGTTTTTCAATCCTTATATCTGATTTAGTTAGAGATAGGCCAGTAAGATCGTTTAATTTAGATATAATGGTAGAGGCATTTACTGAGCCGTATAACCTTCCATCATCAGAGGCGTTTTCAATTATAACGATTTCTTTATTGTTGAATTTTTTTCTATTCTCGGTAGCAAGAGACAACAATTCTTTTTCTCCCTTTTCGATGTCACCTTTTTTTAATTCAAAGGTTTTTAGGTTGGCGCTGGAATTGTATATAGCTTTTTTCCTGGGAAACAAAAAATTTTTTGCATAACCCGGCTTTACTTCTACGATATTACCGATATCACCAAGATTTTTTATTTTTGAGGTTAGGATTACTTGCATATCTTTAATTATTCAACATTAATTTTCTTTACGGGAGATAGTAAAGCTAACTGACGAGCATTTTTAATTGCTGTGGCGAGTCTTTTTTGCTTTCTTCTACTAACGGCGGTTACTCTAGTTGATAACATCTTTCCTCTTTCGGAAATGAATTTTGATATCAGATCGATATTTTTATAATTAATCTCTTCGTCAGGAATATTTGCTAAAGGGCAAGATTTTCTTTTTTTTAATCTTACATTTTGATTAATTAAAGAGATTCTTAAAAAATTATCTTCGTTTTTTTTATCTATCATATTAAATTTAGCTTGCGATATTGATTGCTGTTATTTTTGCATCTAAGTCGGTTTCTTTTCTACTTCCTTTTGCATCAGAAGCTTTGACCGAAACAAACAGTCGAGAATTCTCGGTACTGTCGTCTGATCTAAAAATTTTGTTTCTAACGATATCTTCATTATATCTAGCAAACTTTTCAATTTCTTTTATAGTTTTGATATCAGATTTAATTTTTAACAACACATAATGAGCTTTAGAGCTTTTGTTTATTTTGTATGCAAGAGTTCTTAAGCCCCAATACTCTCTGACAGTAATATCTCCACCGCCAGTATCTGATATTTTTTTAATATCTTCAAATAGCAAATCTATGTTTTCGGCAGTTAAATCCTTTCTCATTAAAAGGATAATTTCGTAGTAGTTCATATAAATATCTTATAATTTCCAAAGTAAAGCAGCAGATGGTAAAGCACGATATATTATTTATCAATAAAATTTTTATAAGTTTGTACGATAACTTAAAAAACTACGATCATTCTAGGTTCTTCAACGGCTTTGTTTTAATCTAAATGACTTGTAAATAAACTATCTATATAATATTTTAATTAGGTAATATATAATTCTAATAAATTTAAAGATGGAGCAGATTTTAATAAGTTTGGTTGTGATTTTCGCCTTTGTAGTATTTTTATTTGTCTCTGGCATTATATTTTTTGTTGACCAGCAGAATGTTGCTATTGTTGAAAGATGTGGTAAATTTGTTGACTTGGCATATCCAGGTTTAAATTTTAAATTACCTGCTCCGATAAGTGTTATTGCAGAAGTTGCAAATTTAAGGATTATGCAATCAGAACATGTTTTGGGCATTAAAACTAAAGATAACGCCTTTATTAAGCTTCCTGTCAAAATGCAAATTAAAATTATTGAGGAAAAAGTTAAGGAATCATTCTATAAATTAGACGATCCAATTACTCAGATTAATTCTTTTGTTTTAAATGTTGTTAGGTCAAATGCTGCAAGCTTAACTTTTGAAGATATTTATACCAAGAAAACTGAAATTGCTGAAGGCGTTAAAAGTACTTTGGGGAAGAAAATTGCAGACTTTGGTTATCAAATTATTGATGTTTTGGTAGATGAGCCAGAACCCTCCTCTGAGGTGCAAGATGCTTATAATGGAGTCATTGCATCTAAGAGAGAGTTAGAGTCGTCAAGAAATAAGGCTGAATCTAGAAAAGTTCTTTTAATTGGTGAAGCTGAGGCTGAGGCAAAAAGTTTAGAGCTGAAGGCTGAATCTTACGCAATTCAAAGAAAGGTTATAAGTCAGGGTATTGTTGATGCTTTAGGAGAATTTGAAGGGAAGGCTATAAACCCTAATGCTGTATTAGAATTTTTGGCAGGAATTGATTACAGAGATACAATTAGAGACGCTTCAAAATCTGATTCTAATACTTTAATATTTTCTAGTAATCCGCAAGAGGATTTACAAAAATTACTACCTAAATTGGTTGAAAAAAACTAAGAAATGGTGTTGATGCCGCATTGGCCAAAGTCGCCCCTGATAAGTTGTAATAGAAATGATCTTGTTGATATTAAAAAAATTCTGGATAATTTAGGTAATCCTGAAAAATCTTTACCTCCTATTATTCATGTAGCAGGTACTAATGGCAAAGCTTCCACCATTAGCTTTTTACAAGGAATCTTTACTTCTGCAAATTATAAAATTCATGCTCATATGTCGCCTCATATTCATCGTTGTAATGAGAGGATTATAATTGCTGGTGAAGAAGTTTCTGACGATTATCTTCATCAAATCCTAGAAGAAGTTCGCTTAAACTCAGGCAACATCAACCTAACATTTTCAGAGGCAATGATAATTGCTGCAATTTTGACTTTTTCAAGGAATGATGCTGATATTTGTTTCATAGAATCTGGGATGGGAGGTAGAATTGATCCAACCAATGCTATTGATGATAAGATATTAAGTATTATTACGCCAATTTCTTTTGATCATGAAAAATTTTTAGGACAAACAATCTATGCGATTGCTAGTGAAAAATCTCATATTATGCGCACAAATATTCCTGCTATTATTGGACCTCAGGCATTAGATGCTCGTAAGGCAATTGAGATTAGGTCTTTAGTAATTGACAATGTTTTAAGGCATTTTGATCAAGATTTTGATATTGAAATTAATGAAAATAACTCATTTAACTTTAAATATGGAGATAGTTTGTTGCAAAATTTGCCAAAACCCTCTTTAGAGGGGGAGCATCAATATATCAATTCTTCTTTAGCGATTGCTACAATTTTTACATTAGAAGAATTTTATCCAAATAAATTTAAAATTAACGAAGATCACATTAGGAATGGACTTGAAAATGCTAAAAACCCTGGAAGATTAGAAAAAATTGATATTATTCATCCATATTTAGGTAAAAATGATGAAATTTGGCTTGATGGCGCTCATAATATTGGTGGATTTTATGCTTTAGCAAGGTGGCTTGAGGAGCAGATTGTGGATGATGAAATGAATGACATAGAGAGGGAAAATTATTTGCTTGTTGGTTTTACAGAAGGTAAGGTTCGTGAGGAGTTTTTTTCTTTTTTTGAAGAAATGATTGATTTTATTTGTTCTATAAGGGTTGCTGGAGAACCTAATCCTGAAAATGCTGAAATTATTGCTAATAAAATAATTAATATTAACAATTCTTGCAAGGATGACATATCGGATGCAATTAATTTTTTATCACAAAGATCTAAAAAATCTTGTAGAATTATTATTTGTGGCTCTCTTTATTTAGCTAGGGACTTAAGAGAGTTTTGTAACTGATAAAATACAATGTGATATTACTAGATTACATAGAAAAATTTCATCTAGATTGTTTATAAAGGTGTTAATGTTGTAATGGATGGGGGATAATTTAAAGAATGTAATTAAAACTCTAATGTAAATTTTGAATTACATTATTTGAAGGTAGATTTTTCTGCCCTGAGCTCAAGAAGAATCGAGAGAAATAAAAATCTTTAACCAAAATCTCAGACGACAGAATAAAATCTAAAGAAAGCAAAAAGTTTATTTCAAGAGCCAGATAACAATGAGAACCTTATGTTGCATGAAAACCAATAATCAAATCATAGGAATATTATGGATGATATCACACTGCTTTTTAATATCATCTGTGGTTACGATAGCCAAATTACTCGGACAAAGGGGATTTTCAGAGATGCAAATAGTATTTTTTCATAGTTTTGTGGCTCTCTTAGTTTTGTCGCCATTCGCCATTGCAAAAGAAGGAAAAAAACTGATGAAAACTAATAAATTTTCTCTTCACTTGTCAAGAGGTGTTCTTGGGGTAGCATCATTATTTTTGTATTTTTTTGCCCTAAAATCCATGCCATTAACTGACGGAAGGGCGATTGCTTTATTTTCTCCAGTAATCACATTTATTTTTGCAGTAATTTTCTTTAAAGAAAAGATGGATTTAAAGAAGGGGTTGGCACTTATTCTTAGTTTGATTGGTGGATATGTCATAATTAATCCCGCAGGAGCATCGTTGCATATGATGTCTATTTTTATATTGGTGGCCATGATTATGTGGTCGATAATTGATTTAATAATCAAAAAACTTAGTGTAACAGAATCAGCTGTAAAACAATTACTTTATCTTGTTTTTTTCCTATCTTTATTTTCTGCACCTTTTGCAATTTACAGCTGGAAAATGCCAGAAAATCCTTTTGATATATTTTTGTTAATATTTATAGGGGTGATCTTTTTGGTTAACTCACTTGTGGTATTTTTAGCAATAAAACATGCCGATTTAACCATCCTAACTCCAATTGATTTTAGTGGAATGATATTTACGGCAATTCTTTCATATTTTGTATTTAGTGAAATCATTAAAATAAATACATTGATAGGGTCAATGATGGTATTTTTGTCTAGCATATATTTAATTTATCAAGAAAGCAGAGTTGGAAAAGAACTGACAAGAATTTCGGAAGCTAATATTCAAAAAGAATAATAATCAATAAATTTTTAACTAACTTTTATCCCTAAATTTCTTAAAAATTCCCAGAAAATCTGTTAGTAAAAATGATAGCAAGTTGTCTTAATTCTTACTTCCGATTGTGGATTAGTATTATTCATTTTTTTCTATATTTCGTAAAAATAAATATAAAAGTTTAGAAATGGCAACGTCATTTTTTAATAATTTTTCTAAGACTGTAATTGGTATAATCTAGAATGGTCAATAAACTAGCAATTACCGAGGCCAGCATAATTGACTTAAAAGGAATGAGTCATGTCACTCTAGAATCTTGGAGCCGTTTATTCAAATCGCACTACTCAAGAGGATTATGCATCTATATCTTATTTTTAAGAAATTATCAAAGGAACTTGACAATTACAATTTTATATTGAAAATCGGCTTTTATATTACTAAAATCCATTTTATCTTAAAGTGAATTTTAGTGTAATTAAAAATAACTCAACAATGGTAAAAAATAAAAATATTTTTAGCACATCTAGATTTTCATCAAATATTTCCTTATCTTTTGTTTCTGCCTGTTGTTGTCCTGCCTCATTTTCTTGTTGCTAATTCATAGCAATACCCCCCTTTGAAGAATCCTAAAGATTCATAATTTTACCAAACTTTTCTTTGTAGAAGAGTTTATTTTACATTATCGTGAGTTATTTCCCCTTATTTTTAGGGCTAAAAGGCAAATCCGTGCTAATTATTGGTGCTGGTAAAATTGCTTTGTCCAAATTGCAGATAATTTCTGAATTTACTAAAGATGTCCACATCTTATCAGATAATTTTAGTGATTTATTGCTAAAATTTTCCAGTGAGAATGGTGTTGAGTTAATTCAATCAAAATATCATAAATTATCTTTAGAAAAATATGATATTATAATCGGCGCAACAAATGATAGAATCGTCAATAATCAAATATCAGAAGACGCAAAAGATCTTGGTAAGATAGTTAATATTGTTGATAATCCAGATATTTCAGATTTTATTTTTGGAGCAATTGTAAAAAGAGGTGATATTTCAATTTCAATATCTAGTTCAGGAATATCTCCAGTTTTCTCTCGATTAATAAAGCGTGAAATAGAAAAAATATTACCAGAAAATTTATCTGATTTAGGTGAATTTATTAAAATAAATCGTCATAAGGTTAAAAATAAATTAACAAATCTTCAACCCAGAAGGTTATTTTGGGAAGAAATTTTAGAGGGCGATATTGGAAAAGATGTTTTGAATTATGACAAATCAACTGCTCAATCTAAACTGAATCATAAGTTATCCATAAATGAAAATCATAATAAATCTGAACTTTATTTGATAGGCTCTGGCCCTGGTGATCCAGATTTAGTAACTTTAAAAGCAATAAAATTATTATCTAAAGCAGATGTAGTTTTGCATGACAGACTTGTATCAAAGCAGATTCTTAATTATGCAAGAAAGGATTCTGTGATGATAAATGTAGGAAAGACTAAGGATTGCCATCTTTATTCTCAAAATGAGATAAATCAATTAATCACAAAATATTTGAAGGAAGGAAATATTGTGGCGCGTTTGAAAGGTGGAGATGTTTCAATTTTTGCTCATTTATATGAAGAAATTGACGTGGCAAAAGATTTAAATCTTCCATATCAGATAGTTCCCGGAATTAGTGCTGCATCTGGAGCGTCTGCCAGTAGCGCAATTTCATTAACTGCAAGAAATATTGCAAAATCAGTAAGATTCTTAACTTTTTACAAAAAAGATTCTGAAAATTCTAAATATTGGAAAGATTTAGCAAACACAAATGATACTTTGATATTTTATATGTCTTCACAAAATGCGTTATTAATCACGCAGAATTTAATTAGATATGGAAAAAATCCGTCCATAGAAATAGCGGTGATTGAGCAGGCAACTACGAAATATCAAAAGACAAATATCTCAACATTAGTAGATTTTAAGCAAAAAAAATTCTCATCTCCGTCTCTTATAATCATTGGTGATGTAGTAAATTTGTCTAAAAAATATCAATGGAAAGAAGAGGGTGAAATAGGAGAGTATTTTTCAAAATTAAATAAAATTAGACATGAAATATGACGAATTATTAACAGAGACCAAAAACTTATCTTGGAAAAAAAAGTTAAAATTAGTTGGTAAATTAGAAAACGTGATTTTTTCAACAAGTTTTAGTTTGGAAGATCAGATTATCACTAATTTTATTGCAGAAAATAAACTCAATATTGAAATTTTTACAATAGATACAGGAAGGTTATTTAATGAAACTTACGATATTTGGCAAGGGGTTTTGGACAAGTATGATGTTGTAATTGATGCTTATTACCCAGATGGAAATAAGTTGCAGGAATTTGTAAAAAACAAAGGAATTAACTCATTTTATGAATCAAAAGACCTAAGATTGTCTTGCTGCAATATCAGAAAAGTTGAGCCTCTAAAAAGAGCTTTAAAAAATAAAAATATTTGGATTAGCGGAGTCAGAAAAGATCATTCAGAAGGAAGGTTAGATAAGAATTTTTTTGAAAGAGATGACAATCTAAATATTACCAAATTCTATCCATTATTAGATATGAAAAAAGATGAATTATGGGATGTAATCAAACGAGACAATATTCCATATAATTGTTTATATGACAAAAATTTTGATTCAATAGGATGTTCTCCATGTAGTAGAGAAGGAAAGGGTAGGGAAGGTAGATGGTGGTGGGAAGATGGACATAAGGAATGTGGATTACACCTAGAAAATGGAAAATTAATTAGAAGCAAAAATGATAAATGATAAAAAACAAAAATTATTAGATAATCTGTTATTAGATTTATCTAAGGAGGACATTATTTGGATAAATGGATATTTATCAGGAATTAATCGAGATGTAAAATTGCCTTTAAGGGATGATAGAAATTCTGAATTTATTTGTGATAAATTAACAATTATTTATGCAGGAGAGACTGGTAATTGCAAAAAAATAGCAAACTCATTGAATGCAAAATTTAAAAAACTTCCGATTAAAACAAAGATAAAAGCAATTGAGCAATATGATCCTACGAGTCTAGTAAAAGAATCATATGTGGTTTTTGTTACATCAACTCATGGAGATGGAGAATTACCAGAGACTGCAAGAGAATTTTGGAGTTATTTAGAAAGAGAAAATCCAAAATTATCTGATTTAAAATATTCTATTCTGTCGCTTGGAGATTCAAACTATCCTGCATTTTGTGAGGCTGGGAAATTATTAAATAATAAATTTTTAGATTTAGGCGGTGAGTTATTAAATAAGATTACAGAGTTTGATTTAGATTTTGAAGATCAGATTGAAAAATGGGAAAGTGGAATCATTTCTTTGTTAGAAAAGAAAAAATCTAATCATTTTGTTGGTAAAATATCAAATAATGTGATTTTAAATGACAAAGGTTCGAATAAGGAAATTCATCATATTGAAATTGTAACGGATGCAAAATATTTATCTGGAGATTCTATTGGAATAAAATTAGGAAATGAAAAACCTAGACTCTATTCAATATCATCATCTCCAGATGAGCATGAGGGCGAAATTCATCTGACTGTTAAAAATCTTGAAAATGGATTATGTTCCCCCTTTTTGTCGGACTTAAAAATTGATGATAAGTTGGATTTTTATATTTCACCAAATAATTCATTTAGATTACCCGAAGAAAATGAGGATGTGATCATGGTTTCTGCTGGAACGGGAATTGCGCCATTTCGATCATTTCTGATGCAAAGAAATTTTGACGATGTTTCTGGAAAAAACTGGCTTTTTTTTGGTGAGCAATATGCGAAGAAGGATTTTCTTTATCAGAGTGAATTACAGGCTTATTTGGAATCTGGGCTATTAACAAAATTAGATTTGGCATTTTCTCGAGATCAGAAAGAAAAAATCTATGTTCAAAATAAAATAAAAGAAAATGCAAATGAGTTAAGAAAATGGCTTGAATCAGGAGCTTATTTTTACATTTGTGGAGATAAGCATGGTATGGCAAAAGAGGTAGAAAAATCTCTGATAGAAATTATTGGGAAGAATTATTTGAATAAAATGCTCGAGGAAAACAGGTACTTAAAAGATATCTATTAAAAAATGACGGAAGAAATAAAAAAAAATAGCAATTATCTCAGAGGAACATTATCTGAGGATTTAAACAATCAAATTACAGGAAGCTTAACTTCCGACAATCATCAATTGATTAAATTTCATGGGATTTATGAGCAAGATGATAGAGACCGCAGAGATATTAGGGCAAAAAAGAAGTTGGAAAAGGATTATTCCTTTATGGTTCGATTGAGAATTGCGGGCGGAAGAGTAAGCGCAAACCAATGGGTAGCAATCAATGATCTTGTGGATAATAGTTATTCGAAGAGTGTTAAAATTACAACCAGACAGACTATTCAATTAAATGGAATCATCAAATCTAAATTGAAACCTTCTATGCAATATTTTGACAAATACGGTCTAGATTCAATTGCAGCATGTGGAGATGTAAATCGTAATGTAATGTCATCTGTTTTTGGTAATGATATTGATGAATTACATAAATTAGCTGTTGATATTAGTGAAGAATTTTTGCCAAAGACCAATGCATATAAGGAGGTTTGGCTTGATGGAGAAAGAATTGAGAAAGATGTCGAGCCAATTTATGGAGATACTTATCTGCCTCGTAAATTTAAAATCGTAATTGCTAACCCTCCTTTTAATGATGTTGATGTTTATGCTCATGATATTGGGTTAATTAAAATTGATAATGGATTTAATGTGATTGTTGGTGGCGGAATGGGAATGACTCATGGAAATAAAGATACTTATCCTCGATTAGGAAGTTTGATTGGATTTGTCAAAAAAGAAAAAATTCTGGAAGTTGTGAGGCAAATAATTTTAATTCAGAGGGATCATGGAAATCGTGAGAATCGTAAACAAGCGAGGTTAAAATATACGATAGACAAGCTTGGTCTGGATTGGTTTAAAATTGAACTGAGAAAAAGACTCGGCTTTGATTGGGAAAAAGAAAAGGATTTTGAATTTACGAAAAGGTCAGATCAATTTGGCTTTGATGACAATAAATTTTGCTTATTTGTAGAAAATGGCAGGGTTTTAGGAGGTGTAAAAGATTTTTTACTCAAAATAGCCAAAGAAAATTTAGGTAATTTTAATTTTACTAACAATCAGAATGTAATAATTACAGATATTTATGACAAAAATAGGTTTCAAGAACTTTTAGATGAATATAGCTTGAATAATGAGCAATCTAAAATTCGCCATTCTGGACTTGCCTGCGTTGCCTTAAATACTTGCCCATTGGCACTTGCGGAAGCTCAGAGATATATGCCATCTCTAATTACTAAAATAGAAAAAATTATGTCTAATCATGATTTAGAAAATGAAGATATTTCTATTAGAATGACGGGGTGTCCAAATGGTTGTGCGCGCCCATATCTTGCGGAAATCGCCTTTGTTGGAACATCTCTTGGCAAATACAATATGTATTTGGGAGGAGATTATCTTGGAAGAAAACTAAACAAATTATACAGAGAGTCTTTGAATGAAGAAGAGATTTTAAGTGAGTTAAATTCTCTTTTTAATAAGTTCAAAAAGGAGCGTTTAAATAAAGAGAATTTTGGAAAATTTTATAATCGAACTAAATCAAATTAAAAATGAATAAATATTTAAAATATCTAGAGGAGGAATCAATTTATATCATCAGAGAGGCGGTGGCAGAATTTGAAAATCCTGTCCTTCTCTATTCCATTGGAAAAGATTCTTCAGTTTTACTACATCTGATTTTAAAAGCTCTTTATCCCGTAAAACCAAAATTTCCATTATTACATATTAATACAGGATGGAAATTTAAAGAAATGATTACATTTCGCGATCATGTTGTAAAAAAACATGGTCTGAATCTTATAATTCATCAAAATGAAATTGGTTTAAGGGACAACATTAATCCGATAGATCATGGAAATTATACCGATATTATGAAGACAAATGCATTAAGACAGGCTCTTGATAAATACAAATTTGATGGAGCATTCGGTGGTGCAAGAAGGGATGAAGAAAAATCTCGAGCAAAAGAAAGAATTTTCTCTTTTAGAAATAAATTCCATACATGGGATGCAAAAAACCAGAGACCAGAATTATTCAATAATTTTAATAATAAAATTAATATTGGCGAATCTATGAGAATATTTCCGTTATCAAATTGGAATGAAATTGATATATGGGAATATATTAGGCAAGAGAATATTGAAATTGTTCCACTTTATTTTGCTAAAAAAAGGCCGATTGTAACAAAAAATGGCGCAAAGATTATGGTGGATGATGAGAGGATAAAATTTGATAATGTTAGTGATGAAATGGTGCGATTTAGAACTTTGGGATGTTATCCATTGACTGGTGCAGTTTCATCTGATGCAAAGGATTTAGATGAAATTATTGATGAATTGAAAAAATCTAGATATTCAGAAAGGCAGGGGAGGATTATTGATTCAGATCAAAATGCTTCTATGGAAAGAAAAAAGAGAGAGGGATACTTCTAGTGTATTGCTGAAGACAAAAATTTTCAACGGCCCACTAACATTGAAGTTAGTGATTTACAAAAATATTTAACTTAGAAAATGACGAATAACATAATAAAATTTACAACCGCAGGGCATGTTGATGATGGAAAATCTACCTTAATTGGAAGATTGCTGCATGACACAGGATCTTTGTACGATGATCAAATTGAGCAAATCAAAAAATTAAGTGATAAAGATATTGATTATTCTCTCTTTGTGGAGGGTTTAGAATCTGAAAGGAAGCAAAAAATTACTATCGATGTTGCATATCGCTATTTTTCCCACAATGACACTAAATTTATTATCGCAGATGCTCCCGGCCATGATCAATACACAAAAAATATGGCCGTGGCCGCTGCCAATTCTGACATTGTGGTAATATTAATTGACGCTGTGGATGGTGTCAAAACTCAAACTATTAGACATAGTTACATTGCAAACTCCTTCGGGATTAAAAATTTTATTATTTTAGTTAATAAGATGGATTTGGTAGATTATTCAGAATTTATCTTTGATAAAATTAAGAATGATTATTTGAGTAAAATAGAAGATATTGGCATCAATAATTCATATTTTATTCCAATTTCTGCAATTAATGGCGATAATATTGTCAAAAAAAGTAGCAATATGGATTGGTACAAAGGAAAATTATTTTTAAATCATTTATCCTCAGTAAACCTAGAGTTAGAAAATGTAATTTCTAAAAGATTTTTGGTTCAAAATGTTATTAAGCATGAAGATGAAAGATATTATCAAGGGAAATCTATTGGCAAAAAAATATCCATTGGTGATGAGGTTAAGATTTATCCAGCAAATCAAAATGCTACTATAAAAGATATTATTTATGCGAGTGAAAATAATATTTCAATTTCTTTAAATAAAAATATCGATATTGATCGTGGTGCTATTTTTTCTGATTCTAAGATCGATAGTGAGATAACATTTGATGATAAATTAACGGCAGATTTAATTTGGTTTTCAGATAAAAAACTCAAGATAGGAGGTATTCAAGAAATCTTAGTTAAAATTAATCACAATTTATTACAGGCGAAAATTTCAAAAATTAATCACTTAATAAGTATTGACGATCTGTCCAAAAATCATGGAGATTTTATCGAGCAAAATCAAATAGCAAATATTGATATTAGTTTTTCAGAAAAAACTGCCTTTGATTTATTCGAAAATAACCATCATGCCGGATCATTTCTGATTATTGACAAAAATAGTAATGAGACTTTGGCTTGTGGCTTAATTACCAACTAACTTTTAACTGTAAATCAAAAAATTATGACAATATATAATAATCTAACTGAATTAGTTGGGAATACTCCTTTAGTCAAAATTAACAAACTTAATGATACAAACTCAACAATTGTGGCGAAGCTTGAATATTACAATCCATCAAATTCTATTAAGGATAGGATAGGAGTAAATATGATAGAATCTGCGGAAAAGAATGGAGAAATTACTCCCGGTAAAACCACTTTAATTGAAGCGACTTCTGGAAATACTGGTATTGCATTAGCCTTTGCATCTGCAATTAAGGGCTACAGACTCATACTTACAATGCCAGAATCAATGTCTATTGAGAGACGGAAATTACTAAAAGCCTATGGAGCAGAATTGGTTTTAACCGAGGCCAAAAAAGGCATGGGAGGTGCTATCGTAAAGGCAAAGGAATTATCTGAAGAAATTGCGGATTCTGTGATTCTGCAGCAATTTTCCAATCAATCCAATGTCGAAATTCATCAAAGAACTACGGCAGAAGAAATTTGGAAAGATACGGCTGGGAAAATAGATATTTTAATTTCTGGGGTTGGAACGGGAGGAACTATTACCGGAATTGCATCTGTTTTAAAAAAGAGAAATCCAAATTTTAAGGCCATAGCAGTTGAGCCGAAAGCTAGTCCCGTTCTATCTGGGGGAGCGCCCTCTCCTCATAAAATTCAGGGAATTGGAGCGGGATTTGTTCCTGATATCTTGGATATGTCTTTAATAGACGAGGTGTTGAAAGTTAGTAATGATGATGCAATTTATTATGCTCGTCAACTTGCTTTAAAAGAGGGAATATTGGGGGGAATTTCATCTGGTGCAGCATTTTGGGCTGCCAAGGAAGTTGCTAAAAGAAAAGAAAATTCAGGAAAATTAATTGTGTTTATTTTGCCATCTTTTGGAGAAAGATATCTGAGTAGTGTTTTATTTGATCATATTGAGGCATGATAAATTTTCTAAAAAATATCAAAAAACAAGATCCAGCTGGAATAAATTATCTGGAAATTATTTTGTGCTATTCTGGGGTCCATGCAGTGTTTTTCTATAGGATATCTAATTATTTATATCAATTACAAATTCCTGTCATTCCAAGATTTCTATCTCATATTTCTAGATTTTTAACTGGCATAGAGATTCATCCTGCAGCAAAAATTGGAAAAAATCTTTTTATTGATCATGGAATGGGAGTTGTCATTGGCTCCACTTCCATCATTGGAGATAATGTCATTATTTATCAAGGAGTCACGCTTGGCGGTAGAAATAATAAATCTGGAAAAAGACACCCAACGATAGGAAATAATGTTATGATCGGTGCTGGTGCAAAAATTTTAGGAAATATCAAAATAGGAGATGGAGTAAAAATTGGCGCTGGTTCGGTTGTAATAAATGATTTAAGAAAAGAGGAGGTTGTTGTAACTGATATTGCTAAGGAATTAATAATAAGAAGTGATATTGAATATCAAATTTAATATTTACTTAAGGGAGTATTTAAGTAACTGTGTCACAGTTTTTATGGCAGGATCACAGGCTCTAGGATTTGGGTATTTTTTTTATCTCTTCATCAAGCTCAATTACATTTTGAGTTGAGTTGATATCATATTTTTTAATCAGTTCTTTAAAATGTTTTCTATCAAATTCAATACCGAGTTCGTTCATATTAGATATTTTTTTTAAGAAATTGCCATTAAAAGATGTTGCAAACTCATTAAATGACCTCATGGATCGATAAAGATTTTTACCCACATCTTGAGATTTGGTTAATATTATTCCAACTGACTCAATCATTTTTTTTACCTCAACACGAAGATTGTCAATATTCTTCTCTTGTTTTTTATGATTTATAATAAATTTACTCTGATTTAATAAATTAATTAATCCAATAGGGCCAATTAGCCAAATTTTTTCATCTAAAGTTTTTTGTTCAAAATTAGGAGAAATTTCTCTAATGATATCTAGCATTTTTTCGCTTTGTAAGAACATGGCGGTTGAAATTATTGGTTCCACATTTTTTCCAAAAATATTTTTTAGATCCCAATCTTCTAATTTAGATTTAGCATAAGATCTTTTTTTTAAGTCAGAGAGGTGATTGTTCATTCTGTCCCTTAGTTTTGACTCAACTTCTTTGGTTTGCTCTTGGTTATTTTCATTCTTTGTTTTTTGTAATTCTAGAAAATGAGAGGAGGATTTGCTGTCGATAATTAAGATATGATTGTCTGGCAAGAATATTAAGGCGTCTGGTCTCTTAGAGTTGTTGCTAGAATCAGAGAAGTGTGATTGCAAGATATAATCTCCTGTCGAATCAGAATTTCTTTTTTTTTGTAAACCGGAAGACTTTAAAATATTTTCTAAAGTAATTTCGGAAGTTCTACCGGCGCCTCCAGGATTTAAAAGAGCATTCTTAGTTAAGTTTATGTCATCTATTGATTTCCTAACATCATCATCAAGAGAGCTAACTTTGTTGGTAATACTCTCAAAATTTTGAAAAAGATTCTCGGTAATTTTTTTAATTTCTTCTGCCTGGTTCTGACTAAATTTTTCTTGATCCTCTCTATTTTTTCTAATTAATTCTTCAGACAGTTGAAGAAGTAATGTCTCCTTTTCTTTCCCCCAATTAAGTTTTTCTTTTTCTAAATTTTCTGTTTTTTGATTCAAAAGTTGTTTTTTGACCTCAATACTTGCTAAACCACCCTTTAGATTGTCAATTTGATTTACAAGATGTTTATTTTCCTCCTTTGATTCCTTGTTTGTAATTTCTAATTGCTCAAAACGACCTACATAACTTGATAAAAGGTAATTTTTCTTTTCTAGAATTACGGTTTTATTTTCTTGCTCCTGATTTTTTTGCTGTAAATCTAAATTTTTATCCTGTAATTTATTATTTTGTAATTTAAAAAAGATAAAGATTACAATTGATAAAAATATCAGGCAAATAATTACTATTTCCATGGTCAATAGGCTTAAGTTATTTGTTTCAATATTGTCATTATCCTAAGTAAGTAAGAAAATTAGTCAATTTAATATTAGTTTGATGAGTACTGAAATAAGTAAAACACAACTTTTACACACTATTCCACTTCGTGATCTAGTAATTTTTCCGCATGCTATTAACACTCTGATTGTCGGTAGAAAAAAATCTATTAATACTGCGATTGAAGCAAAAAAGCGTAATATTCCTATTTTAGCAATTAACCAGATCCATTCTGATAGTGATGAATTTTCTCTTAAGGCGCTTAATAAGGTTGGAACAATTTCAACCATAATTGAGCATAAGAAGATGGCTGACGGAACATTAAAAATTGTTTTAGCTGGAATTAGAAGGGTAAAGCTAGTTGACATTGCCGAATCTAAGGATGTTTTTTTGGCAAAAACTACTCCATTTCCCCAAGAGGTTTCAACTTTTGAAACTGACAAAACCAAGTCTCTTTTTAAAAGTTGTATAATGACTTTTGAGGAGTATATTAAGAGAACTAAAATTATTCCTCTTGACATTTTATCATCAATTGTTGCCAGAAAAACAGAGTTTGAATTGACTAATATTATCGCTTCATTAGTAGGTAATAATCCTGAACTGAGGCAAAAAATATTAGAAACAGAAGATAATGAAAAGAGGCTAGTTAAAATTTTTGAATTATTGCAATTTGAAATTAACGCTCTTCGTGCTGAACAAAAAATTCATCAAAATATACAAGAAAAAATTTCTAAAGGGCAAAAAGAAATTTATCTTCATGAGCAATTAAAACATATCAAGAAAGAGCTTGGGCAAAGTGATGAGGATGAGACTGGTAAAATTAAAGATAAAATTAACAAAACAAAACTATCTAAAGAGGCGAAAGAAAAATGTGAAATTGAGGTTGCTAAATTAGAGAAGATTGGCAATTTTTCTTCAGAATATGGGGTTGTTAAAAATTATCTAGATACCATTATTTCACTTCCTTGGAAAAAATATAGTAAGACTAATAATGATTTAGAAAAATCTTTAAAAATTTTAGATAAAAATCATTATTCATTAGAGAAGATTAAGGAAAGAATTCTAGAATTTTTAGCCGTCCAAATTAAAACAAAATCTCTTAAGGGCCCAATTATTTGTTTTGTCGGCCCTCCGGGAGTTGGTAAAACTTCTCTAGCAAAATCTTGCGCTGACGCCGTTGGTCGTAAATATGTAAAAGTTTCTTTAGGTGGTGTAAGGGATGAATCGGAAATAAGGGGTCATAGAAGGACTTATATTGGCTCCATGCCTGGTAAAATAATTCAATCCCTCAAGAAAGTTAAGTGTGATAATCCCTTAATGCTTCTTGATGAGATTGATAAAATGTCATCAGATTTTCGTGGTGACCCAGCTGCTGCTATGTTAGAAGTTTTGGATCCTGAGCAAAATAAAAGTTTTAACGATCATTATTTAGAGGTGGAATATGATTTGTCTAAAATTATGTTTATTGCAACCGCTAACGATATATCTCATATACCAATTCCTCTTCGCGATAGGATGGAAATCATTCATCTGTCTGGATATTCAGAAAGTGAAAAATTATCTATAGCCATTAATCATTTGATTCTAAAAATCAGGAAAGATAACGGCCTAAATGTTAAAGAGTTTAAAATTTCTAATGATGCAATATTAAAAGTTATTCGAGAATACACATTTGAGGCTGGTGTAAGAAATTTAGAAAGAGAAATTTCTAAAATTGCTCGCAAAATTGCTAAAAAAATTGTGACTCAAGAGGTAAAATCTGTCAACATTGATAAGACACTAGTGAAGTCATATCTGGGGGCTGAAAAATTTGATTTTGGTAAAAAGAAAGAGAGGCATCAAATTGGTGTCACAACTGGACTTGCTTATACGCAATTTGGTGGAGATTTATTAGATATTGAGGTTGTTAAATTTGATGGTTCTGGAATAGTTAATATTACTGGAAAATTAGGTGATGTCATGAAGGAGTCAGCTCAAACTGCTTTGAGTTATATTAGATCTATCGCTAAAGATCTAAAGATTGATGTTAAAAAATTTAATAAAATTGATTTTCATATCCATGTTCCAGAAGGAGCAACGCCAAAGGATGGTCCTAGTGCTGGCGTAGCAATTTGTCAGTCATTTGCCTCTGTACTAACTAACATTCCTGTCAGTAAGGATGTAGCAATGACGGGTGAGGTTACTTTAACAGGTAAAGTTTTGGCAATCGGAGGTTTAAAAGAAAAATTATTAGCAGCACTTCGTGGGGGAATTAAAACTGTTTTAATTCCAAAGGCAAATAAGAAAGATTTAGATGAGATGCCGCAAGAAATTCTTGATAAGATAAAGATTATACCGATTGAAACTATAAAAGAAGCTCTACCCCTGTGTCTAGTTGATTTTTCTAAAAAGATAAATAAATAATGGTTGATAAAAGAGTGATCTCAGTAGTAAATCAAAAGGGTGGGGTTGGAAAGACTACTTCAGCAATTAACCTGGCTGCATCCTTAGTTTTACATCATAAGAAAAAAGTCTTAGTTATTGATTTTGATCCTCAAGGTAATGCTAGTACGGGACTCGGACTCGGAGTTTGTGATAGGATCCACTCAACTTATGGTGTCATGCTTGGAGATTCGGAAATCAATGAGTCAATTTTTCAAACTAAAGTTCAGGGTTTATTCTTGATTCCTGCAATTGTTGACTTATCGGCTGCAGAAATTGAGCTTTCTGATATAGATGATCGAGAATTTATCTTAAAAAATAAAATAGAAAACATCATTGATGATTTTGACTATATTATTATTGACTGCCCTCCCTCGCTAGGTCTCTTAACTGTGAATGCGTTAAGTGCTACGAAACATATTTTAATCCCTATGCAATGTGAATTTTATTCATTAGAGGGCTTAAGTCATCTTTTAACCACTTTAGACCTAATTAAAAAAAACCTTAACCCTGATTTAAATATTTTAGGTATAATCTTAACCATGCATGACAAAAGAAACAAATTAACAGAGCAAGTTGAGGAGGATGTAAGGAGATTTCTTGGTGACCTAGTTTTTAAATCATCTATTCCTAGAAATGTTAGGTTGTCAGAGGCTCCATCCTATGGTGAAGTTGCCTTAACTTATGATCCAAAGTGCGCAGGATCTAAAGCTTATATTGCGTTATCACAAGAGGTGATGGAAGTCATTGGCTAGAGTCTGTATTGATAAAAGAATATTTTTTCACTAGGTAAATTCTACCACCAATTTAAACAAATCATATCATTTTTAGACCATAGAATTCGATGCTAATTTTGGCTTCTTATTACAAACTTGATTAGGAGTTTTTCTCCCAAGGAGTTACTTTTGTTATTTGATCAAGAAATTTCTTTACCCTTATTTTTCTACTAATAATTGCTAAAGAGAAGGATAATTATTATGTTGTCATGATTATTTATCTGATAAAGATGATATTAAAACAAGCTATAAAGATAGATAAACAATACCTTTATGACTTGTTATCGTAGTTATTAAGAAAATAGCAAATGATTTTGATAAAAATCATGTTCTTGCAAGATTTTATGTTAAGTTGGTGATTTTTTCAGAGGTTCCTTTGGGAATTCTTATTTAATATAAAAAATTATATAATTAATCTCATATTTTTTATTATGATACATCAATCTTAATAGAAAAGTTTCTTAATAAAGAGTTCTATACCATTGATTATGAGGTTAAGATAGTGTTATTAAATAAATATAAAATAGAAGAAATATTAGTTGACATAGTTAAAATAGGTGCTTACAATCGACTCCTTACTGTGATGGTTTGGTAAAACAAATTGTCATTTGTTGTTTTAAAATCGTGAATAATTGACACATATGAATAATATATCAACTCTAACATTGATATATCAAATTCAATTTTAAATTGTCGTTTAATTTTTTAGTAAATTAACAGACAGTTCTTAAAAAATAATTAATTTCGTTCTGCATGTAAATTATACAAAGTATTAAAGAGCATTCGATGGATGCCTTGGCGTTAGCAGGCGATGAAGGACGTAACAGGCTGCGATAAGCCTCGGGTAGCTGCCAATAAGCTTTGATCCGAGGATTTCCGAATGGGGAAACCCACCTCTTTTGAGGTATCTCTATCTGAATTCATAGGTTAGAGAAGCGAACCTGGTGAACTGAAATATCTAAGTAGCCAGAGGAAAGGACATCAACAGAGACTCCGTTAGTAGTGACGAGCGAACGCGGACTAGGCCAGTTTTGTTAGTATAAAAACTAGAATAACCTGGAAAGGTTAGCCATAGTGGGTGATAGCCCCGTATAGGTAAAAAGTACTAGCAAACACGAGTAGGACGGGACACGAGAAATCTTGTCTGAACATGGGAGGACCATCTTCCAAGCCTAAGTACTCGCTAGCGACCGATAGTGAACAAGTACCGTGAGGGAAAGGTGAAAAGAACCCCAATAAGGGGAGTGAAATAGACACTGAAATCGAATGCTTACAAGCAGTCAGAGCAATATACTCCTTGGAGTATTGAGTGATGGCGTACCTTTTGTATAATGGGTCAGCGACTTAATCTGTCATGCAAGCTTAAGCCAGTATAGGTGTAGGCGTAGCGAAAGCGAGTCTTAACAGGGCGATTTAGTATGGCGGATTAGACCCGAAACCGGATGATCTAGTTATGGCCAGGTTGAAGGTAAGGTAACACTTACTGGAGGACCGAACACACTAATGTTGAAAAATTAGGTGATGAGCTGTGACTAGGGGTGAAAGGCCAATCAAATCCGGATATAGCTGGTTCTCCACGAAATCTATTTAGGTAGAGCGTCATATGTTTACCTTCGGGGGTAGAGCACTGTATAGGCTAGGGGGTCCAAAAGACTTACCAAACCTTAACAAACTCCGAATACCGAAGAGTATAGTATGGCAGACAGACAGCGGGTGCTAAGGTCCGTTGTCGAGAGGGAAACAGCCCAGACCGTCGTCTAAGGTCCCAAAATTATTGCTAAGTGGTAAAGGAAGTGATTAGACCAAAACAACCAGGAGGTTGGCTTAGAAGCAGCCATCCTTTAAAGAAAGCGTAATAGCTCACTGGTCTAAATAAGTCTTTTTGCGCCGAAAATGTAACGGGGCTCAAGCAATATACCGAAGACACGGATTTGCAATTTATTGCAAGTGGTAGTGGAGCGTTGTGTAAGTCTGTGAAGGTGAACCGCGAGGTTTGCTGGAGATATCACAAGTGAGAATGCTGACATGAGTAACGATAAAGCGGGTGAGAAACCCGCTCGCCGAAAATCTAAGGTTTCCTTCGTTAAGCTAATCTTCGAAGGGTTAGTCGGTACCTAAGGCGAGGCCGAAAGGCGTAGTCGATGGAAATCAGGTTAATATTCCTGAACCAGTGGGTGAGTGACGAATTTCATTATCTTGTATTTCCTTATTGGATTGGAGATGCAGGGTGTGAGGTTCCAGGAAATAGCCCCCACATTAGGCCGTACCAAAACCAACACAGGTAGATGGGTTGAGAATACTAAGGCGCTTGAGAGAACTGTACTGAAGGAACTAGGCAAATTGCATCCGTAACTTCGGGAGAAGGATGGCCTGCTTTTGGGCAACCAGAAGTAGGTGGCACAAAAATGGGGGTAGCGACTGTTTAACTAAAACATAGGACTCTGCTAAATCGTAAAGATGATGTATAGGGTCTGACGCCTGCCCGGTGCTGGAAGGTTAATTGATGGGGTGCAAGCTCTTGATCGAAGCCCCAGTAAACGGCGGCCGTAACTATGACGGTCCTAAGGTAGCGAAATTCCTTGTCGGGTAAGTTCCGACCCGCACGAATGGCGTAACGACTTCCCCACTGTCTCCAGTACAGACTCAGTGAAATTGAATTTGCCGTTAAGATGCGGTATTCCTACGGTTAGACGGAAAGACCCCGTGCACCTTTACTATAGCTTTACATTGAATTTAGAACTGAAACGTGTAGGATAGGTGGGAGACTTTGAAGCTGGTTCGTCAGGATCGGTGGAGTCATCCTTGAAATACCACCCTTTTTACTTTTAAATTCTAACCAGAATATCTTAACGATATTTGGGACATTGTATGGTGGGTAGTTTGACTGGGGCGGTCGCCTCCTAAAGAGTAACGGAGGCGCGCAATGGTAAGCTCAAACTGGTCGGAAACCAGTTGCAGAGTGTAATGGCACAAGCTTGCCTGACTGCGAGACGTACAAGTCGAGCAGAGACGAAAGTCGGTCATAGTGATCCGGTGGTTCTGCATGGAAGGGCCATCGCTCAACGGATAAAAGGTACGCCGGGGATAACAGGCTGATGATTCCCAAGAGTTCATATCGACGGAATCGTTTGGCACCTCGATGTCGACTCATCACATCCTGGGGCTGAAGAA
>CAJQHK010000020.1 GCA_905478165.1 uncultured Rickettsiales bacterium | reverse complement strand
TACAAAAAATCCTCACTGAAATTACAAAAAAGTGGTTATTTTGTCGTGACGATTTCTTAAGAACTTGTAAATTCTAGTGTTTTTTTATTTTTTATTTTCTTGGACTTCCTATCCTTAATTTCAATTTCCGGATTAGTATTATTTAAAACATTATCTTCTGAGATATTTACCCTAAAGGCATTTTTTATAGAAGGTATATTGTACATTGTATCTAATAAAACTTCTTCAAAAATAGCTCTTAAGCCCCTAGCGCCAGTTTTATATTTAAATGCTTTATTGGCAAAACCCTTAATTGCCCCGTCAGAAAACTCCAAATCAACATCGTCTAATTTAAATAATTTTTTATACTCCTTAATGATGGAGTTTTTAGGTTCGGTTAAAATTCTAACTAAATCTAACTCATCAAGACTATTAAGGGGTGCTACGATGGGCAATCTACCGATTAATTCAGGAATTATACCAAAATCAATTATATCTTGAACTTTCGTATCCTTAAAAATATCTTTACCGAGCTTCCCCTCCAACTTTACATCGGCATTAAATCCAATAGTACTACCCTTCTGTCTCTTTTCTATAATTTTTTCTAAACCATAAAAAGAACCACCGCAAATAAATAATATATCCTGGGTATCAATTTGAACATAATCACCGGTACCATTTTTTTTACCTGGTGTTGTTGGTATGGATGCAACAGTACCTTCAATAATCTTTAAAAGACCTTGTTGAACACCTTCGCCAGAAATATCTTTTGGAGAGGAGCCTTGACTAGTTTTTTTAGTAATTTTATCAATCTCATCAATGTAAATTATACCTCTCTGAGTTTTTGCAATATCATAATTAGCATCTTGAAACAGTCTTGAGATAATATTCTCAATATCGTCGCCAACATAACCAGCCTCAGTCAAAGAGGTAGCGTCAGCCATAGTGAATGGCACGTCAAGAATTTTTGCTAAGGTTTTAGCAAGAAGAGTTTTACCGCAGCCAGTTGGACCAATAAGCAAGATATTAGATTTGTTGATATCATTATCTGATTTTCCATCCCCCTTTATCAGGTCAATTCTTTTGTAATGATTGTAAACAGCGACGGATAAAACTTTTTTCGCAAGATCTTGACCAATAATATAATCATCTAAAATTTTAATTATATCCTTTGGTAAAATCTTTTTTCCAGATTTTTGGGAGTAAAGTTTTTTGCTATTTTCTTGAACAATCTCATTGCATAAAGAGACACATTCATCACAAATAAAAACAGTTGGACCGGCAATTAATTTAACAACATTTTTTTGACTTTTACCACAAAATGAACAGCTTAAATCCTGATCATTATTATTTTTATCTTTTACCATATTTAAGGAAATTTAACTTAACGAATGTAGGGCGCTTATTTTCTTTTAGAAGTAATAACATCAATAAGACCAAATTTTAAAGCATCCTCTGGAGACATAAAATTATCTCTCTCCATTGCCTTTTCAACAACAGCAAGTTTTTGACCAGTATGTTGAGTATAAATATCATTTAATCTTCTTTTTAAAGACATAGTTTCTTTAGCGTGAATTTCAATATCGGTCGCCTGACCTCTAAAGCCGCCAGATGGTTGGTGAATCATAACCCTAGAATTTGGTAAACAATATCTCTTACCCTTAGCTCCAGCCATCAACAAAAGAGATCCCATGGATGCAGCTTGGCCCATGCAAAGAGTAGTGACGTCAGGTTTGATATATTGCATAGTATCATAAATTGCCAAACCAGAGGTAACGACACCACCAGGAGAATTAATATATAAATGAATATCTTTTTCTGGATTTTCCGATTCTAAGAATAATAATTGCGAAACTATTAAAGTTGAAATATTATCTTCTACCTGACCACTAAGAAATATGATTCTTTCTTTTAAGAGTCTAGAATAAATATCGAAAGACCTCTCCCCTCTTGAAGTTTGTTCGATAACTATTGGCACTAAATTTGACATATTTTATTTTAATATTAAATTAACTATGTTATATATCTTACAATAAGATTAATTTATTTACAATTTAATTATTAAAAAAATGCAACAAGAAGATTTACAAAACACTGTAGAGGATCTAGAAACCAATAAAACAGAGGAGACGGAAGAGATAGATAATATTGACATAAAACAAGAAAAAATAGATGATTTAGAAATTGTAAATAAAAAAAATGCAGATCTAGAGCTTGTTATTGAAGATTTAAATAGGAAATTATTAATTAAAGCTGCTGATATTGAGAATTTAAGAAAAAGACATAAGGGAGAAATTGACAAATCTCACAAATATGCAATATCAAGCTTTGCTTCTGACATAACTATAGTTGCTGAGCAGCTCTTTTTAGCAGAAGGTAATATGCCGAAAGAAGAAATATCTAAGAATGACAAAGTTCAAAATTTTGCTGATGCCATAATCATGACAAAAAAAGAATTACTAAAGACTCTTGAAAAATATCAAATTAGTAGGATTTATCCTTTAAATCAAAAATTTGATCACAACTTTCATGAGGCAATTTCTAGGGTTGATGATGATGGAGAAGAGAACGTAGTAAAACAAGTTGTTCAGGCTGGATATAAAATATCTGATAGATTAATTAAGTCAGCATTAGTTGTAGTATCAACGCAAAAAAAATAAATGTTAGAGTTAAAATTAGAGGGTGCCCTCAAGGAAGTAAGTGATGTAATTCATGCTAGAATAGATAAACTATTAAGGATTAATGAAAAAACTTACGCCCCAACCTTAGTGGAGGCGATGAGATACAGCTCTCTGGTTCAGGGAAAAAATATTAGACCCTTTTTAACAATAATTATATCAGAAATTTTTGGTACAAAAAACCAATATATAATTGATGTTGCCACGGCAATTGAACTAATACACACTTACTCCTTAATACATGACGATTTACCAGCAATGGATGATGATGATTATCGTCGCAAACAATTAAGTTGTCATAAAAAATATAATGAATCAATTGCAATCTTGGCAGGAGATTCATTACTAACATTTGCATTTGAAATATTATCAAATATTGAAGGGCACACCAACCCATATATTAAATTAAAAATAATCAATATGATTGCTAAAAATATTGGCTTTCAGGGTATGGCTGGAGGGCAAATGCTTGATTTAAAAGCAACGAGTAAGTCTAATTCTGGAGATATCGCAAAAATTCACTTATTAAAAACTGGAAAATTATTTTTATCGTCAGTAGAAGCTGCTGCAATATTAAGTAACACGCCTAATATTCAAAAAAAATATTTACTACTTTACGCCAAAGATCTTGGCTTGCTATTTCAGATAAAAGACGATATATTGGATCATATATCTAATAGCCAAAAACACTATGATCCCGCAAGTATTGTTGAAAACATTGGTTTAGAAAATGCCAAACAGCAAATAGAATTAATTCGCAATCAATCCTTATCTCATTTAAATCATTTTGGTGATGAGGTGCGACTCTTGAGAGATCTAGTAAACTTTATTTATTATTATAATAACTAGCTGTCATAGCTCAGCGGTAGAGCACTTCATTGGTAATGAAGAGGTCGGGGGTTCAAGTCCCCCTGACAGCACCAGTTTACACATTACAAACCACCACGACCTTAATCCTTAACATTTAATTTATAGAGCTTGAAGCTTAGCAACAGCGGTCTTTTATGATTATTGTTAATTTAATGCAAGAGGTTGTGGACAAGTTAAATTTAGCTAAATTTTCATCATTTATCATAAATTTGATTTAAAAACTTTTGTGAATCATTCTTAATATGTTCTATCTTTTTTTTATCAAATTTTTCTAAAACTCGGTAAATCATTGCCATTCTGTGATTTTTACTTAAAACTGATCTATTTTTTAATAAAAAGTTCCAATAAAGATAATTAAATGGACAAGCCTCTTCACCGTTTTTTTCTTTTACTTTGTAAGAGCATTTTTTACAATAATTTGACATTTTGTTAATATAAGAACCACTTGCCGCATAAGGCTTAGTTGCCAAAACTCCGCCATCAGCAAATAATACCATTCCTGATACATTTGGTAATTCTACCCATTCATAAGCGTCGGCATATACAATTAAATACCACTCATTAACTTCATGCGGATCAAGAGCAGCAATTAAAGCAAAATTTCCTAAAACCATCAACCTTTGAATATGATGAGCATAAGAATTTTCCTTAGTACTTCTAACACACTCTTTGATGCAATTCATTTTAGTATCACCATTCCAGTAAAATTCTGGCAATTTATTTTGCGCGTTCAAGAAATTTAATTCTTTATATTCTGGCATCTTGAGCCAATAAATTCCTCTAACATATTCTCTCCACCCCAAAATTTGCCGTATAAAGCCTTCGACTGAATTAATATTTATCTTACCGTTCTTATATTCTTCTTCTGCTAATTTAATTACTTCTAATGGCTCTAATAAGCCATTATTTAAATAAAAACCAATATGAGAGTGAAACATAAAATCCTCACCTTCAATCATTGCATCTTGATAAGTACCAAAACTTTCTAATCTTTCATTAATAAATTTTTTAAGAGCAGATATTGCCTGATTTCTATTAACAGCAAAATAAAATGGCTCCATATCTCCAAAATGATTAGAGAATTTGTCATTTACTAAAGCCATAACTGTTTTGGTTATTTCATCTGGTTGATTTTGATAATAATTGGGAATTTTTAAACCCTTTATTGGTGGCTTTCTATTGTCTGAGTCGTAGTTCCACCTTCCTCCGATTGGCTTCTTGCCATCCATCAAAATATCATATTTGATTCGCATTTGGCGATAAAATGATTCCATCAAAAGAGATTTTTTGCCTTTAGCAAAATCTCGAAATTCACCTATTGAGCATAAAAACCTATCATCTTCAATAATATGTAAATTAATACCTTCTTTTGTTAAGGAATTTAAACTTTGCAAAACCCTATATTCTCCAGGATGAGTTACCGTTACCTTACTAATACTATACTTCTTGCAGCATCGTAATATCTCAGATTTAAAAGAGTTGGTATTTTCTTGATCATCAATTTTTACATATAAAATATTAAATCCCGATTTTTTTAACTCATCAGCAAAGTGGCGCATAGAGGACAATGTGAAGGCAATTTTCTTTTTGTGGTGCTTTGGGGTGCTACATTCTTCAAACACCTCGCACATTAAAATTATATCTTTTGCTTTATCGTAATTTTTTAAGGAGGATATATTATAATTTAACTGATCTCCTAATATAGCAATTATTGAGTTCATTGATGTTTGATCGTTTTTTATAAGAATTTACTTGATTTTAACTTATAAAGGTAATTTTTCATTGTTATTATTTAAAAAAATTAAGATTATTTCAGGATTGGATTGTTTTTCAAATTACTTATCTTAAATCCATATATAAAAGTAATCAGGGATCCCGAGGTGGATTCCGCCATAAAATTTCTTTTAATAAGTCATTTTTATTAATTTTAAATTCACTTTCTATCCAGATTTCTTGTAATTTTTGTAATCCTCGACCAATCTCTTTAGGTTTTACTTCAATTTTTAGTAAATCATTACCATTTAAAATAAATTTTGGCAAATCTTGCTCCAAAGTTCTTAATTTTAATTTATTGAACTGACTAATATCTGGTAAATTTTGATAAATTAGGTTAATTTTTAAAAAATCTGTAATTAAAATTTTATCGAATTTGTAAAGTAACTTAATAAGAGCTATTTTTGAGATAGAAAAATTTACAATTTGGTATTTTTGGAGTTCTAGAATATAATTTTTATCCTTTTTAGAGAAATTTAAATTATTGCAGACCTGCTCTAAATTAGAAAACTGATTTAATAGAATAAAAAATTTAATTTTAATATCAAAAACAATATTCAACTTATCCTCTAAAGTCAGTAAATTTTGATAATTTTGTATATCTAATTTAGCGTTGAATAAGACGTTACTAAAATTAAATTTATTAAAGATATTTAATGTTTTTAATAAATTTTGATTATTTTTTGCTAAAATTATCTTCAGAAATTCATTTCTTACCCGATCTGCTGAAAGATCTTTTAGATTTTTATTAGCTTTAATTGACTCTTTTAGACTTTTAAAATCTAATTTTTTACCATAGTGAGAAAAGAAGCGAAAAAACCTTAAAATTCTAAGATAATCTTCTCTAATTCTAATTTCCGGCTCATTAATAAATTTAATTAAACCTCTACTAAGGTCAGAAATTCCATTAAAATAATCAAAAATTTGCCCCTTTTCATCTAAAAATAAGGCATTTATGGTAAAATCTCTTCTTTTAGCATCTTCAATATAGGAAGTTACGAACTCTACATCAGCAAAGCGACCATCACAATTTTTATCTGATCTTAGAGTTGTGATTTCAAATGTCTTTTTATTAATAATAGCAGTAATTGTGCCGTGCTTAATACCCGTTGGAATAAATTTAATATTATTTTCTTTAAGAATTTTAATTGAGTCAGAAATTCTAAACTTTGTTGCTAAATCAATGTCGGAGATGTCTTTTTTTAAAAAAGAATTTCTTACTGCGCCACCAACAATTCGGATATTATCTTCTTTATTCTTGTTGTAGATTTGAAAAAGTTTTTTTAATTCTGCTGAGAACAGGAAGTCAATTTTCATTATTCTTTAATACTGTCTGATGTAATTTTTACTGAGCAATTTGGGGTTTCATATAGCTTTATCTGGTCAATTAAAATATCATAATCATGAAATAATTTTGGACAAACAATGTTAAACAAATATTTTGCCATATTTTCAGCCGTTGGATTGCAATCTAAATAATAAATCTCTTGATCCGTAATCTTTGCAATATTACTACCTAACTCATTATCATCCTTACTTAGTACCGTATTATGATCCCAATTTTTATCAATCCAAGCCCCCAAAATATCTTTAATAATACCGAAATCAACTACTCTTCCTAGATTATCTAACTCTTTAGATACGAAGGTAACTTCTAAAGCATAACGATGACCATGGAGCATTTTACACTTACTTTCATGTTTTAAAATTCTGTGAGCCGCGTCAAATTCTATTCTTCTGGTGCATTTAATCATAATTTTATAATCTTGTTATATTCAGATTCATTTACCTTCTTATGTGTAATACTAATAAGAATTTTATCCTTGGCAACTTTTTTTAATAAATCACAAATTAATTGGTCATTTTTTTTATCTAACGCCGAAGTAAACTCATCCATTAATAAAATTGGTGCATTTTTTAATAAAGCTCTAACTATGGAGATTCTCTGTCTCTCACCGCCAGAAAGCATAGCCCCCTTCTCCCCAACAAAGTGATCTAAGCCATCTGTAAAATTATCAATAAAGTTAAAGGCTTCATTTTTTAAAAATCTTTCAGCATCTTCCTTGCTGACATTATCACTGCCATAAGAAATATTATCCCAAATAGTTCCAGAAAATATAACTGGATCCTGAGGAATATAAGAAAATAAAGATCTTAAGTCTGATAAGGAAATTTCTGCAATATCCTGTCCATTAATAGTAATTTTTCCATTGGATATATTATAAAACCTTAATAAAATTTCAAAAATTGAACTTTTACCAATACCACTTTTGCCAATAATGGCAATTTTTTGACCATGATTAATTTCAAGATTAAAATTATTTAAAATTAATTTATCAGGATTCTTTGGATAATAAAAACTAACATTATCAAACTTAATATTAGTTTTTTTAGTTTTTGTTAATTTTGTGGGATTTTTTGAATCAATTATTGTTGATTTTAGATCTAAAATTTCAAATAACCGATTACAAGCAATGGAGGCTACACTCAATTGACCCAAAACCCTTGAAATTCCAGCTGCCGAAGTTGCAACCAGCATGGCGTAGAATATAAAAGAAGAAAGTTCTCCAGGACTCATTTTACCAGAAACTACATTAAAAGAGCCAAGAGACAATATTAAAATTATTGTGCCAAAGGCAAAAACAATAATCAGTGATATCAAGAAAGAACGAATTTTTATTCTTTTAATCGAAGAGTGTAAAGTTTTTTCCATTTTTTTATTAAAATTATCAATCTCTTTGTTCTGACCCAAAGAGGATTGAATTACTTTAATAAAATTAGTGGTCTCTTCGATGTGAGAAGTGCAGATTGACAAGTCCTTAGCTTCGATATCAGCAAAAATTTTAATTTTTTTTGTTAAAAATAAAATTGGAAAAAGAGAGGTGATGATAAGTAGAAAAATAACCAACGTTAACTCGTAATCAATGGTAAATAAGAATATTAAAGCACCCAGGAAGACTATTACATTTCTGATAAAAAAAGATACCACATTACTAATTATATTATATAGTAAATTAACATCATTGGTCATTCGAGAAATTATATCGCCAACCTTATTATTCTCAAAAAAATCTGGAGAAATATTAATGATGTGAGAATAAATTTGATTTCTGATGGTAAAAATTATCTTATGAGCTACGGAATTAATTAAAAAAGAACGAAAATATCCAGCTATTGCCAAACAAATTATAATAAATAATGAAATAATTGATATTTTAATTAAGCTGCCTGAATTCTCGGCAGAAAATCCAAGGTCAATAAAATGCTTAATAATTTTTCCAAGTAATAAAACTGAGGCAGAAGTAATTATAAGGGTGATAAAAACAACAAAAATAGATTTTTTGTAACTCTTTAAATAGCACAATAAGGATAGAAGATTGTATTTTTTATTTTCCATTAATTAAGTATTTATGAACAGATTTTGCAATTATTATTCTTCTTTAAATTTATAATCTTAGATTTGCTTTGTAAAAAATCAAAAATCATCATTTTACCAACCAAACTATAACCAATATTCAAAATTTCTTTAATGGCCTCAGTTGCCTGCATTGCGCCACCAGTCCCAGCTACAGAACCCAAAATACCTTTCTCTCTAAGTGGTAAAGAAAAAGATGAGTCGTAAGTATTGCTATTAAAACAATTGTAACAAGGATTGTTGTCCAAATAAGCTTTAAAGACTGATATGTGACAAAAAAATTGCTTAACAGCAGAAAAGATAAGGGGTTTTTTTTCTAAAAAACAAACCCTATTGATAATGAATCTAGTTGAAAAATTATCAGTACAATCTAAAATAAAATCATACCTTCGAACTAAATCTTTAAGATTATTTTCATCAACCCTAGTCGGGTAAATATCAATTTGAAGGTTTGGGTTTAACAAATTAACCTTCTCCTTAGCGCTTTGACATTTTAACTTATTAAGATCGGAAAAATTATGAATTATTTGCCTCTGTAAGTTAGATAATTCCACCCTATCATCATCGACAATCCCAATATTACCAACACCGGCAGCGGCCAAGTAATAAATAGCAGAGGATCCAAGTCCTCCAGCTCCAATAACTAAAACTTTAGATTTTAGTATTTTCTTCTGGCCTTTTTCTTCTATCTCTGGCATAACTACATTCCTTAAATAGAGTTGTTTTTGATGATTATTTAACATTTATTAAGAGTTAAAATTTTCTTGTAAGGTTGGCATGATCACTTACTATATATAATTTTTTTATGTTTTCAACAACAATCAATTCTATATTATCATTACTTATTAGTTTTGCCATTCTTTCTGTTTGACATGGCTTGAATACTAATTTATTAAACATCAGAAGTTTCTTTGAAAATTATAGTGAGATTACCATATTTATCATATGAGATTTATTGAAAAATAGCTGATTTCATTGTTAAAGTAAGCGTCTAATAAAGGCGCCCTATCAATCCCAACTACTCACCCTAAACTCATATTTTTAATTAAATCAAAATATGAGCAATATGACAAAACCAACTCCTCAAGCCAAAAGAATACCCACAAAACTAAAATCCCAAATCTTAGGCGAAATATTATCACCAAACGCCTCTATTCCCAAGGCAGCTAAGAAGCATAATGTATCGTCAACTATATTATATGTCTGGCGTAGTAACCATATTAAAAAAATAAGTTACCGACAAAGGTCGCTGTAGCAAAAGCAATATCTTACGCCTTGAATAATGAAGAGGCTCAACGGAGATTCTTGGATGATGGGAAAATAGAAATCAACAATAATGCTGCTGAAAATTCCATAAGACCTATCGCCCCTGGAAGGAAGAGTTATCTTTTTTCGGGATCTGGTAAAGGTGGGGAGACTGCAGATAATATTCATACTATTACTGAGACTTGTAAAATTAATGATATTAATCCACAGAAATACTTGACCAAGGTCTTTGATGTTATTCAGGGGTGTGAGATTAAGGATATGGCGGAGCTGCTACCTTGGAATATTGAGTTGGATTAGAAAAAATGATAGGGCGGGTTTAACATGCCCTTACGACTAAAGGGATTCCCAGACGCAATAAACTCAATACTTCCAAAAACTGAGATTCAGCTTTGTATTATTCATCAAATAAGAAATTCTTTAAAATATGTAGCTAGTAAGAATCAAAAAGAGTTTATGACTGATTTGAAAGAGGTTTATAGGGCTAATAGTAAGGAGTTTGCTGAGGAAAAGCTTCTAGATCTTGAAGAAAAATGGGGCAAGAAATATCCAATAGTTTTAAAATCTTGGAATAATAATTGGCATAATTTATCAGGATATTTCAAATATCCAGCAGAAATTAGGAAGATGATTTATGCTACTGATGCCGTTGAAGGTCTTCATAGGCAGATTAGGAAAGTTACTAAAACTAAAGGCTCTTTTACTAGTCAAACTGCACTTGAGAAGTTTATCTATTTAACTGTTTAGTCCCTTTGAATAGTGGAGCGTATTTTTATAAAAAACTTTTGGCATTATTTTATACTGTTCTATTAAAAAATCAAAGGGAGTTTGATAATTGGACAGTTGGATGTATTTTTTACAGGTAGGCTAAAATTGGATTTAGCCTAGGAACGGATTTGACACGTAGTTTTGGACACTGCCAAAATATAACAAATTTCAATATTAAATTTCATGTCAACATTTCGACCCATTGATATAAATATAACTTCTTTGGCAGGATCGCACGTGCCAGAAGGTACTACGATACTTGATCTTTCTGGTTGCGCAGGACTTGAAGATCTTAATCTTTCTGGTTGCACAGGACTGAAAGAACCACCAAAGCTACCAGAAGGACTTAGAACTCTTCATCTTCATGGTTGCACAGGACTTCTAAATACTCCCGCCCTAATAGAACAATTAACAGAATTAGAGGAAAAAAATCGTGACAATGCACACTTTCAATTAATATGGCCTTATCATATCGATATAAATCCAAAAGTTACACAAATAAAAAAAGATCTTGCCGAAGCTTATAAATCATATTATGAAAGTGATGAGAATTTAAAAGATAAAGAACCATGCGTTTCTGATAACGCAAAATATCCAACCTTTGTTTTGTTTCA
>CAJQHK010000019.1 GCA_905478165.1 uncultured Rickettsiales bacterium | reverse complement strand
CTGGTGATAATGTTAAAATAACAGTAGAGCTAATTGCACCAATTGCTATGGAAGAGGGTCTTCGTTTTGCTATCAGAGAAGGTGGTAGAACAGTAGGTGCTGGTGTTGTATCAAAGGTGATAAAGTAATTTTAATTTTAGGAGCGTAGCTCAATTGGTAGAGTAGCGGTCTCCAAAACCGTTGGTTGGGGGTTCGACTCCTCTCGCTCCTGCCCTTTTTGAATGTCATGATTTCGTTTATTAGAGAAGCTTTTAAAGAGATAAAAACCGTTACTACCCCTTCTAATAAGGAGACTCAATCTGCGGTGATTGCTATATTAATTGCTATATTTATTACTGCCATTGTTATAATTTGTGCAGATTTTGTAATATCTAAAATTATTAAATTGATATTTGGTTTTTAACTATAAATTATGGAGAGTAACTGGTATATATTAAAAGTTGTATCTGGTCAAGAAAGTAAGATATCTAAATTGATGGAGTCTTTACTAGATCAGGGTAAAATTTCTATTGATGAAGTCTTGGTACCTTCTAGAAAAGTTTCGAAGGTAAAAAAAGGTAAAAAAGTAGAAGAGCAAGAGAAATTATTTTCTGGTTATGTCTTTGTAAAATTCGATCTTAATCTGGATACAAAGAGTAACCTTTTGTCAATCCCAAAAGTATCTTCTTTTTTGGGAGGAACTAACCCTACATCAGTATCAAAATCAAAAATGGAAGATATTTTTGGCATGATAAGTAATGAAAAGATTACAGGAGTTGATCAAGACAAGATTTTTGAAATTGGCGAAATGATAAATGTAATTGACGGTCCGTTTGATTCATTTTCTGGAGCTGTTGAGGAGTTTGATGACGAAAAGCAGAGGATTAAAATATCCATTTCTATCTTTGGTAGATCTACTTCTGTTGAGTTGCATTATGATCAAATTAAGAAAATAAATTAAACTACTTGCAAAGTTTAATTTATTACTTTATTTTTATCAGGTTTTAAGTAAAATAATATGAGTGAAAAAGAAATAACAGGTTTTATAAAGTTACAAGTTCCGGTCGGTAAGGCAAATCCTGCTCCACCTATAGGTCCAGCACTTGGTCAGAAAGGTTTAAATATAGCTGAATTCTGTAAGAAATTTAACGCTGAAAAGATTGACTTTCCAGTAGGAACTCCTGTAACTGTGACAATTACAGCATATAAGGATAGGTCATTTTCTTATAAATATAAGCTACCTCCTATGTCTTATTTAATAAAGCAGGCCATTGATTTAAAAAAAGGTTCTGGAGCTCCAGGTAAAGAAAGTGCTGGCAAAATCAGTAAGCAGCAAATCAAAAAGATTGCTGAAAAAAAAATGCCCGATACTAATGCTTACAATTTAGATGCTTGTATGAGTATGGTTGCTGGGTCTGCCATTTCTATGGGCTTAGAAGTTATTGAATAATTTAAACTCGATGAAAAATAATAATTTAGAAATAAGTAATTTAGATGTAGCGATTGATAGCTTGCTAAAATTTACCTCTGAAAAGAAAAAAAAGTTCAACGAGTCCGTTGATATTGCAGTGCTTTTGGGAATTGATTCCAGGCAATCTAGTCAAATGGTAAAAGGTTCTGTAATGTTACCTAATGGCTCAGGAAAAAGTTACAAAATTTTAGTACTTACTTCTGACGCAGACTCTCAGAAAAAAGCTATTGAATTTGGGGCAACTTATGCTGGAGGTGACGATATGATTGAAAAAATTATTAGTGGTTTTGATAGTTTTGATATTTGTATTACTACTCCAGAATATATGCCAAAGGTTAGTAAGGCTGCAAGAAAGCTTGGTCCTAGAGGTTTAATGCCAAATGCTAAAAATGGTACCGTAACGGATAATTTAGAGAAAGCTATTACGGACAGCTTGAAGGGTAAAATTAATTTTAAAAATGACAAGTCTGGCATAATCCACTGCTTAGTTGGTAAGGTTGATTTTTCAAGAGAGTCTCTTGTGGAAAACATTAATACAATCTTAAAGTCCATTTTGGATTTAAAACCAGAAACTTCCAAAGGAAGATTTATTAAGAAATTATTTATAAATTCTACTATGGGTAGATCTTTTGAAGTTGATGTAAATTCTTTAAATTTAACAAGATAATGAATAGAGAAGAAAAGGTTGAGTTAGTATCGTTGATAAAAAATGAGTTCCATGGTAAGAACTCATTTATTCTTATTGATTATAGGGGTGTTAATAATGCTGATTTTACAGACTTTCGTAACAATCTTCGTAGCAAAGGTTTGTTACTCAGGGTTGCTAAGAATACTTTAATAAAAATTGCAGTTAAAGATACTGATCTAGAGGTTTTAAACCCTTATCTTTCAGGACCTACTGTGATGATATATGGCGATGATATTGTTTCATTAGCAAAAATAGTCTCGAAGGCTTGTTCTGATAATGACAATTTAAAGTTTACTGCTGGGTATTATGATAAAGACCTAATTAATAATGAGGATATTAAAAAATTATCCAAGTTAAAGTCTATGGAAGAATTAAGAGCTGCTTTTATTGGTATTATCAACTCTGCACAATCTAAATTTATTGGAACTATTAAAGCTCCTATGACTAAAAGTTTAGCTTTATTAGATGCTTACGCTAAGGATAAAGAATAGCTTTTATTTTTAATATTAGTTTTACTAATATTTGGTACTATATTATCTCCGTTAACGGTAGAAATATTTATGGTGATACCATTTTAACTTATTACTTAAATTATAGTTTGAGTAATAAGTTAAAATGGTATTTGGAATTAACAATTTATTTATTTATTATTATGACTACTAATTTAGAATTAAATGAAATTTGTGACAAGTTATCTGCTTTAACTGTTATTCAAATTTCTGAACTAAGTAAAATACTAGAAGAAAAATGGGGTGTTAGTGCTGCTGCTGCTGCTCCTGTTGCCGCTGCTCCTGCCGCTGATGCTGCTGAAGTAAAATCCTCTTTTGATGTTAAGCTTACTGATTTTGGTGACAAGAAAATTAATATCATTAAGGAAGTGAGGGCTATCACTGCTCTTGGTCTAAAAGAAGCTAAGGATTTAGTTGAAGCTATCCCTAGTGAATTAAAGAAGGGTATTTCTAAGGATGAAGCTGAAGAAATTAAAAAGAAGATAGAGGCTGCTGGAGGTAAGATTGAAATTGCATAACCTACATTAGTAATCTAATTTTTCTTTGATATAAGATATTTATGTCAAAGTATATATAATAATTTAATTTAAAGACTAGAGGTGAATCAAGTTCGTTATTTTGATAAATTATCTTCAAGAAAAAAGTTAACCGGTAATATAAAAGAGCAGGAAGTTCCTTATCTGATATCTTTACAGAAAGACTCCTACAGCAACCTTCTCAGTAGTGAGTCAGATTCTGATTCTTATACTGGTATTGAGTCGGTATTTCGTTCTTTTTTTCCTATTACTGATTCTGCTGGTAGAGTAACTTTGGAATTTGTTGAATATTCATTATCTGATCCGCTATATAGCCCCAGTGAATGTATTTCTTCTAGCAGAACTTACGCATCTTCTCTAAAAGCTAAATTAAGACTAATATTATGGGATGTTAATAGTGATGATCCTCAAAATAAGGAGATATTATCTATTAAAGAGCAGGAAGTATATTTGTGTGAACTACCATTAATGACTATTAGTGGTAGTTTTATAATTAACGGATCTGAGAGAGTTGTCGTTTCTCAAATGAAAAGGTCTCCAGGTGTATTTTTTGGAAGCGAAAGCGCCGGTAATGTTTTTGGTTCAAAAATTTATACCGCTAAAATTGTTCCAAATCTCGGATCTTGGTTAGATTTTGAGATAGATAGTAAAGATATACTGCATTTTAGAATCGATAAGAAGAGAAAGATGTTAGCTACTTCTTTATTGAAAGCTCTAGATTTATCTTCTAAAGACATAATAACAACATTCTATAATAAATTCAAAATTCACTTTGATAAAAAGATTGGCTGGGTCTCTGAATTTTCTCCTGAGTTATTTTTAGATAGAAAGGCTGCTTTCGATATAATAGATTCTAATTCTGGTAATATTGCAATAAAGAAGGGTCAAAAAATTAACCAAAGATTACTAACTAAACTACAAGAATCTGGGTTTAAAAATTATATTTTATCAGACGAATCTGTATTTGGTCATGTGATTGTGGATGATTTATTAGATTCTGATACTGGTGAAATTCTTTTAGAGTCTGGTAGTATGTTGACTGTAGAGGGTTTGGAAGCTTTACGTAATTTAAATTTTGATAATGTAGATGTAGTTCACCCTTCTAAATCAAAAATTGGCTCATATATTTACAATACTTTAGTTATTGATAAAAACAAAACTACCAAAGATGCTCTACTTGATATCTACAGGTCTATTAGACTTGGTGAGTCTCTTGCTTCTGTTGAGGTTGCATCAAATTTTTTAAATTCATTATTTTTTAATGTTGGAAAGTATAACTTATCTGATGTTGGTAGAATGAAAATAAACCATAGATTAGGAACGAATATTGATGAAAATACTCTACACCTAACCAAGGAAGATCTTATTAAAACAATAGAAATTATCAGTCAAATTAAATATAATGATTTGCCGACTGATGATATCGACAATCTAGCTAATAGAAGAGTTAGAGCTGTTGGTGAATTGGTGGAGAATCAATTAAGAATAGGTATTTCTAAAATTGAGAAATATATTTTGGAAAAAATGCATTCCTCTGATCCTGATTCTATAATGCCACAAACTTTAATAAATTCAAAACCTCTATCTTCTTCTGTAAAAGATTTCTTTGCTATGTCTCAGTTATCTCAATTCATGGATCAGACCAATCCTTTATCTGAAGTGACTCACAAAAGAAGATTATCTTCTTTAGGCCCCGGTGGATTGGTTAGAGACAGAGCTGGATTTGAGGTTAGAGATGTTCATCCAACTCATTATGGAAGAATTTGTCCTATCGAAACTCCAGAGGGTCCAAATATCGGTCTAATTAATTCACTAGCTACATACGCAAAAATTAATAATTATGGCTTTATTGAAACTCCTTATAGAAAAGTTGTTAATAATAAATTAAGTGACGAGGTTGTGTTTTTGTCGGCTATAGAAGAGATGGACAAAAATATTGCCCAATCGAATATTAAAGTTGCTGATGACATGACTGTTTCTGAAGACATTGTTGTTTGTAGAAGAAATAATGAATATATTACCTTAAAATCTTCAGAAATTGATTTAATTGACGTTTCAACAAGACAGTTAATTTCGATTGCTACAACATTAATCCCTTTCTTAGAAAATGATGATGCTAACAGGGCTTTAATGGGCTCTAATATGCAGCGTCAAGCTTTACCGCTTCTTAAGAGTAGTGCGCCATTGGTTGGCACCGGAACAGAAGCTATTATTGCTCAAGATTCTGGAGTTATTGTAAAAAGTGATTTTGATGGAGTTGTTAAATATGTTGATGCTAACAAAATTATTGTTGAATCTGACAGTGAAGATTCGTTAGGTCAGATAAAAACTTATGACTTAATTAAATATTCAAGAACTAACCAAAATACTTGTATTAATCAAAAACCTGTAGTATCTGTCGCAGATAAGGTAAAGACTGGTCAGGTGATGTCCGATGGTCACTCTATTGAGAATGGAGAATTGGCACTTGGTAAAAATATTAGGGTGGCATTTATGTCTTGGAATGGCTATAATTTTGAAGATTCAATTATTGTTTCTGAAAGATTGTTACAGGATGATACCTTTACTTCTGTTCATATTGAAGAGTTAGAAATGGTTGCAAGGGATACACGACTTGGTCCTGAGGACATTACAAGAGATATACCAAATATTAGTGAAGAATATTTAAGTAAGCTTGACGAAGAGGGTGTTATACATATAGGCGCAAAAATAAAGGCTGGAGATTTAATTGTTGGAAAAACAACTCCAAAAAGCGAGTCTCCAATGACTCCAGAGGAGAAATTATTAAAAGTTATATTCGGAGAAAAGTCATCTGACGTGAAAGACTCATCTCTTTACGCTCCTATTGGTATGGACGGGGTTGTCGTTGATGTTAAGGTTTTGTCTAGGAAGGGTTTGGATAAGGATGAGAGGTCTTTATACATAGAAAGTCAAGCTACACAAAAAGCTACTAGAGATAGAGACTCTAATTTATCTTTTTTGAAGGATTCTGTAAGTAATAAGCTTAAATCAACTTTACTTGGCCAACTCCTTGTGAATAATGTTGGTAAGAAGAAGAAGGGCTTAAAATTAGATTATAAAATACTGGAAGATTTCTCTTTAGAAGAGTTGTCAAAAGTTTCTGTTGATAATGCTGAAGCTATGGAGAAGGTCTCTAATATTATTAAATCCTATAAAGACCAATCTTTAAGTTTTGAAAAAAAATATGAAGATAATATTACTCGTATTAAATCTGGTGATGATTTAAAACAAGGTGTGTTAAAAATTGTTAAGGTATATGTAGCATCTAAGTCTGTTTTACAGGCTGGTGACAAAATGTCTGGAAGGCATGGTAATAAAGGTGTGGTGTCTAAGATAGTTCCTGTAGAGGACATGCCTTACGATGAAAATGGAGAATCTGTTGATATCATTTTAAATCCCCTTGGCGTTCCTTCTCGTATGAATATAGGTCAGATTATTGAATCTCACTTAGGTCTTGCTTCAGTTTCTTTAGGAAGAAAGATTGCTGATACATTGGATTTGTATCGTAAAAATAGTGCTTCTATTGTGGATTTAAAATCACAATTAGGAAAAATATACAGCTCTAGTGAAGAGCTCTCGTTGATCAGTCTGATGAATGATGAGGAAATACTGGCATTTGCTTCAAAACTTAGGAATGGAGTCCCATTTGCTACTGGCTCATTTGACGGAATGAATGAGGTGGTAATAAATGACTTACTAACATTATCTGGTAATAATGAAGATGGCCAAGTTATGTTGATTGATGGAATAAGTGGTGAAAAATTCGATAGAAAGGTAACGGTTGGTTACATGTACATCTTGAAGTTACATCATTTGGTGGATAGTAAAATTCATGCTCGTTCTATAGGGCCATATAGTTTAATTACTCAGCAGCCTCTTGGTGGTAAATCTCACTTTGGTGGTCAAAGATTTGGTGAAATGGAATGTTGGGCTCTACAGGCTTACGGCGTTGCTTACACATTGCAAGAAATGTTAACAGTGAAGTCTGATGATGTTGTTGGTAGAATTAAAATCTATGAATCTATAATACATGATAACCAGAATTTTACTTGCGGCATACCTGAATCATTTAACGTAATGATTAAAGAGGTTCGCTCACTTGGCTTAAATATCGAGCTTGTTGATTAGTTTGTGTTGTTCAGTTAATATTAAATAAATATATAATTTTTATATGTCATCTCTTGAAGGTATATCGTCAGACGGTTTATTAAGATTATCAAACCAAAAGACTGATAATTTAAATTTTAATGCCATAAAAATATCTATTGCCGATCCTGATAAGATAAGGTCTTGGTCTTATGGTGAAGTAAAAAAGCCGGAAACTGTTAATTATAGAACTTTTAAACCAGAAAGAGATGGTTTGTTTTGTGCTAGAATATTTGGCCCTATTAAGGATTATGAATGTTTATGTGGTAAGTATAAGAGGGTAAAATACAAGGGTATTGTCTGTGAAAAATGTGGTGTTGAGGTTACTTCTTCAAAAGTTAGAAGAGAAAGGATGGGTCATATCGAGCTTGC
This sequence comes from uncultured Rickettsiales bacterium, assembly GCA_905478165.1. Taxonomy (GTDB): domain Bacteria; phylum Pseudomonadota; class Alphaproteobacteria; order Rickettsiales; family UBA1997; genus CAJQHK01. The sequence goes on along the minus strand of CAJQHK010000019.1, from coordinate 47,492 downwards.
AAGTCCAGTAGCTCATATCTGGTTTTTAAAATCTTTACCATCAAGAATTAGTACTTTACTTGGGCAAAGTTTAAAAAACATAGAAAAGGTAATATATTTTGAAAGTTATGTAGTAATTGACCCACTCATGTCTCCCTTATCTGAAGGTCAAATACTTACTGATAAGGAGTATGAAGAGTTTCAAGATGAATATGGTTATGGTAGTTTTGAAGCCGATATGGGTGCCGAAGCTATTCAAAAATTATTAAAAAGACTTGATTTAGTAAAAATTCAATCAGAATTAAGAGAAGAGTTAGATACCATTACTTCAGAATTAAAGAGAGAGAAGGTTGTAAAGAGATTGAAGTTAGTTAATAATTTTGTAGAATCTGATAATGAGCCAAATTGGATGGTAATGACGGTTCTTCCAGTTATTCCTCCCGATATTAGACCTTTGGTTATGCTTGATGGTGGCAGGTTTGCAGCTTCCGATCTTAATGAATTATATCGTAGGGTTATTAATAGAAATAATCGTTTAAAAAGATTATTAGATCTTGGAGCCCCTGATATTATTATTAAAAATGAAAAGAGGATGTTACAAGAGTCTGTTGACGCTCTTTTGGATAATGGTAGAAGTGGAACTGTTGTAAAAAATGCAAGCAAAAGGCCTTTTAAATCCTTAAGTGACATGCTTAAAGGTAAACAGGGTAGGTTTAGACAAAATTTATTAGGTAAAAGAGTTGATTATTCTGGTAGGAGTGTAATTGTGGTTGGTCCAGAGTTAAAGCTGCACCAGTGCGGTTTACCAAAAAAAATGGCTCTAGAATTATTTAAACCTTTTATCTATTCAAAATTAGAGTTATATGGAAAATCTCCATCCATTAAAATATCTAAAAAAATGGTTGAATCTGAGATACCTGAAGTTTGGGACATCTTGGAGGAGGTTATTAAAGGTCATCCAATTTTATTAAATAGAGCTCCAACTTTACATAGACTTGGTATCCAGGCTTTTGAACCAGTTTTAATTGAAGGTAAAGCAATTCAATTAAACCCTTTGGTCTGTGCCGCTTTTAATGCTGATTTTGATGGAGATCAGATGGCTGTTCATGTTCCATTGTCTATAGAAGCTCAGGTGGAGTCCAGAGTTTTAATGATGGCAACTAACAATATCTTGAGTCCCGCTAACGGCAAGCCGATCATTGTTCCTTCACAAGATATTGTTTTAGGTCTGTATTATTTAACTCTAGATAGTGATGAAGTTAATAATGACCCTGTATTAGTAGCGAATGAAAGTGAGTTGCAGCGCGTGCTGTTTGATGATAAGATCTCAATTCATAGTAAAATAAAATATCGTTGTTTATATACTGATTTAGGAGGTATAAAACAATTTAAAGTTATTGATACAACTTGTGGTAGAGCTCTTTTATATAATCAGTTGCCAGAATCAATGAATCATGATTTTGATTTAGTAAATCAGAAAATGACCCAAAAAGATATCAAGGAACTTATTGATAAGGTGTATAGATACGCTGGACAAGAAGAGACTGTAACTTTTTGTGATAAAATAATGGCAATAGGTTTTAAATATTCTGGTAAGTCTGGGATTTCTATTGGTAAGAATGACATGGTTATTCCCGAGACAAAACAATCTTATGTCAATAAATCTTTTGAAAGTGTTAAAAAGCTTTATAAGCAATATAGAGAAGGTCTTATTACTAATGGAGAAAGGTACAATAAGGTAATTGATGAGTGGACAGAATGCACTAAATCAATCTCTGATGAGATGATGAAAGGTCTTTCGGACGTCTCTGATCCTATCACTACTAACTCTATTTATATGATGTCAGATTCTGGAGCTAGAGGTTCTGAAAATCAAATTAAGCAGGTTTCGGGTATGAGGGGTTTAATGGCAAAGCCTTCTGGTGAAATTATTGAAAATCCTATCACTTCTAACTTTAAGGAAGGCTTAAATGTGTTGGAATACTTTATTTCTGCCCACGGTGCTAGAAAGGGTCTTGCAGATACAGCTTTAAAGACAGCAAACTCTGGTTACTTAACTAGGAGACTGGTTGATGTTGCTCAGGATTGTATTATCATGGAGGATGATTGTGGCGCGGAAGTTGGTGTTGTTGTAGAAGAGATTGTAGATGACAGAACTGTTGTAGCTTCACTTAAAGATCAAATTCTTGGAAGAATAGTTTCCAAAGATATTGTTGATAAAAGTGGTAACGTCTTAGTTAAGTCTGGAGATTTAGTTGATGAAGAGATGGCTAAAAAAGTTGGTCTTTCCAAACTTAGAACTGCTGAAGTTAGGAGTGCATTATCTTGTAAATCTAAATATGGTATTTGCTCTAAATGCTATGGTCGCGACCTTTCTACTGGTAATTTAGTTAGTGTTGGAGAGGCTGTTGGCGTAGTAGCTGCCCAATCAATTGGTGAGCCAGGTACTCAGTTAACCATGAGAACTTTCCATATTGGAGGCGCTGCCTTAAGAGGTAATGAGCAATCATCGATCTCTGCAACTGACGAAGGTGTTTTAAAGTTTGATTCCTCATCTGTTATTAAAAGACAAGATGGTAAATATGTAGTGGTAAGTAGAAACTGTGAAATTAAGAATACTGACAAGAAAACAGGAGAGGTTTTTCATAATTATAAATTACCTTATGGTTCAGTCATTAATTTTGATGATGGTGACGAGATAAAAAAAGGAGATCATTTAGCTGATTGGGATTCTTATAATATCCCGGTAATTGCCGAGACTGATGGTAATTTAGAATATGCCGATCTGACAGAGAACGTTTCAATTAGAGAGAAGGTTGATGAAGAAACTGGAATTTCTACGAAAGTAGTTATTGATTGGAAGCAATATACTCAACAAGATATTAAGCCTAGATTATTTATTAAAGGTTTTGAGAAGAAAGAATATAATCTTTCTGTTGGTGCAATTATTACTTATTCTGATGATGAGGAGGTTAAGGCTGGCGATATTATTGCAAGAATTCCTAAAGAATCTTCTAAAACTAAAGATATCACAGGTGGTTTACCTAGGGTAGCGGAACTATTTGAAGCTAGGAAATCAAAAAATACCGCTATAATGAGTGAGATTTCTGGTATTATTGAGTTTGTTAAAGAGTATAAGGTAAAGAGAAAAATTATTGTTAGACCAGAAAATGCTGATGAGGAGCCGATAGAATATATCATACCTAAAGGTCAGCACATATTCTTTAGCGAAGGTGATAACGTTAAAAAAGGTGACTTATTGATTGATGGAAATTTATCTCCGCATGATATTTTACGTATATTGGGTATTGAAGAATTTAGAAAATATATGATTTTTGAGGTCCAGAAGGTTTACCGTATGCAGGGCGTGAAGATAGATGATAAGCATATTGAAGTTATTTTAAGCATGATGCTTAAAAGAGTTGAGATTGCTGATCCTGGCTCTTCTATGTATTTAAGAGGAGAGATCGTAGATAAGGATGATTTTAATGAAGTAAATAATAAAATTATTGAAGATGGTGGTAAGTCAGCTAGGGCCTTAGCGGTTTTACTTGGTATTACCAAAGCTTCATTACAAACTAAATCCTTTATATCTTCAGCTTCTTTCCAGGAGACTACAAAAGTCTTAACGGATTCTGCAACTCAAGGAAGAAGCGATTATTTAAGAGGTTTGAAAGAGAATATTATTGTTGGTAGGTTGGTTCCTGTTGGTACTGGCTTAGCATCTAACAATCTTAAACAGAAGTATGGCGAAGTATAGTTGCAGCTGATTACTTTAAGTATAATTACTTATTGTAATTAGCGTGATATCTATATTTTTTATTAGAACTATGATATTTAATATACTTAGCATTTGAATATAAATTATTAATAAGCAATTAAATGACAAAAATTATTAAATCTAAAAATAAGATTGCAAGATCCACTGGTGTAAATTTGTGGGGAAGAGAAGATACATCTTCTAGCAGATTAAATGTAAGGCCTGGTCAAAAACAAACTAGAGGTCCTAGAAGGCTAAGTAACTACGGTACTCAATTAAATGAGAAACAAAAACTAAGGTTTCATTATAATATGTCAGAAAAGCAATTTAAAAATTTCTTTAAATTAGCTGCTAAAAAGAAGGGTGATACTGGTGAAAGTTTTATTGCTTTACTCGAGTCCAGGTTAGATTCGGTTGTTTATAGATCAAATATTGCTCCAACAATTTTTTCTGCTAAACAGTTAATTAGTCACAAGCATATTAAGGTTAATGATAAAATTGTTAATATTTCATCCTATAAGTTAAAGGTTGGAGACGTTGTTTCTATTAGAGATAAATCTAAAAAAATTAATCTAATAATTGAATCTTTAGATAAGTTGGAAAGAGATGTTCCGGAATATTTAAGACTAGATAAGGATGAGAGTTCAGTTGAGATTGTAGCTGAAGCTGCCTTTGCAGACGTTCCTTACGCTTTTGAAGTAAATATTAATTTAATTATTGAGTATTATTCCAGATAAAAAAAAATCTGATAATAAATATCTGAAAGCCATTGGATTAATGAGTGGTACATCGATGGACGGAATTGATGTTGCTCTCATTGAGTCCGATGGATTTTCTGTTAAAAAAGAAAATAAATTTTTTTTCCTTCCTTATTCTAAAATTTTTCAAAAAACACTCAGAGAATTAATCAATAATCCTAGTTTAAATTCTAAATTATCATTAGATGCAACTAAACAAATAACAAAAATTCACATTGAGGCAGTTCAAAAGTTTATTAAAAAATATAATTTAGACTATAAACATATTGATCTTATCGGTTTTCATGGTCATACCATTTTACATAGACCAGATCAAAAATTAACTTGGCAAATTGGTGATTCTAGCTTACTTGAAAAGGTGCTTAACATTAAAGTTATTAGTGATTTAAGGAATATTGATATTAAAAATGGAGGGCAGGGAGCGCCTCTTGCCCCAATATATCATCATGCCTTATTAAAAGACTGTCTTAGTGAGGAGGTGATTTTTATGAATATTGGTGGAGTTGCTAACATTACTTATGTTACAGAAGGTGCAAGAGACTTAATTGCAGGAGATATTTGTTTTGGCAACGCTCCAATGGATGATTTAGTATATAAAAAACTTGGAAAGAATTTTGATAAAAATGGAGAAATTGCTAAAAGTGGTAAAATCGATTTAAATTTATCTGATGAATTTTTAAGGTTAGAGTTTTTTAAAAGATCTTTTCCAAAATCAATTGATCGCAATGAATTTAGTAGTTATTTAGGTAGGTTTGATGATTTAGAGTTAAGTGATGCTTTGGCAAGTTTGGTTGATATTATGTCAAAATCTTTAAAAAAATCTCTTGATTTATTACCAAAAAAACCAACAAAAATTATAATTTCTGGTGGTGGCGCAAAGAATATTTTTTTACTAGAAAAGATTGCAGAAATAACGGGTCTAGAAATTTTAAATGCCAAAAATTTTAATATAAATATTGATTCGGTAGAGGCAGAATTATTTGCTTTCTTGGCTATTAGAAATTTTTATAATTTACCACTGAGTTATGCTAAATTATAGCTAAATTCAACCTCCAATTCAAACAAGACATATAATTTTAGACCAAAGAATTTGATGTTAATTTTATTTTTCAATAAACCTAATATGACAAATTACATGATGTCGTTCAAATAGAAAACAGAACTTACCAAGTAGTTATCTAAAAATTCTAGCTATTATCTTTAATCCACTGAGTTATTGTACTTTTTGGTAAATTTCCAACCTTTGTATCGACGACTTGACCATCTTTAAATAAAATTAAAGTCGGGATGCCTCGGACCGCATATTTTGAAGGGGTTTCTGGATTTTCGTCAATATTACATTTATAGACATCGATATCGTTTGCTAATTCTTCGCTAATGGCATCAATAGTTGGAGCTAGTTGTTTACAAGGACCGCACCAGCTAGCCCAAAAGTCAATTAGAACTGGTTTTTTGGAGTTAATTACTTTTTCTTCAAATAGATCGTCAGTTATTTCTTTTGCCATAATTAAAGTATTAAGTTTATTTTGTAAAAATTATATTAATTATTTTTTCAGTTTCAACCGAATATTTTTTTAAATTTGTTAAAAAAACTTTGAGATTGAGGGTTGGAATTATCATTAATTTCCTTATCTAGCTGTTCCATTAATTGTCTTTGTTCGTCACTTAACTTAATTGGAGTTTCAACGAATATTTGGACATACATATCTCCTCTCCTGCCTCCAGAGTTGAGAATTACCATGCCTTTATTTTTAAGACGGAACCTGTTATTAGTTTGTGAGCCAGTAGGTATGGTTAATTTTGCTTTAGAATTCTCAATTGTTGGAATTTCAACTGAACCACCAAGTGCGGCAGTGGTCATTTTAATTGGAATTTCAATATGAATATCATTGCTTTCTCGAGTAAAAAATTGATGATCTTTGATTGACACAAAGACGTATAGATCTCCATTGTTACCGCCTCTAGCGCCAGCTTCACCTTCTTTCGCAATTCTGATTCTATTTCCATCATCAATGCCTGCAGGAATTTTAACTGCTAGATTTTTATTTTTTTCATAACGACCTTGGCCGTAACATTTGTCGCAGGGGTCTTTAATTATTTGGCCAGAACCTTGACAGCTGTGACAAGTTCTTTCTACGATGAATAGGCCTTGTTGCATCCTAACCTTACCCGCTCCTCCACAAGTGCCGCAACTTGTTGTGCTTTGGGCGCTTTTTGACCCAGATCCAGAGCATTTTTCACAAGAGGCTGCAACTTTAAATTTAATATTTTTTTCTACCCCACTAAAGGCTTCAAAAATATCAATAACTAGATTATACCTAATGTCAGATCCTTCAATTTCCGACCTTCTTTTAGAACTTCTGCCGCCACCGCCAAATATATCGCTGAAACCACTGAAGACATCTTCAAAGTCAGAAAAACCTCCACCAGATCCTCTAGATCCTCCTCCATTAAAGCCGGAAGCGGAGTTACCTCCACCATTTTCAAAGGCCTCGTGACCATATTGATCATAGGCTGCTTTTTTTTGAGGATCTTTTAGTGTCTCATAAGATGCAGTTGCTTCTTTGAACTTTTTTTCAGCCTCCTTATCACCAGGATTTTTATCTGGATGATATTTCATTGCTAATTTACGGTAAGCTTTTTTAATTTCGTTACCATCGGATGATTTTGATACACCTAATACATTGTAATAATCTTTTGACATGCTTCTTTATTAAATATCGTGAATATGAACTATACCTTTTACGTTTTTATTTTCATTGATAATAAAAATGCTTGTGATTTTTTTATTATGAAAAAATTCTTTGGCTGAGATTACTAACTCATCTTCTTTCATGTTGCAGGGATTTTTAGTCATTACATCTTTTGCTTTTAGATTCATAAAGTTTTTGTCATCAACGAGATGCCGCCTTAAATCTCCATCTGTTACAATGCCAATCAGTGTTTTATTATTATCGATAACTGCTGTGCAACCTAAATGCTTAGATGTCATTTCCAGTAATACGTTAGAAATATTTTCATCTAAATTAACAATTGGTATATTGTTACCAATTCTCATTACTTTTGCAATTTTTGTCAATTCAGAACCTAATTTTCCACCAGGATGAAAAGCGCCATATTGATTTTTAGAGAAATTTTTAACATTCATTAAAACGGAAGCTATAGCATCACCTAATGCAATCATCATAGTGGTTGAGGTTGTCGGTGCGTTAACAAAATTTGCCTCCTCTATGTTTGGTAAAATTAAACTAACATTACTAATGTCAACTAAATCTGAGCCAACTCTTCTAACGATTGCAATTAATGGAATTTTATTATTTTGACAATAATATATGATATCGGTTAATTCTTTAGTTTCTCCCGAGTTGGAAAGTAGAATAACAACATCATTCTTAGTAATCATGCCGAGATCTCCATGACTAGCTTCTGATGGGTGAATAAAGAATGAAGTAGTGCCGGTTGAAGCAAGAGTTGCTGAAATTTTATTTGCAATATGGCCAGATTTTCCTATGCCGCTAAATATGACTCTACCTTTGCAATTTAAAATTAAATCAATGGCGTTACAAAAATCTGCTCCAAAATAATCTAAGAGAGCTTTTAGACCTTTAATTTCAATCTCAATAGTTTCTTTTGCTAATTTGATATATTTTTGATTGATCATTTAATTATTTTTAATTATTTTTAATTAAGGAATTTCTAAAATTACATTAGCTAGGTTTTTTAGAAATTTCTCAAGCTTTAATATAATAATTACTTTACTAAAATCAATTCAATATGAGCGAAAAAAAAATATTAGAAAAATTTATTAAAGCTGGGGCCGTATTAAAAGGTCATTTTAAACTTTCCTCTGGTTTACATAGCGATACTTACATACAATGCTCTAAAATTACTCATAATGCAAAAATTAATAATGAATTATGTGTGTATTTAGTTGACAAAATTTTAAAAAAAATTTCTGACCAAAAGATTGACTTAGTTATCTCTCCTGCAATGGGTGGAGTTTTGGTTGGTTATGAAATTTCAAGAATTTTAGGTGTAGAAAATATTTTTTGTGAAAGAGTTGGTGGCGAATTTCAGCTTCGACGTGGTTTTCAAATTCCAGAAAAATCTAATATTTTAATAGTTGAAGACGTCATTACTACCGGCAAATCTTCTTTAGAAGTGTTAGAGCTTATTTCTAATTATGATGTTAATATTGTGGCCGAAGCGTCTTTAATTGATAGATCTGACAGTGATCTAGATATAGAAAAGAAATTATCAATTCCAGTAATATCTTTACTTAAGGTCGAAGCGGAAACTTTTAGTCCCAACAATATTCCTGAGCATTTAAAAAATCTAGATGCCATAAAGCCTGGAAGCAGATTTATCTCAAATAGTTAATTATAATGCCATTAGGGGAGGGTAAGGTTAAGACTAAATATTATGATTTCGATGTTTTAATTATTGGCTCTGGTGGCGCAGGCCTTTCTGCGGCCATGTCTTTGAATGAGGATGGTTTTAATAATGTTGCCATCCTTGGTAAATCATCACCAAATTTGAATCACACAATTGTAGCTAAGGGTGGAATTAATGCGGCTTTTGGTAATATTGATGACGATAATTATAAATATCATATTTACGATACCATTAAGTCTGGAGATTACATTTGTGACTATGATTGCGTGGAATTACTGTGTAAAAATGCTACAAATGCCATATTAAAATTAGAATCAATTGGGGTAAATTTTACTAAATTAGAGAATGGCTCTATTTATCAAAGAAAATATGGTGGACAGACTCTAGATTTTGGTAAGGGAGATTTATCTCATAGGGCCTGCTGCATTGCTGATAAAACAGGCTATGAAATTCATAACAGACTTTATGAAACCTGCATAAATAATAAAAATACTTTTTTTGACCACTGCTTTGTTTTAGATTTATTGATTAGAGATGGTAAGTGTTTTGGTGCTATCGCTTTAGATTTAAAGTGTGGAGAGGTTAATATTTTTAGTGCCAAATCTGTTATTATTGCCAGCGGTGGCTATAATAACATATATCAACGCAACACTTGTGTCGCTAACTTTTCTGGCGATTTAATTTCTACAATTATTCATAATAATTTACCGGCACAAGATATGGAATTTGTTCAATTTCATCCAACCGGTCTACATAATTCCAACATTTTAATTAGTGAAGCAGCTCGTGGCGAGGGTGGAATCTTAACTAACGCTAAGAATGAAAGATTTATGGAAAAATACGCTCCAAGATATGGCGATTTAGCTTCTCGAGATATTGTGGCGAGAGCGATAGCTACTGAAATTTATAATGGTAATGGTGCAGGAAAAAACAAGGATCATCTTTGGCTTGATATTTCTCATATTGATCCTGACATTATTAGAGAAAAATTGTCAGAAACAATAGATTCTGTAAAATCATTTGCCAATATAGATGTTTTTTCAGAAAAAATACCTATTTCTCCAGCAGCTCACTATACTATGGGAGGAATTCCGACAAATATAAATTGCCAAATTATCGATATGATTGATGATAAGGAAATCGTAATTGAAAATTTATTTGCAATTGGCGAGGTTGCTTCAAATTCAGCTCATGGTGCTAATCGTGTTGGCTGTAATTCACTTTTAGATATTATTGTATTTGGTGATTTAGCGGGAAAATTTATTGCTAAAAATATTAAAAATTGGTCTTTTTCTGTCTTGCCAGACGATTTGTTGTCAAAAAAGATTGATAAAATTACTGATATTTTTGGCAACAATATTAAAGCTATCTCTTTAGAAAATATAAAAGATCAAGCTCAGAGGATAAATCAAGAATATGTGGGAATTTTTAGGAATAAGGATTTGTTAAATAAAGCATTAGAGAAGTTTGATAAATTATATCAAGATTTAAGTGATTTTAGGATATCTGACGTTAACTTAACTCTTGGTGATCAATTTATATTATATTATGAAGTGAGGAACTTACTGACTACGTCAATTGTTAGTTGTTTTTCGGCCTTAAATCGTAAAGAGAGTAGGGGATCACATTTTAGAGAAGATTATACAATAAGAGATGACAGTAATTTTATTTGTCACAGTATTGTTAAAAGGGACGTGAATAAAAAACTGCACTATTTAAAAAGAAAAATTAGAGATAAATTTTTAAATGAGAATATTAAAATAGAAATTAAGAAAAGAGAATATTAATTATTATAATAATGCCAATAAACAAAAAATCAGGTGAGTTAGAAGTACTACAAGCTGTAACAGAAGACGGAATGCAGTTGCAACATGCATCGGACCAATTAAAGAGATATATGGGGGTTTATAGGGCTGCAATAAAGCAGAATTCTGAGTCACTTCAATTTCTCGAGGACATAACTATCACGACAATGAGTATTGCAATTATTGAGGCTGCAATAAAGAAGTCTCCCCTATCTATTAAACATATACCGGAATCTATTGAGGGGTAAAGAGCTTGTTAAAATTGCCTTAGAAGTTGATAGAAATGCTATAGAAGTTATATCTGATGCATTTAAAGATGATAATAAACAGTTTATTACTGACATTATGGCAACAATACCGCCAAAACCAAGAATGCGACCCGTTCAGACGGATGTTTTTGACCTGCCGATTATTAAGATTTAATTAAATAAAGTGAGATGATAGATTTTCCAATTATTTTGCCAAATTTTGATCCAACCTTAATTTCTTTAGGGTTTATTCAGATTAGATATTATTCTTTAGCCTATATTTTTGGTATTGTTTTTGTTATATTTTTTTTAAAAAAATATGCCAAATCAGAAAATTTAATGACTGATAAAAACATTGATGATTGGCTGACTTATGCTGTTTTGGGAATTGTGTTGGGTGGTAGGATTGGTTATGTTTTGTTTTATAATTTTTCTTATTTTATATCTCATCCATTAGAAATTTTTGCAGTTTGGCAGGGGGGGATGTCTTTTCATGGTGGATTTTTGGGATCAATAATTACTATGTGGATATTTTGCAGAAAAAATAAGATAGATTTTGTAAAATTATCAGATTTGTTGGCAATCTCTTCCCCGATTGGTCTGTTTTTTGGTAGAATTGCCAATTTTATTAATATGGAGCTTCATGGTAGAGTTACCGACTCTAATTATGGTGTAATTTTTCCAAATATTGACAATTATCCGAGACACCCAAGTCAGTTATATGAAGCTTTTTTGGAGGGTTTGTTGATTTTTATTATTTTATTTTTATTAAAAAAATACAGCTCCTTATCAAAAATTCGTGGTGTTTTATCTGCTTTATTTATTATTTTATATGGCTTTGCTAGGATTTTCTGTGAATATTTTAGGGAGCCAGATGTTCATCTTGGATTTTTATTTAATGACAACATTACTATGGGACAACTTTTGTCAATTCCGATAGTTCTTATTGGAGTTTTTTTACTATTTTTATTTTATAAATCTAAAGGAGAGTCTATATAATATCAATCCCCACCTTTAAAATATACAAGTTAAGACAGTTTTTTTAGAAATATTTTTATCCTTAAATCATCAAAAAGCCTTACAGCCTATTAACATAGGGCGGTCATTTTTTAATAATTTATGAATAAAAATATTTCGAAAAAAACTGCTTAAAAGGTTGGAATTGGTATAATAGTAATTATCAGATTTAACTGTAAGAGCTTCTAAAAAACTACTTAATTTAGGATAAAATCTTTTAACAGGATAATGTTATAGAAATTTTGGTGAGGTTGGTATTAATCAAACAAGTCTAAGACTTAGTAGTTTATACTGTTATTAACCACCGCCAAAATCGGAGATTCTAACTTCCCCCAGCGATGGAGCTAAGTGGGGGAAATTTGATAATTGGCATAATTTAGAAATTTCTAAAAATGAATTGCTTTACCAAATGCGTCTAATACTGATTCATGCATCATTTCTGATTGAGTTGGGTGTGGAAAAATTGTTTGCATAAAATCAATTTCAGTAAGCTCTGCTTGCTTACCAATGACATAGCCTTGAATCATCTCAGTTGCTTCAGACCCTATAATATGAGCACCAAGTAATTCACCAGTTTTTTCGTCAAAAATGGTCTTAATTAAACCTTCTGTTTCGCCCATAGCAATAGCTTTGCCATTGGCGGCATAAGGAAAGCGACCAATTTTAACTTTTAACTTTTGTTCAATAACTTTTTTCTCGGTTAGTCCGACTGAGGCAATTTGTGGGTAGGAATAGGTGCAGCCTGGGATGTTATTGACATTTATAGTATGAATATCTTTTAACATATATTTTCCAAGGTCGGAAGCAATTTTTTCGGCAGCAATTACGCCCTCATGAGATGCTTTATGGGCAAGCCAAGGAGCGGAAGTGACATCTCCAATAGCGTAGATAGTCTTTTCGTTAGTCTCTAAATATTTATCAGCTTTGATAAAGGATTTTTCTAGTTTAATGGCAGTTTTTTCTAAACCAATATTTTCAGTATTGGGAATAATTCCAACTGCTAAAATAGCTTTCTCAGCAGGTATTTCTACAATTTTTCCATTAATTTCAACTTTAGCAGTGACTGTTTTATCTTTATTTTTAATAATTTCTTTTAAAGCTGCTTTGGTATGGATTTTAATACCTTGTTTTTCAAAGGATTTTCTGGCTATTTTTGAAATTTCTTCATCTTCCACAGGAAGAATATTATCAGCCATCTCTATAATAGTTACGTCTGCGCCCATATTTTTATAGAAAGAGGCGAATTCAACTCCAATCGCACCAGAACCAATAATTACTAAGGATTTTGGCATTTTTTCAGGCGTCATAGCTTCACGATAAGTCCAAATATAATCCTTATCAGCTTCAATTCCTGGGATTACTTTAGCTCTTGCGCCAGTTGCAATTATGATGTTTTTAGTTGAAATATCTTCTATTTTTTTATTTCTGTCGACACAATCATAGAGTCCGATCTTATTTTTAGATTCAATTTTGGCAAAATTATCAAAAACAGTGACTTTATTTTTCTTAAGTAAGCCTTTTACACCAGAATTTAATTGTTTTGAAACTGATCTTGATCTAGCTATTACTTTTTGAAAATCAAATTTTATATTATCTGCAGAAAAGCCAAATTGTTCAAGATTGTGTAGTAAATGATTTATTTCGCTACTTCTGAGAAGTGCTTTTGTTGGGATGCAACCCCAATTTAAACAAATTCCACCAAGATGGTTGGCCTCTATTAATGCGACATTTAAGCCGAGTTGTTTTGCTCTAATTGCAGCAACATAACCACCGGGACCACCTCCAATAATGCAAAGATCAAAATTTTTCATAAAATTTATTTAGATTGATATAATTTTAAAACAAAAATAACTAGAAAATTAAAAATTTCAATGATAAATGACATCGTGGGATTGTCTAGAATCAAAATGTCCGTAGAGATTTTTAGAAAAATCTAAAAGAAAGGTTCTTTAAATATTTTGCTATAATACCAACTCCCAACATAATGGGGCCGTCGCAAATCATTATCCCAAGATCACCAATTTTACAACATTTTAGCTTATCCAAAAACTGCTTTAAAGGTGGGAATTGGTATTATACTAATTCCCATCTTTAAAATACAGAAGTTAAGACAGATTTTTTCTTTATCTTTTTATCCTTAAATCATCAAAAAGCCTTACACCCTATTAACATAGGGCGGGCATTTTTTAATAATTTATGAATAAAAATATTTCGAAAAAAACTGCTTTAAAGGTGGGAATTGGTATTATTTTTTAAACATATAGGTAAGATGATATCCTTATAAAAATTATAATTTTTTAAATTAGCTATTGAATTTAATATTGTTGTATAAGTTTCTTGATTTTGTTAACCATAGCAAAAAAACCGTTACTTCTATTTGGGCTTAGATGTTGTTTTAGCCCCAATGATAAGAAAAAATCTTCAATGTTGATATTTTTTATTTCTTTAGCTGTTTTACCCGAGAATATTCGTAGTAAGATTGCTATCAAGCCTTTGACAATATAAGCGTCGCTGTCTGCAAGAAAAAAATATTTATTATCATTATCTTTATGGGAAATAAGCCATACTTGCGATGAACATCCTATAACCATATTATGATCAGTTTTATGCTTATCATCTAATGGGCATAATTTTTTTCCAAGGTCAATTATGTATGAATATTTATCCTCCCAATCTTCAAATAGTGAGAATTCTTCAATTATTTTGTCCGTTTCGTTAGTAAGTAAAGTCATAAGCATTGTATCTGTTTAAGTTTTAGGCAATTATTACCTTGACTTTTTGTTTAAATCAAAGTTATATAGTACCAAGTTAGTATTAATAAAGAAAAAAGCAAGATGATTCGTATTAGCAGATTAGCAGATTATGGTGTCGTAGTAATGTGTGAAATATCTTCAAATCAAGGTCGTGCACATAGCGCAAATAGTTTAAGTAAAAAAACTAATATGAGCGAATCAGCTATTATGAAAATTCTAAAACTATTGGCCAAGTCTAGGTTACTCGATTCAATTCGTGGACCAAAAGGTGGATATTTTGCAATAAAAGATCCTAAAAATATTAATGTATTAGATATTGTGGGTGCTATTGATGGTCCAGTTTCAGTAACGATTTGCAGTAATGATTCGGATGGGGCATGTGAATTTAAATCGGCCTGTATCGCTAAGCATGGATGGGGGGTTGTTAATAACGCATTGCAAGCAACTTTAGCAGGTTTTACCATATCAGATCTCATCACTTCTGATGCGGAAAATAAATTTTCTGCAAGGGATTAATCAAAAAATATTTAGAGGATAATTTTATTATGAAACAAGTGTTAAAAGAGCAAGATAATAAAGAGAAGCTATCGCCAATAATGGATAAATCTATTTCTGCCAAAGAAATTACAGAGCGAGAATATAAATATGGCTTTGTAACAGATGTGGAGTCGGAAAAGGCGCCAAAAGGCTTAAGTGAGGATATTGTGCGCTTTATATCAGAAAAAAAAGGAGAGCCCTTATGGCTCTTGGATTGGCGTTTGAAGGCTTATCGTCATTGGTTAGAGATTTGCAAACAAGATTGTGAGCCAACGTGGGCGAATGTAGATTACCCTAAGATTGATTTTCAAGATATTTGTTACTACTCGTCCCCCAAGAAAAAGAAAAAATTAAATAGTCTTGATGAAGTTGATCCTGAAATTTTACGCACTTATGAAAAGCTTGGTATTTCTTTGGGTGAACAAAAAGCACTAGCGGGGGTAGCAGTTGATGTTGTATTTGACAGTGTTTCTATTGGAACAACATTTAAAGAAGAGTTAGCAAAGGCTGGAGTAATATTTTGTCCTATTTCTGAGGCTGTTCATAAATACCCTGACTTAATCAAAAAATATTTGGGTAGAGTTATCCCTTACACTGATAATTTTTATGCCACTCTTAACTCGGCAGTATTTTCTGATGGGTCTTTTGTGTATATCCCTGAAAATGTTGAATGCCCCTTGGAGCTATCGACATATTTTAGGATTAATGAAGCAGATACAGGTCAATTTGAGCGCACTTTAATTATTGCCGACAAAGGCAGTAAAGTAAGTTATTTAGAAGGTTGTACAGCTCCTATGAGAGATGAAAATCAACTACATGCAGCTGTAGTCGAACTTATTGCCTTAGATGATGCCCAGATAAAATACTCAACAGTTCAAAATTGGTATCCTGGAAATTCAGAGGGCAAAGGAGGGATATATAATTTTGTAACTAAGCGCGGCCTCTGTAAAGGTAAAAACTCTAAGATATCGTGGACGCAACTTGAAACAGGATCTTCGATTACCTGGAAATATCCAAGCTGTATTTTGCAGGGCGATAATTCTGTAGGAGAATTTTACTCAGTTGCAGTTACTAATGGTATGCAGCAGGCCGATACCGGAACTAAAATGGTGCATATTGGTAAAAATACTAGCAGCACTATTATTTCAAAAGGAATTTCGGCGGGAAATAGTAAAAATACCTATCGTGGCCTGGTTCGTGTACAGCCAACAGCGCAATATGCACGTAATTACTCCCAATGCGATTCATTGTTAATTGGTGGTAGCTGTGGCGCGAGTACCGTACCTTATATAGAAGCAAAGAATAAATCTGCAAACATTGAGCATGAGGCAACTACATCAAAAATTAGTGAAGAGCAGCTTTATTATTGTATGCAGCGAGGAATGTCAGAGGAGGATGCCGTATCTAATATAGTTAATGGATTTTGTCAGGAAGTTTTAAATGAATTGCCGATGGAATTTGCTATGGAAGCCAAAGCTCTTCTTAAGGTTAGTTTGGAAGGTGCTGTAGGATAAATTTTATAAATCTAAAGAAAAACACAATGTTACAAGTCAACAATATATCTTGCCTAGTTGGTGAAAAAGAAATTTTAAAAGGTCTAACTCTTAGCATTAAGCCTGGTGAAGTGCACGCCATAATGGGTCCAAATGGTACTGGAAAAAGCACATTATCACACTTGCTTGCTGGCAAAAGTGGTTATGAAGCTACATCGGGAGAAATTCTTTTTGAAGGTAAGAACTTGTTAGAGCAAACTATTGATGAGAGGGCAAAAGCTGGATTATTTCTTGGCTTCCAATACCCCGTGGAAATACCTGGTGTTTCATGCATGAATTTTCTTAAATCTGCCGTAAATGCCGTGTATAAATCTCGTGGTAAAGCTGAGATGGATGCTTTGGAATTCTTAAAAAAAGTGCGCCAAGAGGCAAAAAAATTAGACCTTGATGAATCTATGTTGAAACGTTCGGTAAATCAGGGATTTTCTGGAGGCGAAAAGAAGCGTTTTGAAGTATTGCAAATGGCCTTACTTGAGCCAAAACTTGCAATACTTGATGAAACAGACTCTGGTCTGGATATTGACTCACTAAGAAACATAGCGGAACAAATTAATCTTACGCGCTCTTCCGAGAGATCATTTTTAATCATAACGCATTATCAGAGATTGTTAAATCATATAAAGCCTGACGTTATCCACATATTAAACAATGGTCGCATTATTGCTTCAGGTGGCTTTGAGATTGCAGAAAAATTAGAATCAGAAGGTTATAAAGCTTTTGGAATAAATAAAAACGGTAAAGATGATTAAAATGTCTTCAATTATAAATAATATAAAAGTTGAGTCTAATTTCTTGAGTTTTTGGAAAGGCGCAAGATCTGACGCATTACAAAATTTTAAAAATAAAGGGTTCCCAAGTAAAAAAAATGAGGCCTGGAAATATACTAGTTTACAGGGTTTGTCAGAAGATTTACTTGAGCCGTCTCATAGTTCAAAACAAATTATACAGGCAAAAAAACCTATAAGTAGCAGCTTCTTTATAAAAGTGGTTAACGGACATATAGATTTAGAAAATAGTGTTTTGCCTGAAGGATTAAGAGTGTTTGATTTAGAAGGGGAGTGTAAAGACGAGTCTAGCGAATTAGTTATGAAGAGTCTTTTTGAAAACTCTAATAAAGATAAACTTCAAACTCATATTGATATAAACACCGCTTACTGCAATAAAGTTTTGGTCGCTCATATTCCAAAAGGTAAATACTTAGAAAAGCCTATCGAAATTCATTACATTCATGAGTCTGAAAATGAATATAAAAGTAGCTATACCCAGCTATATATTTTACAAGAGGCTGATAGCCATGTTACACTGATAGAACGTTTTTATGGCGATACAGCAAAAGAAGAAAAATGCGCAAGTCACATACATAACCATGTTGTACGAATCCAGTTAAACAAAAGTGCTTGCTTAACACATTATCGCCTACAAGAAGCTCCAAGCGATAATTACAGTATCTATACTGCTCACTTAGAAATGAAAGATGAGAGTACTTATAACTCTTTTACTTTCTGTAAAGGGGCAATGCTAAGTCGCAATGAAGTTAAAGTTAATATTAATGGCACTAAGGTACATTGTAATCAGCAAGGAGTTACATTAGGGCAATATAAGCAGCACCATGATTCTTATCTACCGGTTACCCATAACGGCCCTGATAGCTATAGTAATCAAAATTTTAGACAGTTACTTAACGGAAATGCCAAGGGGATTTTCTACTCAAATGTATTAGTTCCTAAAGATAGTATTAAAACCCAAGCACACCAGTTAAACCATAATTTATTAATTTCAGATACAGCGCAAGCTTTTACAAGACCTGAACTGGATATTTTTACTGATGAAGTAATTTGCTCGCATGGTGCAACGGTTGGTAATCTTGATGTCAATTCTCTTTATTACCTACAAACAAGAGGTTTGAGCGCGGATCAAGCAAAAGCACTTATGATAGAGTCATTTGCTAATGAATTAATTGATGACGTAAAACACGAAGAAATAAAGGATTTAATAAAAGTATCACTAACAAAGTGGGTAGAGGAACATTAAGAGGTAAAATGAACAATAATAAATTTGATCCAACAAACATAAGAAAACAATTTCCTTGTCTTAATCAAGAGGTAGACGGGAATCCGTTGGTATTTTTAGACTCTGCAGCCAGCACTCAAAAACCAACAATAGTAATAGATACATTGCAGCGCGTTTATTCTAAAGAATATGCAAATATACATCGTGGAATTTATCATTTAAGTGAATTAGCTACAAGGCAGTTTGAAGAGACGCGCACAAAAATAGCAAAATTTATAAATGCCCAATCTGCTGATGAAATTATTTTTACAAAGGGTGCTACAGAAGCAATAAACCTTGTGGCGCATAGCTATGGTTGTCATTTTTTAAAAGAAGGAGATGAGATAATAATTTCTCAAATGGAACATCATGCAAATATAGTTCCGTGGCAACAAATCGCATTAACAAAGGGTTTAAAGATTAAAATTGCTCCTATTACTGATGATGGCGAATTAGATTTTGATGCTTTCAAAGAAATGATCAATAAGAAAACTAAGATCGTTGCTATGCTGCATATGTCAAATGCTCTGGGCTCAATTGTTCCAATAAAAAAAGTTATTGATGAGGCGCACAAAGTGGGTGCGGTTGTGTTGGTTGATGCGTGCCAATCTATTGTTCACAAAACTATTGATGTACAAGAGTTAGATGCTGATTTTTTGGTTTTGTCAGGTCATAAAATTTATGGACCAAATGGAACGGGAGTATTATATGGAAAATATCACCTTTTAGAAAAAATGCCGCCATACCAAACTGGTGGTGAGATGATAGATAATGTCGATTTTTCAGAAACCACCTTCAGAAAACCGCCATTTAGGTTTGAAGCTGGAACTCCAGTGATTGCTGAAGTAATAGCATTTGGTGCGGCAATTGATTTTGTTCAGTCTCAAGATAGAGAAGCTGTTGCTTCTTATGAAGAATCTTTACTCAATTACCTGACATCTGAAATTAATAATTTACCAGGCTTTAAAATCATCGGAACAGCAAAACATAAAGCCGGTGTAGTTTCTTTTATACATAAACAAGCGCACCCGCATGATATTGGTACGATACTTGATAAGTGTGGAGTTTCAGTTCGTGCAGGTCATCATTGTGCTCAGCCCTTAATGAAGAGGCTTAAAATATCAGCAACAGTGCGAGCTTCATTGCTTATGTATAACAATGAAGATGATATTAAGGCATTAATTGATGGCCTACATAAAGTGAATAAATTTTTTGGGTAATAAATATGGAATTAAAGGATTTTGTTTTAGCGTCTGCAAAAAATGACGCACTTCTCTCAAAGCTTCAAAATCAAGAGGTATCAGGTGAGAAGATCAGAGCTATAGAAGAGGCGTCGACATTAAATGACAAGGTAATTGAGGTACTAAAAACAGTAAATGACCCCGAAATTCCTGTTAATATATGGGATTTGGGGTTGGTTTACAATGTTTTAATAGCTGATAATAATGTAGTTAAAATAGATATGACACTTACAGCGCCTGGATGTCCGGTTGCTGGAGCCTTGGTATTTGAAGTTGAAAAGCGCATAAAATCTTTATTACCACAAATATTAGATGTAAAAGTTACTCTCGTCTGGAAACCACAATGGAATAAAGAAATGATGTCAGATGAGGCAAAATTAATCCTAGATCTTTGGTAAATATGTCAAAACAAATTATTACGATTACTGATAATGCAGCTAAATATATAAGCTCCATAATTCAACGAGGACAACAAGAAAATAAAGCTTATATAGGGTTGCGTATAGGCATTAAAAAAGGAGGGTGCTCGGGAAGTGAATATGACTTCCAATATGCAGAGGCAAAGCGTGAGTATGATGAAGAAGTTATAGATAAAGGAATAAAATTATTTATTGATCCTGCGGCCACCATGAAAATTATAGGCAGTCAGATGGATTATGAAGAAGAAGTTCTATCATCGGGGTTTATTTTTAGGAACCCTAATGAATTAGGTCGTTGCGGATGTGGAAAATCCGTTCAATTATAAATAAAAAAATTATGACTATATCCGAGAGTAAATTACAGGAAGTATTACAAGGAGCATTTCCTAAAGCAGAGATTAAATGTACCGCTTTAGCGAGTGATGATAATCATTGGGAGGTTTTTTTAAAGGATGATTGTTTTAAGGGTAAGTCTCTTATTATACAACATAAAATGGTACAAGAATCTCTTAAGGATCACGATATTCATGCATTATCAATCAAGACACAATCTTAAAATAAAAAAATTATGAATAATAACACTGCTTTTGAAGCTATTGAATCGCAAATTCAAAATAATAATATAGTTTTATATATGAAAGGAACTAGAGAAATACCTCAATGCGGTTTTTCTTCAGCCGTTTCAAAGATTCTAAATAATCTTCAATTACAATATGAAACAGTAGATGTAATGAGTAATCCAGAAATCAGAGAAGCTATAAAGCAATATACTGATTGGCCTACAATCCCTCAACTTTATATCAAAGGTGAATTTGTAGGAGGATTTGATATAGTTAAAGAGATGCACAAAAGTGGGGATCTACAAGCTTTATTACAAGAAAAAGGACTATTATCTGCGACTTAGTAAGTAAGTTTCAGTAAAAAATAGGTTTAATATTCATAGTTGCCAAGAAAATTTTGAGGAAGTTTTATTTAAATGGGGTATTAAATCGGATGACATTCCTATTGCATTTAATATTTTTATGAATGTAGAGTTTGACAAGAAAGGTAAAATTTCAGTGTTACCACCAAAAAATAAAGACGGAGAATCTACAGCATTTAAAGCTAAAATGGATTTGATAATGACCTGAACAGCATGCTCATCAGGTCAGTCAAATAACTTTAATTACAAACCGATTGGTTATCAAATAACTACAAACAGTTGAAGAGATTTTTTATGCCAGACAAAGTCTCTATTCGGGGTGGTGGGGCATTCTCAAATATTTCTAAATAAAAAAATGAAAAGTCATAATATTCTGTTTCTTGGTTACGGCTATGTTGCTCAGTATTTCTGTAAATCTTACCATTTAGATGGTTTTGATCTTGGAGTATCGATAAATAACTCAAAAGAAAAACATTTTAAAACTCCAAATAATATAAAAACCATTAGTTTTGCAGAAATTAATAGCTCTGTTTTGGATAATTATGGCAGTTTTGTTATTTCTATACCGCCATTTTATCAATTAAGGACGGATGCAATAATTGATAAATTTCATAATTATTTTCTAAAGCGCAAAACTACATATAAATTAATATATCTTTCTGCAACTTCAGTGTATGGAGATCATGATGGTAAAAAAGTTTATGAAGATTCGGAATTAAAAGCAGAATCTATCAATGGTTTAGCAAGAATAAAGTGCGAGGATAGGTATAGGGAGTTGCAAAAAAATGAATTAGCAAATATTATAATCCTAAGGTTAGCTGGAATTTATGGAGATAAAAGAAATAGTATATTATCAATCCGAAGTAAGGATATTACACAAAATAAATCATCAAGCAGAATGATATCTCGCACTCATGTTGCAGACATTACAGCAATCATTAGAGAGATTATCCTATCATCAAAAATCAAAAATCAGATCTTTAATATTTCTGATAATAACCCAAGTCCGACAAGTGAAGTTAATGATTATATTTGCAAAGAATTATTATCAGTAGAGATGCTACCTACTAATAATGATTTAAAAGAATCTAGACATTATTCATTTGCCCTGGATAATAAGGTTGTTGATAATAGTAAACTTAAGAAAATACTAAATTATGATCTCATATTCCCTTCATATAAAGAAGGGTTACAACAAATTGCTAAAAATTTAAATTTAACATAAATAAAATTATGAAAAAAATATTATTCTTTATATTTCTAACAATTCCAAATATCGTAATGTCTTCTGAGACTGCAAAATATGAAGTAATAAAAACGATTTCTAGTAAAATAGAGATAAGGGAATATAAGGATTTAGTTTTGGCAAAAATATCAACCAAAAAAAAGTCTCAAAATAATAATTTTAGAGCCCTATTTAAATTTATTTCTGGTGAAAATGAGCAAGATCAAAAAATAAAAATGACCACACCAGTTTTTCAAAATAATATTCAAGATCGTGAATTTATGTCATTCGTAATGCCAGATAGGTTTAACGAGAACAATCTTCCAAAGCCAAAAAACAAAAATATTAAAATTAAGATTTTAAAGAATACTAAATTTATTGCGATTATATTTTCTGGAAGGGCTGTGGATAAAAATTTTAATAAATATCAGAAAGTTCTGGAAAGAGCTATTGAAGAAAATGGTCTGAAGGCTGATTTAGAAAATCCAATTAATGCCTATTATAATGCACCATGGACAATACCTTTTCTTAAAAGAAACGAGGTATTGTTTCGGTTAAACTAGAATTATCTTCATTGCTTTAGTGAATATGACTCACCTTGTTTTAGAATTAAAAAATCATCATTAGATATTTTATATTTTACCATCGCCTCTTTTAAATCTTTTACCGGATCATCAATTTTTTCATCGGTAAGTTGAAAGGTTCCGAAATGTATTCCTATTGATTTCTTTGAATTTAAATCATTGTGGGCTATAACTGACTCTTCTGGATTCATATGAGATTTTTTCATAAACCATCTTGGCTCATAAGCTCCAATTGGAATTAAGCTTAAATCAAAATATTTAAATTGTTTTCTTGTTTTTTTGAAATGGTCCGAATATCCAGTATCACCCGCAAAATAAATCTTCTTTGATCCTAAAATTGCAAACGCTCCCCAAAGTGATTTATTCGTATCAAAAAAACCCCTTTTTGACCAATGTCTTGCTGGCAAAAATACAAATTTGATATTTTTAAAAACAAATTCATCTTGCCAATTCATTTCTACAATATTTTTTTCATTTTTTTTGTTTAGATAATATGAATTACCTAGGCCAAATAATATTTTTGGATTATCTCTTTTGATTAATTTATCTAAAGTTTTGACATCGAAAGAATCATAATGGTTGTGACTTATGAGGATTAAGTCAATTTTTGGTAAATCTTCAAATTTTATACCTGGTAATTTAACTCTTTTTGGACCAGCAAAACTCAATGGTGAGGTTCTTTTGGAATAAACAGGATCAGTTAAAATATTAACGCCGTCAATTTGGATTAAGGTGGTTGCGTGGTTAATAAAAGATATGCTTAATTCCCCCTTTTTAACTCTTTGATTCAAAACTTTTTTTTGCTGAATATCAACCCATTTTGGCCAATCTTCTCTTGTAGATCCAAAGCGCCATTTTAAAAAATCTTTGAAACTATTTTGTAGTTTTGGTTCATTTAGATTGTAAAAAACCTTTCCGTTAAAATGATCTGATTTTTTTATATTAACATCTGGAGATCCGCAGGAAGATAGAAAAATCAAGATGACTATTGGTGCTAGTGCTCTTATCATATTTTATATAGAGTACATTTTAAGATCCTTAATTGAGACGTATTGAAGGCATTTTTGATGACAACTTTCTAAAATTACTTTAGGAGCAACACTACTTTCTAAAGCCTCTTTCCATCTTAAAATGCATAAGCACCATTTATCACCAGCTTTTAAACCAGGAAAATTATATTCAGGAACTGGAGTCGTAAGGTTATTTCCAATTTTTTTGCTAAATTCTAGAAATTCATCTGTCATAATGGCGCAAATTATATGCTTACCATGATCAGTATGATTAGTGTTGCAAAACCCATCCCTATAAAACCCTGTTTTCGTCTCAAAGCAGCACGACTCTAATTCTGTGCCCAAAACATTTTTAACTTTATTGTCATTCGCTATCATAAGAGCTCTTCAATTTTATTAATTATTTTTTGTGATTTTGGTTTTGTTGCTGATGAAAACCAAGTGACAAAGTTACCATTTTTATCAATTAAATATTTATGAAAATTCCATTTAGGAGAGCCAACAAATCCCGCTTTTTTATTTGCCCACAAATAAAATGGGTGGGCATCGGCACCCCTTACTCTAGTGATAGATGTAAGAGGAAATGTTATTTTAAATTTTTTATCCACAAATTCCTTAACTTGTAATATTTGGCTAAATTCTTGATTAGCAAAATCTGCTGACGGTATGCCAATTATAACCAAACCACTATCTTTATATTTTTCATGCAATTCTTGTAAACCCTGATATTGTGGAGTAAAGCCACATTTTGATGCAGTATTAACAATCAGAACTACTTTATTCTTTAAGTCAGATAGGTTAGTTTTGTTTCCATCAATAGTATCAAAAGAAAATTGATGGGCATTTTGAATTGTCATATTAGCCGTTGATTGTGAGTAGGTAGTTAACATCGTTAATAATAATATGATTGTTTTATAAAATTTCATTGTTGATGCTGATTAGGGGGGTTATTTTTACGCATTATTTTTAACATTCTTACTCATAAAACTATATAATTTATTTAAAAAGTTGAATTAAGTTACTAATTCTTTGAATTCTACAATACCAGTTACAACATCGTACATTCCTCCAGCAATTGCTATTTCTCCATTGTTGAGCATGTCCAGAATAATTGGACTTTCCTTAGTTATTTGACTCACTACCAATTCAACATTAATTGTGGCGACGTTATTGACAAATTTAGTATTTTGCGAATTTCTATTGTCAATTGTATCTTTTTCTTTCTCTAGGGCTGGATCTATTTTGTTTAGTAGTCCGCTTAATTTACCCATTTTAATTTGATCACATGCCCCTTGTATTGCTCCACATCCAGTATGACCTAACACCATTATTAATTTCACTCCTGCAACTTTACATGCAAATTCCATACTTCCTATGATATCATCATTAATGATATTGCCAGCAATTCTGCAGCTAAAAATATCCCCCAGGCCTTGGTCAAATATTAATTCAGCAGAAGTGCGCGAATCAATGCAGCTTAAAATGATAGCAAATGGATATTGTCCGCCCGAAGTATGGTTTACTTGTTCCAATAGATTGCGATTCTTTTTTAAATTCTTAATAAAACGCCTATTGCCATCTTTTAGAATTTGCGTTGCTTTTTTGGGGCTGATAGAATCTCTATCTTCTTTTGTTAGTGTTGTCATGGCTTATAAGTATTTAGTTATATCTTTAAGCTTGCTCGTTTTCTTTTTTACCTTAGATGCACTTGTTGTTTTGTCAATATCAATGCAGACCTCAATGCGGCTTTTTCTAAAACAGTCTTTACTTTTCTAACGAGGCTATGTTAATACATTCATTATCTTCTTTTTCAAGAATTGAAGTTATTTTTTTTATTTGTCCGTTCGCACACTTTAAGCGTTTAATGATATCTAGATGATTTTTATGAGCACACTCCATTATTCTTAAGAAAAAATTAATAATTTAAATATGCTACAGGAAGTAGAGTATATAGCGACAAATACATTTAATTCAAAATTAATATTAATTTAGAAAATAACAAAAATAGATAAAGTTAAGTTGTTTTTGGGGTTCAAAGTCTGGCGGTACGAAAACGTGCCGTCATACTTCGAGCCCCCTTTGTAAGTTTTTTCTATTACAAGAGACTTAAAAATATGATATAATATTATATAAACATGAATCTTAAATAGCCAATACAATGCTCTAAGAAGAAAAAATAACATTAAACATAGTTTTTGGTGGAGGAGAGAAGGGGCTTAACGCTCTCGAAGCATTAAAAGATTTTATGTGCAAGGAGGGGCGTGGTAATATTTTAATTGATCTTGCTAATCATGGACAAAATAATACTAATATTGATGAAGATATTTCAAAAAGCACTACTGCAATTAGTGTGATTAAAGGCGAAAGTGCAAGTGTAATAGGGGAGGCTATTATGGACCCGTCCCAAATCAAATTCCAACAATACTCTAATTCTTTAACATTTTCACTTGCCTAACTCTATAAAAATATTAAGAGTTTCAAATATACCTTCTTAAGTAGAAATGTTAAAGAATTAAAGGTCTGTATGAGTTTGATTCGGGACAGAACCATTATCTAAAGCTCTATTCTGTTACTCTTTTATTTTTGATAATATTTTATTAGTGATAACGGTAATACTGGATTTAGAGATTTTTATTCCATATAATAGACTTGATCTAATGATTCTTCTAACTCTCTGTCACTTAGGTCCGCTAACAAGAGTATAGGTACTTAATTTTACTGATATAGCTACCACCAAGATCAGAGATTTTGACATAAAAACTCCTTGATCGTTTTTTACCTTAGGTGGGTTGGTGTAATATAATTTTAAGGGTTTTTTTTGTGAGATATAGAAATCTTCTTTTTAATAATTTTTTTAGCTTGGAATTTACTGACTTGCTTTTTTGTCAAGCTCTTTATTTGTAAAAAAATAAAATAATTATCTTTACTATTTTGACTTAAATTTAGATAGTTGATTATAAGAATTTAGTTATATCAAAATCCACATTGAAATAAGTAATACATTAAAATATTTTTACCTATCATTTATAAAAAATGATTGGAATATGTCTATATTGCACAAGCCTTTGTGTAGATAATAGGTGAAAATATAAAGAATAAGATTATTTAGTAATTATAGACTAAAAAGA
Source organism: uncultured Rickettsiales bacterium (assembly GCA_905478165.1). Classification (GTDB taxonomy): domain Bacteria; phylum Pseudomonadota; class Alphaproteobacteria; order Rickettsiales; family UBA1997; genus CAJQHK01. The sequence continues at coordinate 20,109 of CAJQHK010000019.1, read as the reverse complement.
TAAAGATAAATCATGTTATTCTTACCCGGTATTTATAGATTGTAACTGGTATTGTATTTTAGATAAAATAAAGTTTTTTTAACTACTAATTGTGGTTTTGAAGATGAGTTTAGGTGTTTTCCCTTAATTTCAAATTATATTTTAAGATGTCTGTTAAAAATATTTCAGCCAAAGATGCTTTTAAAAATTTAAGCCAAGAAAATTCCGTTTTGATTGACGTAAGAACCGATGAAGAGGTCAATTCTGTTGGTTTTCCTGATTTATCATCCATAAGCAAGACTCCAATTTTTGTTCCGTGGAAATTATTGCCCAATATGTCTATGAATGAAAATTTTGAATTTGACTTAATTGATCAAATTAAAAAAATAACAGATAAAAAGGAATCTGATATAAATTTATTTTTCTTATGCAGGAGTGGGGCTAGATCAATGGAGTCTGCTCTTTTTATGTCTGATATTGGTTATAATTGCTTTAATATTGAGAAGGGTTTTGAGGGTGATCTAGATGGCAGTGGAGATAGGTCTAATCTCAATGGTTGGAAATTTGATAAAAACCCTTGGAAACAAAAATAGATGATCGAAGTTAATAAATTAAATACAGATAAAAAAGAAGTTTTTTGGAGAAAGGCTAAGCTACAATTTCAGAATTATTTTGATTATGAAATTTATGAAAGATGGATTTCTAAAATTAAAATATTCTCTTTGTCGCAAGAAGAAATTGTATTTTCTGTTTCTTCAAAGTTTTTAAGGGACTGGATTATGCGTGAATATTTTGATATTATTAAGGATGCAGTTAGGTCTATAAATCCAAATATTAAATTATTTTCTTTAATTGCTGTCGATGATGGTAAAAAATCTTTACCAAAGAGTGAGGATACAGCGCCTAAGGTAATAAATTTAACTAAATATGATAATGTTTTTACCTTTGGTACAGACTTAAATGAGAAATTTACATTTGATAATTTAGTTGTTGGTGATTTTAATAAATTGGCTGTTGGCGCTGCTAAAATGATCTCTTCAGGTCAAAATGACCCACTTAGCTTAGATATAAATCCTTTATTTTTATATGGTTCAGTTGGTCTGGGCAAGACTCATATAGGTCAATCGGTTGCCTGGAAGGTTAAGGAGGATTATAAGGATCAAAATGTAATTTACTTATCTGCAGAAAGGTTTGTGCATCATTTTGTTAAATCTATTAGAGATAAAACTATAATGGATTTTAAGGAAAAATTTAAAAATATTGATGTATTAATTATCGATGACATACAATTTATTGCTAAAAAACAGGGGACTCAAGAGGAGATGCTCTATGTTATCAACAATTTGATTGAAAGTAAGAAAAAAGTAATATTAATTTGTGATCAATGTCCTGGAGATGTAAATGATATTAGTGATAAATTTAGATCAAGATTATCTGCAGGAATGGTGGTAGATTTAAAGCCGCCAAACTATTCTGATAGGTTAAAAATTTTAAGAAAAAAAATTGAGGGTTTATCTATTGAGGTTAAGGAAGATGTTTGGGAGTTAATAGCTACAAAAGTAAATTCTAATGTAAGGGATTTAGAAGGTGCTGTAAAAAAACTAGTTGCCAATCATATAATAGCTAATGAGGACATTAACTTGCAAAATACAAAAAATATTTTACTAGATCTGTTCAGAAGTAGTGGTAACGACATTGATTCCAATGTGATTCAAAAGGAGGTTGCTAAGTTTTTTGGTATTAAGATTATAGATTTAAAATCTAATTCTCGTAGTATAAAAATTGCAAGATCTAGGCAGATAGCAATGTTTTTGTTGAAAAATATTACCGATATGAGTCTCGCTCAAATAGGAAGGGAGTTTAATAAAAATCATGCAACAGTAATCTATGCTTGTAAAAGAATAGAGGAGTTAATGATCGATGATAAAGCTTTGGTTAGGGATATAAAGGAGCTTGAAAATATAATTAATAATATTTAAGATTTAAGAGTTTGAAGCGGTTATTCATTTTAGATTCTATGACCATGTTGGTATCAATTATTTTAAAATAATAAATAAATTTCTCAATTTTAACTTCATCTTTTTATTTGAAAATTGTAAAAAATGAAGTTAATATTCTTTATGTTAAATCAAATTTTTTTAATCTAGCTTTAATAAAATATTTTTGAGATAAAAATTGTAAAAAATGAAGTCATATTATGCAATTTTTTAAGATGAATATTGCTTCTGCATATTGCTACATAAAAAACACATTACCCACCTCATCACCAGAGTTATCCTTATTTTTCACCAAGAAGAGACTTAACACCATATTGTTATTTTTACTATTATTCCTTTTTTCCTGTAGCGACAAATCTTGTATCGAGGCAAATGATTTTGGAGAATATGAAACTGAGTATCTAACAGTTAATTCTGGAGTTAATTTAAATTGTAGTTTTGGAATAAAACATCCTCTAGAAGATGATGGCAAGAGTCCAGATTTATATTACAAGGTAAGTGATTCATTTAAAGTCATGCCTTACTCAGTTAACGCCGATACTGATGATGGGGATATTGATAAATTTTTTGATATTATTACTACTGAGTATGATAATTTTCTTCTTAATGAAGGTGGTATTAATAACATAACTGAAGAAAAATATACGAATTTTTTTACCATGTTTGATGGTGAAATAGCTGGAAGATCAACAATGCCAGACTTCATAAGAGGAGGAGAGTGTGAAGAGTCAGCCCCAGTAGTAACAGAAAAGTGTGAAGAGTCAAAAGGAAAGCGTGAAGATATACTGATATATCAGAGAAACAGAATTATGATTGATGATAGTAATAATCCAGTCGATAACACTAATGTTAATCACAGGGATATGGTTAAGTTTTTGTATGGAGGTGATTTAGATGTGTGTAGTAGTGGTGTTGATAACAAAAGATGTGTGTTTACTCCGAACATAATAGATAAATATGAGTGGGTTTCTAAAACTTTAGATGGTACTGATAATTTTTTGGGCTGTATCATGGAGCAGTCTCCTGAAGGGAGTGACACTCTTGATGCTTCTGATGATGTTGAGAATAGAGATGTTAACAACACATATCACAAGAAAGATATTAAAATTAAATATCCTCCAACTAGTGTTTTTTTAGAATGTATCACTGATGCTATCAGAGCTTGTAATGCAAAGAAGATAGAAACATACCTTACTGACTCCTCACAATACTCATCTAATAATGATATATCTAGAGCGGTATGGTCAAAAACTAGCCAATATGATGAGGAAATTAATGATGCTTTAAGGATCACAACTGAAGCTGATATTTATATCAAGGCTATTGGTGACGTATCTCTTGGAGCTGCTAGTACTTATCCAGATATGTTCGCCGCTGCTAATGTTAATTTAGAATTGCAGTCAAGGAAGAATAATGAAAAAGATTTTTCTGATTGGGGAATATTTAATGAGAATGTATTGGATATATCAGTTACAGCTAAATGGACAAATGGTAATAGCGATATATATTATACAGAAGATCCCGCTACAGTAAATAAACCACTTATCAAGGACTCGTTAAAAAAATCTTATAATGCCTTATCAAGATTGGCAATATATATTGATGATAAAGATCCTTTACCTGAAGAAGATAAAAGAATAAGCTTTTATCCTGAAATTCTTGCTAAATCCTTAGATCCAGAACCCAAGATTACTGATCAAGGTTCATTTGCTAAATATGTTGTTCAGGATAATTTTGCTATCATAAATATTGTTTTTGATAATGAAATCCCTTTCAAAGATGTCTCCATTAAGGATGGGGGGGTCCACGAGATAAAAGATTTAGGTCAATTGATCGCAGATACCCATCTTAGAGTATATTTTAATGATAATAGGTTGCATTTAGATAGTACAACGACTGGTGTGACAAGGGTTGAAAATATTTTTGCAGAAAAGGGTGATGTGATAAGGGTTGAATTGCTGGATCCTACGGTGCCGGCCGATAATTCTAGTCTTATTTCAATTGCATTGGAGGATATTATCACATTAAGAGGCAATAATGCTGGTAAGGCAATTTCTATCAATATTGGCAACAACTATATTTCTGAAAAAATACTTATTTCTGGATTATACTCATTAACCTCTGCATGTAATGGTTCGCCGTATTTTGTGGTGGCAAATAACAGTAACATTTATACTGATATGAGTGAAGTGGGTCTGATACCTACATCTAATGTCAATGAAATTTATCTTAGAAAAAATCAGAGAGTTTACTTCATTGCTGGCGATAATTGTTCCTCAGATTCAAATTCTTTCTCGCTAAATCTTGAGCATCAAAGGCCAGCATTTTTGTGCCAAAAAAGAAATCATAAGTTTAATATATCTAAATTATTCTGCTCTTCTGGGGGGGGGTGTGTCGCTCCCACTCCTCCTCCTCACAATAATTGTACATCTTGCGATATAGGTGCTGGAGCAGGGTCGAATGATGTCGAGATACTAGAATTGCTTAATGATTGCAAATCTAGTGTTGTTTATGTGGATGGAGCAGGTGGTCAGAGAGTAGTTGGTGATCTTGGTGATCTTTGTGATAGTGTGGTTGATAATGAGTGTTCGTCGAAATATCCTGATAGTTATGGTAGCTCAGGAGAGTTAATAACCAACCCTGAACATGACCCTTGTATTGATCTATGTACTAAATGTGTCAAAGACACATTTAGCAATCCCACTCCTGTAAATGAGTCATATGAAGAAGATGAAATTGATATTTGTTATGATTTAGAAAGTTACACTGGAAAAGCTAGTAAAATTGATGGTCAAAAAATTAGCGACATCGGAAAAGGTGCTAGAGAGTTATTTTTTAATGGTTATTACGGAAATTTTGTTCGAGAGGATGTGTCAGATGATGTAGTTGGTAAGTTTCTGTTAAATCCCAACAAGGATTATAGTAAAAAATATAGCGGTTCATTAGGTTTACTCAGACCAGGAAAGATAAAATTTTTAGTTGTTAATAATGATAATTTAGATTTAAAAGCCTCTGATTTTAGCGGAACTACTAATGATGTTAAGTTTAATAATATAGGTGATGGTAATGGATACTTAATTGAATTTGGTACAATTAATAAGACATATAGTAATGGTGATATGATGGAGTCTTATCTGTGCCACTCTTCAAAATGTAATAAATTAGAGAGTGGTAGTTTTAGTGACAATGATATTGATAATGTAGATATAGTAGGTATCTCGGCTTTACAATATTCAGATGAATATAGGGGTAGGTGTAAAGAAATAGTAGGTGGGGATGTTAGTAGGGATGATGTTCGTAGCAATTTTGGCTATCATTTTGATAAGTTTGGTAGGTTGGAAGAGATAAACAAAAAGGATTCAAAGTATTGTGAAGGTTTCGAAAATATTCCCAACAACAAAACTATTGCCAAAAAGCATTACAGTAATAAGCAAAACGATATAAAAGATGACAAGGATTATCAGCTATATTTTTCTATCATTGATGATCAAGAAAATAATTGCATGATTTATGATGAGCGGGTTGGGTACAGTCCAGAAGCATGTGGAAAGAATATAAATTATAACGCAGAGACTTCACTCAAACCTAAATGTAACGGCGTCAAAACAAGTAATCCATATTATAATGGCGTAGGTTTGTCTTGTAATGAGGGTAGGGATCCAATATTAAATCCACATTATGGTGCTGATGATGCTACTACGAAGACTCTTTGCCCGACTAATTGCTTAGTACAAAATAATGGTAGTGTTAGTGCTCTACAAAAAAATCAATGTAACTCTGCTGAGATAAATATACCTCTTGCGTTAATATCTGGCGAAAGATATATATGTCCAAGTAGTTGTACCACCACCCCTTCTACCACCACCCCTTCTACCACCACCCCTTCTACCACCACCCCTTCTACTGATCATTTTTGTCAAACTAATGATTTATCAAAATGTAAGGATAAAAAATATTATTGTGCTAATAAATTAATGGATAATTACGGATCTTATGATCTTAAAGTTAAGGTTAAGGATAATTCTGCCTTTAATGGAGCTGGGTTTGGAACGATATATGGAATGGTGGCACCAATTACTGATTTAATATACGGATCTCCTGAAATATGTATTGATGGAAAGAGTATTGTGGATCAGGAAGGAGATGTGATTGGCACCTGCAAAGAAATTAAGCATAATAAAAAAACAATAAGAGTTGGTGGTCTTAAAATGCTCGATCTTCAGAAGAAGGAATATGTTATTATTAATGATGCAGAAGTTTTAATTCAAAAATATAACAGTCCCTTAGGTGATGAGATTTTATGTAATGACGATAAAATTCTGCAGCCGCTGGAGACGATACTGGTGCAGACACTACTACCTGATCTGACGACTTCTCCCCCGTCTTTATGTAAAGAAAAGACGACAATTATTGGTGGCCCTGATATAGATATTTACGAAGGTAATGTTTATGAATATGGAGAGGGAATAAAACACCCCGATCACGGCTATGTTATCAGAAAAGATAGTATGGCAAAAATGATCTATCAAAATATTATCAACAATCCTGTATATAAAGCTCTATTTAAAACATTGATGGTTTTATCTATAATGTTTTATGGTGGATCATATTTGTTGGGAATGAGTGAGTTCTCGAGGGCAGAAATTATGACCAGAGTTATAAAATTGTCGCTCTTGATGTTATTTTTATCTCCTGGTGGATGGGTTTGGTTTCAAAACATATTCGTATCATTATTTGAATATGGATCGGATTATCTTACCTTATTAATGATTAGCGCTTTTGAGTCGGACACTGTCATTAAAGATATTTCTAATAATAAATATTTTGACCCAGCCCTATTATTCTCATCTATTGACAAAATGATAGCCTTACTATCTCCTACTGTATTTTACAAAATAACAGCTTTATTTTTTAGCAGTCTGTATGGATATTTTTATCTATTAATAATATTTTACGCAATCACCGAATATTTTTACGCTGCAATAAAAGTGTTATTGTTGTATTTGAGTGCAAAATTATTTATTAATTTTACGTTCCTATTAGCGCCAATATTATTACTATTTATACTATTTGAGCAGACTAAAGATACATTTAATAGGTGGCTAAAGCAGCTAGTAAGTTTTTCAATGCAACAAATTGTTATTTTATTTTCTTTTACCCTATTTAATACCGTGCTGTACTACTTAATAAAGTCAATTTTAGCTTATAAGGTATGTTGGGGTACGGTCATACAATCAGATATAATTGTTAAAATATCCCTTCTAAAATGGTGGACAATAGCTGGGGATATGGATAATGCAGCATCAGCGTCGGTGCCTGGATTAATGTCTGTTTTTGCATTATTGTTTATGGTAAAAATTATGTCTGAATTCGTCTCTCAGGCTTCACAATTTGGCGAAAGATTGGCTGACGGACTAAATTCAGGTAATGCAGTTAGTGCCATGGAGAATCAATTGGCTATACCGTTTAAGGGTGTAAAGAAACTTGTTTTAGGCATTGGTAAGCAATCTACTAACGCCATTGGTAAGAAAGTCGGTGTTGATAAAGTTATTGGAGATTATGGTATGGTTGATCGAGCTAAGGGTGTTTTATTCAATGCTGGCTTAGAGGTTAAGGAGGTTAGAGATGGACAGGTCAAGGCAGAAAGACAAGCTAATGCATTAAGATCTAAACTTAAGAGAGATGGAGATAATGCTGTTAAACAATATAAAGTAAACTCCATTGTTGAAGGTAGAGATTTTGCAAAAAAAGGAGATATGCTTACCAAAATTAATACATTAAACGAAGTAAGAGATAAAGCTATGATGGCAAGTCTTAAAAAGCATCATGCAGACAAAGGGAGTTCTAAAGATGAAGGAGAATTAAGAGCTGAGCTAAATAAGTTGAAGGATAAAAATTATAATAGAGCCTCCTGGAGTCATGACAATTTAGTGTCACTTGCTGGATCTGTAATATCTAGACATTACGGCGCTATACCCAGAGATAGAGATACGGCTAAACATGCAGAAGTTACTAGTGAAGATATTAAATCTGCCTACCAGAAGAGTGGTCCGGATGGTGTTGAAAAGTTTAAAGACATTACTTCCGAGGTCAAAGACAATATCGCCAAGCGCAATCTTTATGATTATGATTCAAATGCAGATCGTTTTGTAAAGAATATTAACAAAAAGAGTAAAGAGGACACAGAGCGTATAAATAAAAAAAATGCAATAGACGACAAGGTTAAAGAAGGTTCTTACGAAGTGAAAGATGCTGCTGAGGAATTGAAAGATGGGATTGTTAATACGTTGTCAGATTCATTTGAAAAGCGTAATTTGATAAAATCTTCTTTAAACTCCTTATTTTCTATTAGGCCATTATCCTTAACCGACAAAGCCTCTGGCGGCAGATTTTCTGCTATGGGCAGAATACATAGTGGGATACGTGATGTTCGCGATGCTAAGAAGAGTGATGCTAGAATTTTAGCTGAAAACCATTTGATCAATAAAAAAGAGATCACTCCAGAAAGGCTTTACGACAAAAGATGGTATAAAAATAACGAAGCGCTTATTAGGCAGTTTGAAGGTCGTGACGAGGAGAAGAAAAATAAGGCATTTTTAGAACGTATAAAAGAAACAGCCTCACAAGCCGTTAAATTAGTGGGAGAGTTATTCTCTTTAAAAGGTATAAAAGAAGTACCCTCACGAGCCGATAAATTAGTGGGAGGTTTGTTTGAGTTTGGGGATAAAGTTAATTCGGCATTTTCTAGTATTCTTACGACAACCGGATTTAGAAGCGAATACAACCCTGAGGAAAGAGAGAAAATTGAGAAAATAATTGATAGGATTGAAGTTAGAGGTGGTACAAAAGAGTTAGATAGAGTTGTTGACGAGATTGGAAAAAAAATCCAAGAATATAATAATAATAAGAATAATAATAGTAATTTACAAATGAAAGATGGAGAATCTAAGGATCTTATTAAGGAGATCATTGGGAAATTTGGTAGTAAAGATGTTGAAAACGTTAAAGAAATGGCTAAAGAATTATTGCTAGAAGAGGATAATGATAGGGACTGGAGAGAGTTATTCACAGATACCAATCAGGATCTAGTTGTAGATCCAGCGTTAAAATAAAAATAAGGATGGTAATAAAATAATACCAGCTCTCATCCAGATCCATTTAGGACGAAGGTAGGGTTCATTTTTTGCATCCTAGTTGGTAGCCTATTATTTATCCAACTGCTCTGACTCTTCCTTTGTTAGTAAGGAGTTTTTTGTTGCAATCCCTTCCGGGCCATTTTTATTTATTTAAAAATTTTATGCTCCTTAGGGGTAGCTAATTTCTGGGATGAGATTTTTCATAGATTTTAAATAATCTATTTTTGTCAATTTTACTGTATCTTCTGGTGGTTGATAGACTCTTATGCCCTAATAACTCTTGAATTGTACGTAAATCACCACCAGATTCTAGTAAATGCGTTGCAAATGAGTGTCGTAGTGAATGAGGAGTGGTATTTTCTGGTAAATTAAGATAATTTCTAATGTTTTGAAATAATTTTTGAAATAGGGTCGCGTGATATTTTCCACCTCTGATTCCTCGAAAAATTGCTTCATTAGGATAAATTTTAAAAGGGCAATGGCTTAGATAATCATTAATTCTTTCTTGAATTATTGGTAAAATTGGGATGATTCTTTCTTTGCCTCCCTTGCCAATTACGTATAAATTATCTTGATTTAAAATATCTTTTTTAGTGACATTTAAAGCCTCAGATATTCTTAAACCACAGCCATAAATTAATGTCAAAAGCGACAGATCTCTTTTGTTGCACCATTCATATCTATTGAACTCTTTAATTGACGAAATGATCGAGTCAATATCAATTTTGTCAATTGCTCTTGGGACAGTTTTTTCTGATTTTAAAGTTTTAAGATTTTTGATATTAGGATTTTTTATTTGATATTTTTGATCTAAAAATAAAAAGAAATTTTTGATAGTTGAGGTGGCGCGAATAGTTGAGCTTGAAGAATATTCTTTTTTTTTGCGAAGGATAATCCAACTTCTAAACTCATTAAGAGTTAAATTTTCTAGAATTGGACAGTTTATTGTGTTTTTGCAAATTTCTGAAATCAGTGAAAAGAAAGAATTTAAATCATTTTGATAGGAAATTAGGGTATTTTTTGATAATCTTTTTTCAATTTTTAGAAAATTTATAAATTTTAGAGTAATTTTTTGTAATTCTGAGTCTATACTTATCATAAATTGACAATTTAACTTGCTATCGATAGTTTATCACTAGATTAACTAATATATTAAATATGAAGAATGTACCAAATATTTTAACAATTTTGAGAATTATTTTAATTCCAATTATTGTTGCGTCATTTTACTTTCATGGCTTCGTCTCCAATGTTATTGTAGCTTTTCTTTTTGCATTAGCAAGTGTCACTGATTTTTTTGATGGCTACTTAGCCAGATATTTCAAGGTTCAGAGCGCATTTGGCAAATGTCTCGATCCAATTGCTGATAAATTATTGGTTATCTTAACTATTGTTATGCTTGTTAATTTTAGTAACGGCAATCTTATTATTTTAATTCCTGGTTTAATTATTATTGCGCGTGAAATTTTGGTTTCTGGCTTTAGAGAATTTTTAGCGAATTACAATATTAAAATGCCAGTTAGTAATTTAGCTAAAATTAAAACTGCTATTCAGATGACTGCAATTACTTTACTTCTTTTGGGAGAGAATGGTTCCGATTATGTTATTGACGAGCTTTCATTAATGATTGGTGAGGAGGTTTATGTTTCAACTAAGGATATGATGATCAATTATGTAGTAATAATTGGTGGTGTTTTATTTTCTTTAGCATCTTTTTTAACTATTGTTACTGGTTACATTTATTTAAAATTAGTAGTCCAACACATTAGAAAAATTAATGTTGGCTAGTTTAGGATTTTGGAATAAAGTTGGAATAATTAGTTTTTTTTAAATGATACCAATTCCCACCTTTAAAGCAGTTTTTTTTGAAATATTTTAAAGATGGGAATTGGTACGAGTCCCAAGGTCACTACGTTTCTTGGATCTAAACCTCTTAAGTGGTAGTTGTATCTATAATACATTGCTTATTGTCAGGAATAACTCTGTCCAAAAAAAAGGGGGGTCGAAGAACTTAGTGATTCAGTGTTGGTTGTGGTGACCAAGGAATTATCCAAGTTATTTACTTCACAATTTCTAAGAAAAGCTATTATTTTAAAGTTAAAATTCTAACGTAAATCTTCAATCATAGTTTTGGTAATTTTTTCTAAATCAAATTCAGCCTTCCATTTCCAATCCCTCTTAGCAACTGAATCATCAATTGATCTTGGCCAAGAATCAGCAATTTCTTGTCTAAAATCTGGATCATACTCAATCTCAAAATCTGGATAATATTTTTTAATTTCTGCCGCAAGCTCAGAACATGAAAAACTAGTAGCAGCAAAATTGTAATTAGAGTAATAGTCTAAATCTTCAAGATTTGCGTCGGCAAGCTCAATTGTCCCTCTAATTGCATCATCCATATACATCATTGGTAAAGTTGTATCTTCTTTTAAAAAGCATGTGTATTTCTTACCCTCTACCGCTTTATAAAAAATATCAACAGCATAATCAGTTGTGCCACCACCGGGAAGGGTTTTACTACTAATTAAGCCAGGATACCTAACTCCACGAATGTCCATAGCAAATTTTTTAACATAATAATCACAAAGTAATTCACCTGCAACCTTAGTTACACCATAAATTGTTTTTGGTAAGAGGATGGTTTCTTGGGGCACATTATCTTTTGGAGTCTCTGGGCCGAAGGCTGCAATTGAGCTCGGTGTAATAATTTGTTTTAATTTATGAATTCTGGCAACTTCAAGAACATTTACTAGGCCATTCATGTTAATATTCCAGCAAAGTTGAGGGTTATTCTCGCCATTTGCTGAAAGAATTGCTGCTAAATGGTAAATTTTAGTGATATCGTATTTTGTAACAATGTTTTCAAGATTGTTGTAATCCAAAACATCTAATTTTTCAAAAGGTGCAAGGGATGGATTAGTTGAATCTCTAATATCAGAAGCTATGACGTTTTCTTGACCATATTTTTTTCTAAGTTTTAATATCAATTCCGATCCTATTTGACCCATCGATCCTGTAACTAAAATTTTATTCATTGTTTTTAAGTATAGTTGCTGGGGTTGAGTTTGTTTATTTACTCCGCCATAATTGCTTCGCAGTGCTGACCCCCTTATGCGCAAGGGGGGTTGTAAAAATAATCTTTGATTATTTTGACGAAGTTAGTTAATATTTTTAATGAATGGAAAATATAAAATATTGAAATAGAAATGACAATTGAAAATAATCCAAAAATTACAATTATTGGTGCTGGCGCTTGGGGTTCTGCAATCGCATCGGTTCTGGCAAACAATAATCACGAGGTTCTGCTTTACTGTAACGAGGATATTTTTATTGACAATATTAATAAAAGAAACATTTCCCCTAGACTTCCAGACATTAAGTTATCTAAAAAAATAACGGCTAGTAAAGATTTTAAGGATTCGGTTTTTAATGCTGATTATTTATTTTTTGTCGTTCCTTCAAACGTGATTAACTTAATATTGGATGACATTAGGAAAATAGATCAAAATTTTTCTAAAAAAATTATCATTTGTACCAAGGGTGTTGATGAAGAAAATTTACAATTATTTAGTGATATTTTTGATCAAAAATTACCAAAATCCAAATATTGCTTTTTATCGGGTCCAAATTTTGCCGTTGAAGTTGTAGCAGGAGTTAAGACAGTAACTAATATTGCCTCAAATAATAAAAATTTAGCTCAGGAATTTAAAAATCTTTTAGAAAATAATTATTTTAAAATTACAATTTTAGATGATATCATTACTACTCAAATTGCTGGTTCGATGAAAAATATTCTTGCAATTGGTTGTGGTATTATTTCTGGACTCAATCTTGGAGAGAATGTCAAAGCGGGTTTTGTTACTTCTGGTATCTTAGAGATTGCTAAAATGATTGATGTTTTTAATGGCAATAGTAAAAATCTTGTATCTGCCGCTGGTTTTGGTGACTTATTCTTAACATGTTCTAGTAAAAAATCTCGTAATTTTTCACTTGGTTTTGAAATTGCTAAGGGTAAAGATCCAGCAATTCTTCTTTCTGACGTTACCAAGACTTTTGAAGGCGCAAAATCTGTAGAGATATTTTGCAAATTAGCTAAAAATAAAAATGTCGAATTACCGGTTTGTAATGTAATTTATAACATATTATTCTCAGACTTAAGTGCAGATAGAATTAGTTATTGACTTAAACTACTCTAAATTTTATAATTATCGCCTCTATGGCAGACGTAGCTCAGTTGGTAGAGCACCAGGTTGTGGTCTTGGTGGTCGCGGGTTCGAGACCCGTCGTTTGCCCCATCTTCTTTTTATATTACTATTATTATGGATCTTATAATTTTGGCTGCTTTAGCAATTTTTATTTTCGTTAAACTTAATAAAAAATTAGGTGAATTTGACGATGATCAAAAAAGAGAATCTATTAAAAATTTCTTAAAAGAAAAAGCTAATCACCAAGCAAAAAAATCTAAAAAATACAGTGAAGTAGAAAACTCTAATATTGTTAATATCCATCCGAACAAAGTTAGTAATAAGTCAGATGAGGTGATTAGTCCTGAAGATCTTGATGTCCTTAGTAACATTGATAAAAATATTATTAGTGATGTAAAAATTATTTTTCAAAAAACAAATCTTTTGCCCTCAATTTTTATCGATGGGGCTAGAAAATCTTTTGAAATGATTACGGATAATTTTTCTAATCAAAATTTATCAAAGGTTAAAAACCTCATTTCAAGCAAGATTTACGAACAGTTTCAAGTAAATATCGACGATCTAAAGAAAAAAAATAGAAAATTAAATTCTCAAATCATTGCAATTGATGAGGTTAAGATAATTGCTACTAAAATTGAATCACGTTATGTCTATCTAACTGTTGAATTTGCTTCTCAGCAGATTGACTATGTCACTGAGGGTACCAAGACAATTCAAGGTAGTAAAACTGAGCCAGTTAATATCGTTGATAAGTGGATTTTTAAGAAGAGTATTATTGCTAAGAATCCAGTTTGGTTGCTATCAAGTGTGCTTTAATTTTTGTATATTTTCTTAAGATCAAAGAGTTTATCGACTAACCAGAAGACATAAATCCATCAAGTAATAATAATGACAAATAATTTTGAATCAAAAATTGAAGTAAGGGGTAAGGAATATAATTACTTTTCAATTAAAAAGTTAGCAAAAATTTTAAATAAAGATATTAGTAAACTACCTTTTAGTTTAAAAATTCTTGTAGAAAATATTTTGAGATCTGATATTAGTCATGAGAAAAAATTAAATGATTGTCAAAATATTATTGATTCAGTCAAGGATTCTTCAAAAAGACAGGAAATTTTCTTTTCTCCTGCACGGGTTTTAATGCAGGATTTTACTGGCGTGCCGGCAGTTGTTGATTTGGCAGCTATGAGAGATGCTGTTGTGGTCAAGGGTGGAGATGCTAAAAAAATTAACCCATTGATTCCAGTTGATTTAGTTATTGATCATTCAATTCAGGTTGATTTTGCAGGAAGTAATGACGCTGCCACAAAAAATGTTGATCTGGAAATGCAAAGAAATAAGGAGAGATATGGATTCTTAAAGTGGGCTCAAGAATCTTTTGATAATTTTAGGGCTGTACCTCCTGGGGCTGGCATTTGTCATCAGGTTAATCTTGAAAATTTAGCTAGAGTTACTTTCTCTAAGGAGATTGACGGTAAATCATATTGCTATCCAGATACTGTTGTTGGCACCGATAGTCATACAACTATGATCAATGGTCTTGGTGTTCTTGGTTGGGGTGTTGGTGGTATTGAGGCTGAAGCTGCAATGCTCGGACAGTCAATTTCGATGCTTATTCCTGAAGTCATTGGCTTTAAACTTACTGGTAAATTAAATGACGGTGTTACTGCTACTGATTTGGTTTTAAATGTTGTCAATATTTTAAGAGAAAAGAAGGTCGTTGGTAAATTTGTTGAATTTTATGGCGATGGTTTAGATAACCTATCTCTTGCCAATAGGGCGACAATCGCTAATATGGCTCCCGAATATGGCGCAACTTGTGGTATCTTCCCAATTGACGAGGAGGTTTTAAGTTACATGAGGTTAACTGGAAGAAGTGAAGAAAAAATTGCATTGGTAGAAAAATACGCTAAAGCTGAGAATTTCTTTAGAAATGAAGATGAAGATCCAGAATTTTCTGATATTGCTCAGTTAAATATTAGCTCTATTAAGGCAACAATTGCTGGCCCAAAAAGACCTCAAGATAAGATCGAATTATCAAATTCTAAGGAGGAGTTTCAAAAATTATCTAAAGATATTGGTATAAATCTTGATGCTGAAGCTAAAAATCTTCCAAAGTTAGGTGAAAAACTTAATCATGGCGACATAGTGATAGCAGCCATTACCTCCTGTACCAATACTTCTAACCCCTCAGTTTTAGTAGGGGCGGCATTAGTTGCTAAAAAAGCGATTGAAAAAGGTTTAAAAATTAGAAAAACTGTTAAAACTTCTTTCGCTCCTGGTTCGCAAGTGGTTGCTGGTTATTTAGAAAATTCTGGATTACAAAAATATCTTGATCAGATGGGATTTAATATTGTGGGTTTTGGTTGTACAACTTGCATTGGTAATTCTGGCGATTTAGACGTCGAGATTCATAATGCAATTAAAGACAATAACTTGCTTGCGACTGCAGTTCTTTCTGGAAATAGAAATTTTGAGGGTAGGGTGCATTCACTTACTAAGGGTAATTATTTAGCTTCTCCGCCACTAGTTGTGGCCTACGCTTTAGCTGGAACTATGAATATTGATCTTGAAAAGGATGTTATTGCCGTCACGGATTCTGGTGAAAAAATTTATCTTAAAGATTTGTGGCCAACAAATGCTGAAATTGAAGAGGTAATCAATCAGTTTGTAACTCAGGAAATTTTTATTGAAAAATATGCCGATTTATTTTCTGGCGATAAGAATTGGCAAGAAATTGAAGTCACTAAGTCAGATATTTATTCTTGGGACAAGGATAGTACTTATATCAGGCTTCCAGATTTCTTTAAACCTAAGGATAATAGTGACTTAGACATTAAGGATGCTAAAATTATCGCTCTTTTAGGTGACTCAATTACTACTGATCATATTTCTCCAGCCGGAAATATTGCCAAAAATTCTCCTGCAGCAACATATTTGGAAGAAAATGGCGTAGATTCTAAAGATTTTAATTCTTATGGATCAAGAAGGGGTAATCACGAAATTATGACTCGAGGTACTTTTGCTAATATTCGTATTAAGAATGAAATTTTAGATAATGTTGAGGGTGGTTATACTAAAAATAATATCGGAGAGACTGTTTCAATATATGAAGCGGCGATGGAGGCTAAAAGTGACAATCAATCATTAGTAGTTATTGCTGGTAAGGAATACGGCACTGGATCATCAAGAGATTGGGCGGCAAAAGGTACTAATTTACTTGGAATTAAGGCGGTAATTGCTGAGAGTTTTGAAAGAATTCATCGCTCTAATCTTATTGGTATGGGAGTTTTACCTTTAATGTTCGAAGGTGGTCAAAGTAGAAAATCTTTAAATCTTATTGGTGATGAAAAAGTTTCAATCAAAATTGGTCACAACATCTCTCCAAAAGATATTATTGAATGTCAAATCACTAAAAAAGATGGCACAATAATTAATGTCAAGCTTCTTTCTAGGATCGATACTGAGAATGAAGTAAAGTACTATAAGGCAGGAGGTATTCTGAACTATATGCTATAATTACCATTTTATCTGCATCTCTTTTTTTTATTATTTCATTTTTTAATCTTGAAGTAGCTATCTACTACTACAATTAAAAATAAAATCTAAAAGAAAAAACCTGTCTTAACTTGTATATTTTAAAGGTGGGAATTGGTATTATTTAGTTCTTAACGTAGTTTTGGTGTCGCGGTCTTTGTAAAAATTACCACTCTCTAGAATAAAAAATTTTAAAGAACCTCATCTACCGTGATGGCAAAAGTTATTATTTTTTTTAAAACCTCCTTAAGATCATATGGTATTATGTCCTTACGATGCCTAAGAATTTCTAATAAATAGATCAATGAATAAAAATAAAAAGAAAAAGAAAATTGTTTTAATTGATAGTTATTCTTTTGTATTTCGCGCTTATTTTTCAATGCCAGGATTAGTCAGAAAGGACGGTACTCCAGTTGGTGCTGTTTATGGTTTTACTAAAATGATGCTTCGTTTATTAGCATCTCTTGATTTTACCCATATTGTAGCAGTTTTTGATTCGGGGTCTAAGACTTTTCGTAATGAAATTTATCCAGAATACAAAGCGCATCGACCAGAATGTCCAGAAGATCTAAAGCCCCAATTTCCTATTATTCGCCAAGTTGCAGAATCTTTAAATATGGCCACCTTAGAAAAGAAAAATTATGAAGCAGATGATTTAATTGCAACTATTGCTAAAATGCTCGATCCCGAGGAATATGATGTTCTTATTATCTCTCCCGATAAGGATCTTATGCAATTAGTTTGTGATCATATCAAAATTTATGATGCTGGAAAAGATAAAATGGTTGATAGTGAGGTGGTAAGAGAAAAGTTTGGCGTTAACCCTGAGCAAGTTTTAGATATTTTGGCTTTAATGGGCGATGCAGCTGATAACATTCCTGGTGTTAAAGGGGTTGGTCTAAAAACTGCCAGTGAGTTAGTTTCTAAGTTTGGTTCGGTGGAAAATATTTATCAAAATTTAGACCAAATTACACAAAAAAAGAGAAAAGAATATTTAGAAAATGATTATGAGAATGCAAAATTATCAAAAATTTTAGCACGTTTGGAGGAGAATATTGAATTGGAAGATGATATTTCTGATTTTGCAGTTCGTCCTATTGATCCAAAAAAATTAATTAGTTTTTTAGAAGCCCAAAATTTTAATTCTTTAGCGATTAAGGTGAGGGCAGAATTTAATTATGGTAATGATAATATTTCTGATGAAATTAGTCAGAATCAACAAAGTAATTTAAAAAAACTAAAAATTACGGAAATAAAATCAAAAAATGACTTAAAAAAATTAGAAAATTCTAAAAATTTAGCGCAATTTGTAATTTTTGATGCAAATTTGATAGAAAATGGTCCAGATCAGACTTACTGTAAGGATTTTACACTTTCCTTGCCTCAAAAAGATGATAAGATAGAGGAGGTCTTTTATTTTGGAGAGGAGGTTTGGCAAGAAAATACCGATCTATTTACTCAAAAAGATATTGAAAAAAAAGATGTTTTAGCAATCTTAAAAAATATTTTAGAAGATAAGGATATTATTAAAATTGGTTACAAAGTTAAAGAGATTAAGAAATTTTTTGCTAAAAATGATATTAAATTTATAGCAGATGATATTGCTTTAATGGGCTATGTTTTAAATTCTTCTTCTGGAAAGTCTAATATTAGAAGTTTAATTACAGAATATCTTGGTGATGAGGAGGGTGAAAATTTAGGACAATTTTTTGATGATTTAGATAGGAATAAGAAGAATTTAGCTCTAGAAGAAAATTCTAAGAGGTCTAAAACTTTGGTGTCACGGAATTATTTTATTTTTAATTTATTTCCAATTTTAAAGACTGAGTTAGAAGAAAAAAAGCTAGAGAAAATTTATCAAGATTATGAAATTCCTCTAATTGATATTTTGATTAAAATGGAAAATAGGGGAATTGACATTTCGGCTTTAAAATTAAAAAACTTATCAGATGAATTCGGGAGAAAATTAGAAATTTTAACTAAGGAAATCTATGTCTTATCGCAAGAGGAATTTAATATTGCATCACCAAAGCAATTATCACATATTTTATTTGAAAAACTATCATTACAGGGTGGTAAAAAATCTAAAAGCGGCGCTTTTTCAACCAGTTCTGATATTTTAGAAGAATTAAGTTTGTCTGGACATATAATTGCTGAAAAGGTTTTGGAGTGGCGTCATATCGCAAAATTAAAAAATACTTACTCTGACGCCTTACCAAGATCAATTTCACCAGAGGATGGAAGGGTTCATACAAATTATTCCAATATTACGACAATTACAGGAAGGTTAAGTTCTAATAATCCAAATTTACAAAATATTCCAATTAGAAGTATTGATGGAGTAAAAATTAGAAACTCTTTTGTAGCTAAAAAAGGCTGTAAACTGATTATGGCTGATTATTCACAAATTGAGCTTCGAGTTTTGGCTTCTATGGCTAATATTTCAAATCTTAAACAATCTTTTATTGATAATAAAGACATTCACACCATTACTGCCAGTCAAGTTTTTGATATTCCGCTGGAAGAGGTGACTTCTGATATCAGGCGTAAAGCTAAGGCAATTAATTTTGGGATAATTTACGGCATAAGTTCTTTTGGTTTAGCAAAGCAGTTAAAAATTTCCAAAAAAGACGCCAAAACATATATGGATCAATATTTTGATACTTATCCAGAAATTAAGGAATTTATGGAATCAACTAGGGAGATTGCTAGAAAGCAAAATTTTGTTGATACTATTATTGGTAGAAAATGTTTTTTACCTGAAATTAATAGTAAAAATCATATTAGAAGATCTCTTGAAGAAAGGTTGGCGATTAACGCTCCAATTCAGGGCAGTGCGGCGGATATCATTAAGCAGGCAATGATTAATTTGGACAAGGCTTTAGAGAGTGGAGATTATGAAAGTAAAATGCTATTACAAATTCATGATGAACTAATTATTGAAGCTCCAGATAATGAAATTAACGAGGTTAGTGAGTTGATAAAAAAGACTATGGAGGGCATAAAATTAATTGATGTCTATTTAAAAGTGGATGTAAAAATTAATGATTTTTGGGGATAAAAAACAAATTCAAAGAGCCTATGAGACCACGATCTGTCAACCTTTTTTCGGACAGTTATCTTAAGCAAAATTCAAAGATTTTTTTAAATATTTGTTTTGTTTTTTAAATTCCGCTACTTCCCTCAATTTCTTCCACTCTATCTCGGAAGTTTTTCTAAAAAGTTTATATTGTTCATGCTCACAATTCCTCGGTT
>CAJQHK010000018.1 GCA_905478165.1 uncultured Rickettsiales bacterium | reverse complement strand
CATTAATTTTGAAAACATTGGGATACTAATCTCTCTCAGATAAAAATCCTCCGCAATTGGAAAAAGACCCCAATCAAAACCAAGTTTTTTGTAAAATGGCTGGGTATGTATTGGTATGTAATGACAATTGACTAGAATATTATTATCTCTTAAGTAATTAAACAAGCTTCTTTTTTCTTCATTATTTTGACATAGGATTGGATATAAATGATAAGAGCTAATTCTGTTATCTTTAATTTTTGGCAATTTCAAAGGTAAGTTTTTTAACTCTTCATTATAAATAGCCGCAATTTTACTTCTTTTATTAATAAATTGATCTAGTTTTTTTAATTGCGAAATTCCAAGAGAGGCCGCCATATCAGTCATACGATAATTATATCCCAACTCTATCTGCTCATAATACCAACAGTCCTTTTGAAATTCCTTGTCAATCATTAGATCACTATCTCTAGTAATACCATGAGATCTAAAAAGTTTTAATTTTTGATCTATTTCTTTGTTATTTGTTAGAGCCATACCACCCTCGCCTGTGGTCATAATTTTTACCGGATGAAAGCTAAATATTGTAATATCAGAAAAATCACAAGATCCTATTTTATTATTGCCGTAGCTTGCGCCAACTGCATGAGAGGCATCCTCTATTATTTTAAATCCATACTTATTAGATAGTTCTTTTATTTCTCTTAAGTCGCAAGGTTGACCAGCGTAATCTACTATAATCAATATATCCGGAGATTTATTATATTTTTTGATTTTTTCTTCTATTTTGTGAGGGCAAATATTGTAGCTATCTGGATCTATATCAACAAAATCAACTTCAAAACCTTCATAAAGAGCGCAATTTGCTGAAGCTATAAAGCTATTTGGGGAAGTCCAAACCAAAGCATTTTTTTTAACATTCAGAGATTTGCATGCGACATGTAGTGCGGAGGTGGCACTATTGAAGGAGGTGCTATAGTTTGAATTGCAGTATTTGGAAAAACTTTTTTCGAATTCTATTGTTTTTGGACCTTGAGTTAAAAAATCGGATCTTAAAACTTGAATAACAGAGTCTATATCATCCTGATCTATATCTTGTCTACCATAAGGTATTACCTTTTCCATTTAGATATTTTTGTTAAATTCTGCCACCTCTTTAATGCTTAAAAACTCAGGATTATTACCAGAATGATGATTAAAGTCAGGCGGAACATATTTCCCTTTTTCACCCAAATTATTTATTATATAATCTATCTCGATATTATTAAATTTAATAGTTGGTTTGATAACAAAATGATCGTCAAACTCAATAGTTAAATGACTGTCATCAGAAGGACACATTACTTCATGTATTTTTTCACCGGGCCTAATACCGATAATTTTGGTGGGTATATTTGGAGCCATAGCCTTTGCTAAGTCTGTAATCTTGATGGATGGAATTTTAGGTATGAATATTTCGCCACCAAACATCCTTTGAAAACCCTTAATAACAAGATCTACACCGCCCTGTAAATTAATCCAGAATCTTGTCATTTTCTCATCAGTAATAGGAATATGCTCAGCATTCTCATCGATTAATTTTTGGAAAAATGGCACCACAGAACCCCTTGACCCAACAACATTACCATATCTAACGACAGAAAATGTTGTTATATTTTTTCCAGTAATGTTGTTAGCCGCAATAAATATTTTATCAGAAACTAATTTTGTTGCCCCATATAGATTAATTGGATTAGCCGCCTTATCTGTTGAAAGGGCAATTACTTTATTGACATTGTTTCTGATGGCAGATTTAACAACATTTTCTGCGCCATGAATATTGGTCTTAACACATTCAAATGGATTATATTCTGCCACAGGAACATGTTTTAAAGCGGCAGCATGTATGACATAATCAACATCCTGCATTGCAGTGTCCAAACGATCCAAGTCTCTTACATCCCCAATAAAATACCTCATACAATCATGATTAAATTGTTGAGCCATCTCATATTGCTTTAATTCATCACGAGAATAGATGATTATTTTATTTGGACTATATTTACTTAGGATGGTTTCGGTGAATTTTTTACCAAAAGATCCCGTGCCTCCTGTGATTAATATGTTTTTATTGTTTAACATCTTTTTTAAAAATATGATTGATAATTTGAGTAAAATTCTTTGTTAAATCCTTGATATTTTGTTCCAGATTAAACTTAGGATACATATCTGAATAAATTTCTAAAGTAATTATTCCCCTACCCAGCTTTTTATTTAATTTACGCAAATCTTTTTCTAATTTATTAGAATCTATTTTATAATTTATTACCTGATTAATATCAAGATCATCATCAAACTTAAATACCCCTTCAATATTATTATAAAAAGCATGGCCAAATATCAATGCCGACTTACCAATATGAATTGCTTCAAATCCAGCTGTACCTGTGATAGAAGCGCAGAATAAGCAATTTTGTAATAATTTAAAAGTATCAAATTTTATATCAATAAATTTAACTCCCTCTATCATTGATAAGCGCCAAAAAAATTCATCGGGTCTTTGAATATATGTTTGTTTTGGATTTTCTTTAACATATATCTCTACATCCTTTGGTAGCCTAGATCTTAAATCCTCAATAGCCCTTAATTGATCATGATATATGTATCCACCCATTGCTATAGTTGTAAGTTCCGGCTGTAAATGAAGAGGGAAATAAACATATTTTTTTGATAAAACAACATCCTGCGACATCAACTTATTTCTGTTTGATATGTAGTTTATGTAGCTACTTTTTCTAATATAAAAATGAGAATATTTTTTTGTAATATATTCTAAAAATTTACTTTTCCCAAGAATTAATGTAATTAAAATTTTAATAAACTTGAATATTGTAATATTATTCTTTTTTAACCCCTCAAAGCAAACATCTTTTATATTTTTCATATATAAGGGTGTTTGCACATTATATTTAATGGACTCAATATTATTTGGATTTAAATCAAGGTCTTTATATAAAATATTTGATAGATCTTCAATACTTTCTGCCCAAGCAAATTTATTTTCTAATATTAATTGATAAAAAAACAAAGTCTTAATACCTAACTCTTTGGCCACGACATATAGGGTAAAATCTACTGCTATATGAGGGAATTCAGCAAATAAAATAAACTCTATATTATCTTTTTTTATCAAATTATAATAAAAATTAATCAATAAACGAAAGAAATGATAATTATGGTTTATATCTAATCTTCTAACAAGATCTGTTGCTTTGGAATTGATAATATTCCTGTGATTCATTAAAGAAAAGTATCCCCAATATTTATCGGCAATATTATTTAAAAACTCGTTGTCTTCTTGGTTGTGGTCATATTTGGACTTAATTACCTCCTGCTGAAAAAGACTGTCAAACGTTATGTGTTTAATATTTTTATCGAAATGTTCGAACTCTTTAATGCCAAAGCTATATTTAATATTAATTATATTATTTTTGTGTAATATGTTACATGGCTCAATTACATTATTGTCATTACCGAAAAAATTCCAAATAATAGTATTAATCATCTGAAATATATTGTTTTTTTAAAGCTGTGCCCTTTAAGAAGTTGTCGTTAAATTTTTTACCAATTATATCCTCATATAATTTTGGTTCTAAGCCATATGAAGGACGTATAATTTTAATATTATCTTCGGCTATAACATCTCCCTTCTTTACATTTTCAGAAATATAGATTGATCTTCTAAATTTTAATGAATTTTTTTCATTTTCACCAGGAGCGTACTTAACTTTGCCTATTGATTTAAGAGCTCTATCCCCTTCCTCACATAATAACTTAAACTCATGAGGCTCGAGTGAAAAAGCGCTGTCTACAGCCCCATTACTCCTATCTAAAGTAACGTGTTTCTCAATAATTCTGGCGCCTTTTGCAATTGATGCAATAGCAACTCCAATGCCCAGACTATGATCAGATAAGCCGATAATTGCGTCAGGAAATTTTTCTTGCAAATCCTCTATGGTGGCTATATTGGCGTCACTAGCGTCGGCAGGATATGAGCTGGTGCATTTTAAAATAGCAACTTGACTTGCCCCATATTTTTTTGCCGTCTCATAGGCTTCTGAAATTTCCAAAAGACTTGCCATCCCGGTTGAAATTATTACTGGTTTACCAGTGGATGCAACTTTTTTGATCAAGGGTAAATGAGTTATTTCGAAAGAGGCTATTTTATAACAGGGGCAATTTAATGTTTCCAAAAAATCAACAGCCGTCTCATCAAAAGGGCTAGAAAAACATAATATATTTAATTTTTTACATTTATCAAATATCTCCTTATGCCACTCCCAAGGTGTATGAGCCTTGTGGTATAGTTGATATAAATTATAACCGTACCAAAGACTATCCCTGTCCTTAATTACAAAATCCTCTTGATTGCAATCTAATGTAATAGTATCCGCTGTATATGTTTGTAACTTAATTGCCTTGACTCCACTTTCTGATAATGAGTCTATAAGTTTTAGGGCCTGACTTAATGACCCATCATGATTGCCAGATAATTCTGCGATTGTCAGTAGTTCATTTTCTAAAAATGCCATGTTTTATTTGTTTGTTAAAGATTGCAATATTATGTCACATGTTTTGTCCCATGAAAATTTTTTAATATTACTTTTACTATGTTCAATTAATTTTTCCCTACAACTATCCTCAAGAAAGTATTTTTCAAAAGCACTAACTAGGCTTCCTGTATCATTAGGATTAATCAATAACGCCCCATCTCCCGCAACCTCTACCATCGAAGAGTTGTTTGACGTGATTACCGGTAAATTGCAAGCCATCGCCTCTAATATTGGAAGGCCAAAACCTTCATATTTTGAGGGGTATACAAAGCAATCTGAACCATTATATAGATAATTTATATCCTCATCATCTATAAATCCAGTGAATACAATATTTTTTCTTGCCTTACAAGACTCATATTCCTTAAAGATATCGCCTGTTTGCCAGGCTTCTGACCCAGAAAGAACTAGATTAATTTTATTATGAAAATCATGCTTATTAATAAAAATATCAAAAGCTTTAATTAAAAAATCTATATTTTTACGAGGACTTAAAGAGCAGAGACTCAATAGATATGATTTGTCAGTTGGGATTTTATATTTCTTTTGAACCTCTATTGTTTTACTTTTAACATTACTTGCTTTTAGTGGAAAAAATTGCTTACTATCGTAAGCGAATGGTGCGATAACAACATTTCGTCTTTTAAATTTTGGCTCTACATCTGTTAAATCTTTTGCTGTATTGTTGGAGTTACATATTATTACGACCTCTTCATCTAAAGATCTTATCTTCTTTAAAAATTTTTTTCTAGTTTTGAATATTTTGCTCTTACTTTTTATTACGGATGTTTCTTTAGGAAAGAGATAGGGTATCATATCGTGAAGAATAACAACCTTCTTAATGTTTTTATTTTTTTTAATTATATCAGGAATCGTCTCATTATATGAAATAAAATAATCATATTTTGATATCGTATAATGATCTTTTTTGTTCCTACGGAAAATGTTTATAATTTGTAAAATTGACACTAGTGTCAATAGGAATATTCTGGCAATGACAAATATTGGAGCGTTAATAGAAAGTTTTTTCTTTTTTAAGGTTCTGATATCTTTGCAAATTAATTTGATTTTATTAATCATTGTCAGCGCTTTGTTTTGACAATTAATAATATTTGTTTTTATGTCATACTCTCTTAATATAATTTTTGCATGTTTGGGGCTATTTGAAAAAGAAGCTAGAGCAACTTCTATACCATTTCTTGACAATACATTACTTACGATTGCCTTGTAAGAGTAAAAAATACCCGATTTAATTTTTTTATTTTTATAGCACCTTGCAAATATATCCGCATCAAATAATATCTTCATTATGTAAGGTTGGTATTAAAAGGTAATTTTTGCAACTTTGACAAGTTTAAAGGATATTATTATAAATAATAAAATGACGAATTCAACAAAAATTCTTCCAATTATCTTATCCGGCGGTTTTGGCACAAGAATCTGGCCTCTTTCTAGACAAAAGATGCCGAAACAATTTTTGGATAATCTGACTGATAAAGAAACTTTATTTGCCAAAACTCTAAAAATTACATCCAATAAAGATATTTTTCTTCCATCCATTTGCATTACTCATCAAGACCATAAGTTCCTAGCTTTACAGCAATATTTAAATCTGTCTTTAGAGCCTCAATCTATAATATTAGAGCCGATGGTAAAAAATACCGCTATGGCAATTATTTGCGCTTGCATAAAAGCAGTAGATATCACCAAAAATGAGAAAATTAAATTGTTATTTTTGCCATGCGACCACTTAATATCACCCAAAAATCTATTTGAAAAATCAATCCTTTCCGCCCTGGAGACCGTAGAAAGAAATATTGTAACTTTTGGGGTAAGACCGTATTTTCCCTCTACAGGATATGGCTACATCAAGAAGTCTGATAGAATAACCAGTAATTGTTTTGCTATTGAGGGGTTTACTGAAAAACCAAACCTAGAAACCGCGAGCAATTTTGTTAAAAATGGTGATTATCTGTGGAATTCTGGTATCTTTCTGTTGCAGGCCGATATTTTACTATCCGAATCACAAAAATATTTGCCGCAACAATTAGAGTTAGCAAAAAAAGCCATTAAAAATTCTATAAAAGATGGTATATTTGATCAAATTCAGGACTCAGATTACCACAATGCTAAAGATGTCTCAATAGATTATGCCATCTTAGAAAAAACAAAAAATATCGCTGTCACGACTATGAGAGCAAATTGGAGTGATGTTGGAGATTTTAACTCTATATACAAAATTCACAAAAAAGATAAAAATCATAATGCCATCAGTGGTGATGTCGTTTTACGAGATACTAAAAACTCTCTTGTAAAATCTGAAAACATCTTAATCACTTGTCTTGGTCTTGATAATATTATTGCCATTCAGACCGGTGATGCTATCTTGATTGCCGACAGAAGTAAAAGCCAAGATATTAAAAAAATAACCAAAGACTTACTGATGAGTCACGAGGATAAGGTCAAGTTTCATAACAGAGTTTATAGGCCGTGGGGATATTACGAAGTGATACAAAGTGATGATAATTTTAAAGTAAAAAGAATTTTAGTTAATCCGCTATCTTCATTATCTCTACAAAGTCATAATTTTCGTAGTGAACATTGGATAGTAATTAATGGTATTGCAACAGTTGAAAATAATGGAAATAAATTTGATCTACCAAAAGGAGAATCGACCTTTATAGCTACAAAACACAAACATCGCTTAAGTAACAATACAAATGAAGATCTTGAAATTATTGAGGTACAAATGGGCGAAAGAGTCGAAGAAAGCGATATAGAGAGGTTTGAAGATAATTATGGTAGAAATTAATTTGATGACGCATAATAAAATACTCTACTTTAAAGATAAAAATTACTACCGATTTTTGAAACTCTAAAAAAAATTAATACCTATGAGAATTATTCCTTTTCACAATATATCGCAAAAAGAGTGGGATTCATTTGCTGATAAATCCTCTAGTTCTTGCTTATATCACAAAACCTCCTTCATTAATAGGTACAAAGTAAAGAGAAATATTTCGTTTGCCGTAATTGACCCGAGTCAAAAAGAAGAAATATTAGCTATATGTCCACTTTTTATTTTGCATGAAAAAAGAGTGATATCAAATATCTTTAAAAGACCATTTCTTAAGGCTTTCCTGAAGATAACAAATAAATATAAAACCCGCTATATTACTACAGATAATTATGGCCCATCACTGATTGACACAACTCCAAAAAGAAGAAAAAAGATAGAAAAATTTTTATTCCAACATCTAGATGATGAAGCAAAAAAGAATAAGGCTACAAGGCTTGAAGTAAATCTAGATATTTCTCAGAATATTAAAAATAATTATAACCCCCTCTGGAATTACGGATTTTTTAAGTTTTCCTTCTTTATGCCACGCCTTGCGGCAGTCATAGATTTAACAAAGGATGAAAATGATATCTTAATGGAGATGGATGAAGATTGTAGAAGCGCCATTAGAAAAGCCCAGAGAGGCGATTTTAAAGTTGAAATAGGTGATTCTAACGAGATGTCAGAAAGATTCTTCAATCTATTTGCAGATACTCAAACTAGATTGTCGGGTAAGAAATATTCAACTCCATTTGAAATTTTTCAGAAACAATTTGCCACAAAAGATTCTGAAAACAAAAGTAGCATTTCCTTTATTATAATAAAACATAATGACGAAGATGTATCTGGAGTTGCTCTACAATTATATAAGGATTGGGCAACATACTTTAGAGCTGGCAATAAGCAGGAATATTTTAAATATCGAGTAAATAACCTTGCCTTGTGGGAAGGGATAAGGCACGCAAAAGAACTGGGATATAAAAAATTTAATGTTGGGGTGGTGTATCCTGTCAGACCAGATAGTGATAATTACAGTCCAGGAGATGTAAAGGAATATACCACTGGAGAATATAAAAAACAATTTAGCAAGAATTTGTACCCAATTTATTCAGGGGTAAAATTATATAAATAACTAACGACACCCACTTTTAATGCAAGACTTAGAGTACGATACCAAGAGCTATTTTTTAAACAAAAGTATCTTAAAATTTAAATCATCCATCATATATGCAAAGGTAAATTTTAGTATGATTCATGATTATCGAGTCTAAAGATCATTATATCATGTAATTTACCATTTTTTTCAATTTTGCCTTTTATTACCCCCCTCTCTATGAATCCTAACTTTTTATGCAAATAAATGCTTATAGAGTTGTTTGCAATAATTTCAGCATTTACCGATCTTAAGCCCAAATCATTAAACGCATACTCAATTGCCATTCTCATAATTTTTATCCCAAATCCTCTTGATAAATAATAAATATTCCCGATATAAAAACCCCAATCTGCAGTTTTATTAGACTGGTCCATGTTAATAAAATTAACCAAACCAACGGGATTGTCATCAATTAAAATTACAAAATATTTTTTTGTCAGATCATTTTTAACCTTATTAAACCAAGATCTTTGCTGTTCTGAGGTAATTTTTTGATCATTTATCATGTATTTTGCAACATGATCTAAATTACGCCACAACCTAACCTGCTCCACATGATCTTCGTTTAAATCTACAAAAGAAATTTTCATAAGATAATATTGTTTATTAAAGAATCTAACTTTGACCCGACCTCTAGATAATTAAAGTCAAAATTCCTTATTGTATCTGATAAACTTGATGATAAGTCGCCTTCTTTTAGGCAATTTCCTGTGCCCAAATATTTTACTATCTTCTTGTTATGTAAAGTTTTGCATATTTCAATTTGATTATCAGCAATAGATATTACGATAGATGGCAACCTTAAATAGCACCTTTCCCACGTTGTAGAGCCTCCAGCTCCAATCGATATGTCTGCCCAATTCATGATTTGTGCTATTTTTTCGGTGTATAAAAAATATTCAAAATTATTTTTTTGACAAATATTTTTAATTAATTCTTGATGAGCATTGCTTGCACCAATCACTTTAATATTTAGATTGCAGTTTAAAGAAATCACAGACTTAATGGCTGCTAAAGTTAAGTTGTCCGAATCAACGCCGCCAAAAAAAATTAGGATATTTTTAATATCGTTTCTTACCCTTGGTTGTAATTGAAAAAATTCCTCACGCAAGATTGCGTAATCTGGACCTAAAAATTTCTTACAATCATCTTGAACTAAATTATCATAACGATTTTGATAATTATCATACAAATTCTGATCAATAATAATATCACAATTATGCTCTCTATTAGCTAAATCATCGATTACTATTATTTTTTTAATATAGTTTTTAACTTCATTTTCCCACAAATAATTAATAGCATAATGGTCTATAATTAAAATATTATTTTTACCTAATTTGCATAAAATCTCTTTGGTTTGATTGGCATCGCACATTAAGTCGACCCCTAACCATTCTAGATACTGATCTAGAGAATTATGGTTTAGTTTTTTATGAGGCTTTGGTAAGATTTTAACATCAAAACCTCGCTCCTTTATTCTTTCTGTTATATTCCCTTTAAGATCTCGACAAATAAATAATACATCTCGCCCCCTTTCCTGCAATATTTTTGCCAAAGTTAAGCATCTCATCACGTGTCCGGTAGCAATTTGCAGAGATGAGTCAGTTCGAAAAATTATTCTATTTTCCATTTAAAAACTGATATTTTATTTCTGCCATCTTCCAATCTTCTATATTATCAACATCCTGACAATGTAAGTCACTAATTAAGTATGGGGCGGTATTATCCGGCATTATACTTTTTGTTTTAATAAAATTATCAGTTTTTAGCCAATAAAATTGCCCAGCATCATAATAGGTATCTTCGATATCTTGAGTTCTGAGAGCTTTTTTAATATCATGAGTATGTATTAATTTATCATTAGTTATTTTGAGCTGAAAAAAAGTTTGAACATTATATTTGCAAACAGGAATAACGGCATTAACACTATTTCTCAATAAAGAGTGTGATTTGATTATATGAGACTCGTTAATAAGCATAGAGCATGGATATATGCAGCAGACCTCATCATAAGATCTTCCTCCTTTTTCATACTCTTTTAAAACCTCAAGCAATACATCCGCAGTACTAGAGAAGTCATCTGAATTTTTT
The DNA here is from genome assembly GCA_905478165.1 of uncultured Rickettsiales bacterium. Classification (GTDB taxonomy): domain Bacteria; phylum Pseudomonadota; class Alphaproteobacteria; order Rickettsiales; family UBA1997; genus CAJQHK01. Next base: position 9,016 of record CAJQHK010000018.1, on the reverse strand, counting down.
TTACTACGAAAAAAAGGCACTTTAGCATTATATTCTTTAGCGATGTCAGCTATATATTTCGTATCGGTGGAAACCATTATCTCGTCAAATAAATTTGACTTAATTGCGCTTTCGATAGCATAGGCAATGGCCGGCTTCCCGAAAAAGAGTTTTACATTTTTTTGAGGGATTCTTTTACTTCCGCTTCTGGCAGTAATGATCGCAATTTTATTGTTTTTCATTAATTATGGACATAAGATTTGAATAGAGAAGTTTTTGATTTTGCTCTGGACAATAGTCATTTGATACTTTTTTCTCATAATCACGATCAACTATACCAACATATAACCTCTTTGAGATATCAGATAATTCCTTATTAAAAATATCTTGATCAATATTATTTGCCAACAACTCTGCTATATTAAAGTTTTCTTTATATTGAAAAACCCCAGAAAATCCGCTATACCAAGCAAAGCCAAAAGTCAAAACTTCTTTTCCTATTTTTATAGCTTCAAAACCAACAGTTCCGCAGATGGTTGATACAAATTGTGACTTTTTAACCAATTCCGAGCTACTAAAATTTGTTGGTATTAATTTTAAATTTTTAATTTTTTTTAATCTCACAAAAAAATCGCTATCTCTGCCTATATTGTCTTGGAAGGGGTGGTCTTTAACATAAATATAAAAATCGTCAGGCAATAAATCTGACAATTTTTGTAGAGCAGTAATTTGATCATAAAACACATCGCCACCCAAGGGAATAACAGATAGTTCGGGCGTTACATGTAAAGCAAAATATGTAAATTTTTCTTCTAAGTCAAAATCATAAGAAACCACCTTATTACGTAAATTAATGTAGTTAGAGATTTCTCTTAATTTACGTAAATATAGCGATATTCTAATTAGTCTTTTGTAGATAGTTTGCTTTTTGAAAGAAAATAAAGCTAGCAATAGTTTAAGCCAATTTTTATTAAATTTTTGTATTTTTGACTTTTTATCCAAAACCTTTTCTGCCTCCTCTATAAAAACTAACTTGTTAACATGATCTAATTTTTTTTCCGTATCCTTCTGATATTTATTATCTTCTTTATTTACTATTCTTTGGGGTGGATAATTTTTCTTAAAATCGTCAATATTTTCTAAAATACAATATCTGTTATACATCATAGACTGATAATGTATTATTGTTCTGATATTCAATAATTTTGCTACCTTGTACAAAAGATAGTCCCCGCCTTCATGAGGTATGTTATGAAAAATTACTAATTCTATTTTATTTTGAGTTAAGGTGTGGTAGAAGAAATCAACCAAATTATAAAATGAATTGATGTCGTGATCAATACTCCTAAAACTAAAAAGAGAATTTCTTAATATCGCCTTACTATGTCTGGAATTCATTATCAAAAAAAATAAAAATTGATCTGTTTTTAATTCCTCTATGATATTTTTTGGGGCATTAGGTATAAATTTATCATTCTCTGTACAGTGAAAATTGTAGGAATAGTTTTTGCAGCCATCAATTAATTTTTTATTTACGTCTTCACAAAAGAAAGTCTTAATTTTCAGCGAATCAGAGAGGGAATTAATCAAATTAGGAAATTTATCTAATCCATATATAATTACGTTCATATTTTACTTATATTATTTATTCTCCCATTTTCTGGGGTCCCTTACTGTATCATCATTAACACCTAGATTGTTAAAATTTATATTATACAGATTATGCTTATTCCAACACTTAATAATTTCCTGCAACTCATTTAGGCCATTAACGCCTACCAGACAAGATGATATAGATTGTATTTTTTTAATAAATAATAAACATATTTCTAAGCGAGAAATATTATTATTCAAACAATATGTATCAAGCTTCTTAACATATTTAACCGCTTCTGGCCTAGAATTTTTGATTTTTTCTAAATCCATCAGTAACAATCCTTGTAAAAAAATTGACCTTACATGTAATTCAATATTTTTTTTTTGAAATAAGCCCACTACGTCACCAGAAATAAACCTTTGATCAAAAATATTTACAGGTGCCTGAACTATATCTAAATCATATCTATCTAATATTAACAACTCGTCAACATCATAAATGGAAATGCCAATCTTAATATTATGTAGGTCTGTTACCTTCCTTAATTCCCTATATATTATGTCACCATATTCAGACAATAAATCTGACGCATCATGAAATAAAATTGCCCTAATACTACCCAACTTAAAAGTAAGATTGGTTTTTTTGAAAAAATCCCGGAACAGATCTAAAATGTTATTTTTACTCTTACAGTGAGAAAATTTTGGAGTTTTTGTTGTGATTTTAAAGTTTTTTAAATCGATATTTAATAATGTTTCATATGAATTGGGATATAAATAGGCCGTGTCAATTGTGTGAACGTGATTTTGTTCAGCAAAATTTATAATATTTTGGGCATTTTCTGAGTCGATTATACCACTAGTTAATCCATAATTATTGCCGAAATTTGCAGTTCCTATGACTAAATTCATAAATTATCTGATTTTAAATAATGGGATTAGTGGGTGACATTTTAAATATTTATCCACTTCTTTATTTTTAACAATGTCAGCAATTTTTGGTAAAAGCTTTGCATAAGCTAAAAGTAAGTTGTCTATATCATTGTCACTGTGGGCCAACATTAAGTTATGAGTTCCAAGTGTAATGATGCCATTTTGAAAAATTTCCTGCAAAAATAAAGTTTTAATATCGTAGTCACTATAGGTATTATTAGGTTTAAAGTTAAGGAATGACCAAGATGGATGCCCCGTTATTGAGAAATAATTTTGTAAATCATACTTATCTATTATCTCCTGAACCCCTTTGATTATTTTTTTACCTTTATCTGTTAAATTTTCTATAATATTGTGTTTTTGAATTTTTGTTATCGTTGCTATTGATGCTGCAATGGACGTTAATTCTCCTCCAAACGTAGAAGAGAAAAACACATCCTCAAACATTCTCATATATTCTTTCTTGCCACAAATTGCAGAGATTGGGTAGCCATTTGCCATCGCCTTACCAAATGTAGCTAGATCAGGTGTAACTCCAAAATATTCACTGGCACCACCTAGTGCGAATCTGAAGCCCGTTATCATTTCGTCAAAAATTAATAATGCATTATTTTGATGAGTAATTTCTTTCACCTTTTCTAAAAAATTATCCTCTGGATACGCTACATTCATGGGCTCTAATATAACGCAGGCTATGTTATCTTTATTCTCTTTAAAAACTTTTTTTAATGAATCGATGTCATTATAATTAAATTTTTTAGTTAAGTTGCCCACTTCTTTTGGAACGCCTTTATTTCTAGTGGTAGATGAAATATACCAATCTTGCCAACCATGATATCCACAAACTGCCACAACATCCTTTTTTGTATATGCTCTGGCAATTCTGACTGCAGCAGAAGTGGCGTCTGAGCCATTTTTACCAAACCTAACCATTTCAGAACAGGGTATGATCTCGATAAGTTTTTGTGCTAATTTAATTTCCAATTCAGATGATAAAGAAAATATACTACCTTTTTGCACCTGTTCTATAACAGCTTTCGTGATATCATCATCTAAATAGCCAATATTCACGGCAGCAAGCGCGGCAACGAAATCAATATATTTATTTCCATCAACATCAATTAAATTAGACCCTTTAGCGCTTTTAACAAAATATGGGGAAACCCCCAAAGGAAGTTGAGTAATAGATTTTGAAAAAGTTTGAGATCCAAGTGGGATACAGGATTTGGCGGATTGTAATAATCTTTCTGAATTTAGAAATTTATACATGATTATTTATATTCTGGTTAATATAATTATTAGGATGTATCATTTGTTGCAATATGTTTATTGTGAACTGTATATCAATCTAGATGATTAAAATAATCTCCGACATCCATAACCGACCTTTTCGTTTAGATAAATTTCTGACAGAAGAGGTTCAAAAATCCTGTCCAGATCTAACTAGATCAAAGATACAAAACCTTATTAAAAATGGCAATGTTTTGGATAAAAATAGCGAGCCTATTGTTCAGATTAATAAAAAGGTTTTAGGGGGTGATGAATTCTACATTACTATTCCAGAGCCAGAGCCAAGTCATTTAGAGCCAAAAAATATTCCCTTTGGAATTGTTTTTGAAGATGCTGATTTAGTTTTGGTAAATAAGCCTTCTGGCCTTACCACTCATCCCGGTGCCGGAAATAAGGATCATACTTTAGTTAATGCCCTGCTTTATTTTTATCAAAATAATCTTTCACAAATAGGTGGGCAGTTTCGACCAGGAATTGTGCATCGTCTTGATAAAAATACTTCTGGCTTAATGTTGGTTGCTAAAAATGATTTTGCCCACCAAAAATTATCAACAGCAATTGCTAATCGAGAAATTGAAAGAAAATATTTATCTTTTTGTTTTGGCGTGCCAATTCCAAATTTTGGAAAAATTGACAAAAATATTGATCGCAGTAAAAAACATCGCCTCCGCATGTGTACCGTGCAGGATGGTGGTAAAAAAGCGGTTACAAATTATAAAATAATTAAAAATTACAGTAATGCCGTCAGTTTAGTTGAGTGCAAATTAGAAACTGGTAGGACTCATCAAATCAGGGTTCATATGACTTCTATTGGGCATTCTTTGATTGGGGATTATGATTATGGTAATAAAAATAAAATTATTGGCAAAATTTCTGCTGATTTACAAAGCTTTATTTCTAAATTTGACAGGCAAGCTTTACATTCTTATAAAATTGCTTTTATGCACCCAAGGAGTGAGAAATTGATGGAATTTGAGATAGATTTACCAGATGATATGAAGGAGTTAAAATCTAGGCTTGATCAATAATACCGATTCCCATTTATAATGCATTATATAGCAAAATATTTTAAGGTTAAAATTGTCAAAAAACGACCGCCCCATGCTAATAGTATGCAAGGTTTTTTGGTAATTAGAAGCTTAAAAGATCATGCTAGGTCATGCTATTACTACCCAATATTATAATGGTAGTTGGTATTGTAGGCGTAGATGAGGTTGGAAGAGGTCCTCTTGCGGGGCCGGTTGTAACCTGCGCTGTATTTTTTACTGAAGATTTTGGAACAAATATTCTTAATGACTCAAAAAAATTAAGCTCTAAAAAAAGAAAAGAAATTTTAGAAAAAATAAGGGAGAAAGTAAAATATGAAATTGGAATTATTTGGCAAGATGAAATTGACGATATTAACATCTTAAATGCTACAAAATTGGCAATGAAAAATGCTATTGAGAATTTAATTAAAAAAAATAATATTGAAATTGACCAAATTCTTATTGATGGTAATTTTATTCCAGAACTAAATATTAATCCTAATATTAAGGTAAAATCAATTATTAAGGGAGATCAAAAAATTGCTGAAATTATGGCTGCTTCAATAATTGCCAAGGAATTCAGGGATGATTTAATGATAAAATTATCCAAAGAGTTTGATCAATATGGTTGGCAAAAAAATATGGGATATGGCACTAAGTTTCATAGAGAGCAAATTCAAAAAATTGGAATTTGCAAGTATCACAGAAAAAGTTTTCTTAAAAAATTATTGTATAGCTAGTAAAGTTAGGCTTGACCTTTTTGACATATATTGCCCAAATTGTTAACCCTTTTTTCTTAAAATTTAGATTGTTGTTAAACGTTTGAAATCAAGATTCATAATACAAATTGGCAATGAAGTTTTGGCGTGCGCTAACTTTGGTAGTCTTTAAGGAGTGTATGGTGCTTATGTTTTTTAGGTTCCTGGGAATCTAAAGTAAATAATATTAATTTTTTAATTTAATCTCAGCCCCCACCAAAATCAAAGATTTTGACTCCCCCGTAGGGGGAGTTGTGAACTAACCAAAATCTATGAACTAACCAAAATCAAAGATTTTGACTCTTAAAAAAGCTATTTGCTTTTTTAGGGGGAGTTTATAGATCGAGTTCAGCTTCCAACTCCCCCTCCTAAGATTATTACTCTTTTTTATCTTCAGAAGAATCTTTAGGCTCTTTAGTTTTTTTAACTTTCTCAGCTTCTTTAACCTCCTCGGTTACCTTAACTTCTTCAGTTTTTTCAACCTCCTTAACCTCCTTAACCTCTTTAGGTTCTTTTTTTTCTGCAGAGGGGACTTTAGCTTCCTCCTTATTGTCAAATAAATCACCAACAATATTTCCTATTGATTCACCACTAGCTGCGCTAGAATAAACATAGTTATTTTCTTGATCAGACTCCATCTCTCTAATTGATAGAGATAGTTTACCAGTTTTAGGATCAAACAAAACAACTTTAGCGTCAATTCTATCGCCAACCATAAAATTCTCTGTTTTTTGAGAATTTTTGTTTTTACCAAGCTCTAGTCTCTTAATTATTCCTTTGATTCCAATGTCGGTCTCAATTTCAAGTATGTCCTTCTTAACTGAGATAATAACACTTGATAATATCGCTCCTCCTGTGATGCCTTTTAAGTCTTTTGTGAAGTTTTTATTTTCTAATTGCTTAACTCCAAGGGCAATTTTTTGTTTTTCTGGAGAACTTCCCAGAACAACAACTTTAACTTTATCACCTTCCTTATAATCTTGTAATTTTTCCTCCGGTTTGTCGCCATTAGCTAAATCAGACATATATATCAAGCCATCTACAGATCCTTCAAGACCAATAAATAGACCAAAATTAGTATAGTTTCTAACTTCACCTTCAACGATGTCACCAACTACATGCTTTTCAGAAAATTCTTCCCAAGGGTTTTTAATACATTGCTTGATACCAAGAGAGATCCTGTGATTTTTAGAGTTTATGTCTAAAATCATTACCTCAATTTCTTGATTAGGAGCGAGGTCTCTGTTTGGATTGTTAGAGTTTTTGGTCCAGCTAATTTCTGACACATGAACTAGCCCTTCAATACCATTTTCAATTTCAACGAAAGCACCGTAATTGGTAACATTTGTAACCTTTCCTTTAGTAATTCTGCCAATAGGAAATCTTTCTTCTAAAGAGTCCCAAGGATTTTGTTGTAATTGCTTCATACCAAGAGAAATTCTTTTGTTTTTCTCATCGCATTTAATAACCTTAACCTTAACTTCTTGACCAATAGTTAGGAATTCCGATGGATGCCTAACCTTATGCCAAGATATGTCTGTTAAATGTAATAAACCGTCAAAATCACCAAAATCAATAAAGGCACCATAATCAGTGATATTTTTTACCACACCATCAAGAATGTCACTAACCTTAATTTTAGAAAGAATTTCTTCTCTGGCTTTTCTTCTTTTACCTTCAATAACAGATCTTCTTGATACGACGATATTTCCTCTGATTTCATCAATTTTAAGAACCTTAAATTTATGATTTTCATTAATCAAAAAACTATCCTCTGTAGGCATTACTACATCTACCTGACTTTTTGGTAAGAACACAGTTATATATCCGATGTCAACAGCGTATCCACCCTTAACTCTTCCTATAATTTCTCCTTCAAATTCTGTGTCATCTGCTAAACAGTTGGAAAGCTGTTCCCAAGTTTTAAGTCTTTGACCTTTTTGGTAACTAACAACTAACTCACCTTTTCTATCTTCAATTTTTTCTAGATATAGATCTATTACGTCACCCTCTTCAACATCTTCTTGAAATTCATTTTTAGGAAGATACCCAACAGATTTTGCGCCGACATCCACAACTACGTTTTTATCAGTAATTTCGATGATTACAGCTTTTACGATCGTACCTTCTACTAACTTTTGACTGTCTTTTTTGTATTCACCAAAAAGTTCTGCAAAATTTTCGTCTATAATAAAGTTTTCTTGTATTTCTTGAGTCATTGTTTGAGTTTGTTCTAATATTTGCCTTTTAAGGAATTTTTGACCTTCAAATATTTATCATCAAAATTAATTGACAATTTGTTAAAATTTATATATTTATGCCCACGCATCCTCAGATTATTTGCAAAAGAAACAAATCTTAAAAGAGGAATTAAATTGTATTGAGAATATTTTTACAAATCAAGAATATTGTGATTTTGTCTAGAGTATTGGTTGTTTGGAAGAGAGGGTTTATGAGTTTTTGGTTGTTTATTTAGCCATTTTGGCTCTGTTCTGAATCAACTTTTGAAGAAATATCGACCCTTGATTCAAAAGGGTTTACTGGATCAGAAGGTGAAGAATTTGAGGGATTCAGGATGGGCTCATATCTTACGATAACCCCCACCAAAATCAGAGATTTTGACTCCCCCTTAGGGGGAGTTGTGAGTCCGGTAAGGTCATAGATTTTAGGGGGGAGTTGTGAGTCCGACAAAATTAGAGATTACAATAGAGTTAATGTGTTGATAGACTCGATTGCTAAGTCTAGTTTAGGCTTTTTCTTGTGATTAATAAATAAAACCCTTTCTCCATCTAGTTTTATTTTGCCTTTACTGGCAAAAACCATCTTTAGGAGTGCATCAACATCTGCAAATTTATTATTTTTAAATTCAATTAAAATATCGCCATTTCTGGATTCTATTTTGGTGATACTGATCTCTTTTGCTAAAATTTTAAGATGAGAAATTTCTAATAAATTATTAACTTCTTCTGGAATTTTTCCAAATCTGTCAGTCAATTCCATTTCCATTTCTTGCTTTTCCTCCATTATTTTGATATTGCCAATTCTTTTATAAAGACTCATTCTAAGATCGATGTCGCTAATGTATTTTTCAGGAATTAAAAGCGACAATCCTAATTTAATTTTAACTTGATAAGTATCTAAAGTTTTTATCTCTTCATTGGAAATATTTTCAACCTCCTCCTTAAGCATTGATTGATATAGCTCAATACCGGTGTCCCTAATGTGACCAGATTGCTCATCACCAACTATATTTCCCGCACCCCTAATATCCATATCATGAGAGGCGATAGAAAATCCCGCCCCTAAGGAATCGATATTTTGCATAACTTCTAATTTTTTAACTGAATTTTTGGTTAATTTTCTGCCAGCACTGCTCATGAGATAAGAATATGCCCTAATTTTTCCACGCCCCACTCTACCACGAAGTTGGTA
>CAJQHK010000017.1 GCA_905478165.1 uncultured Rickettsiales bacterium | reverse complement strand
AGCGTAGTGTCTTTTTCCTGTTTCATACTCTACGTGAGCAGTGTTAATAGTAATACCCCTTTCTTTTTCTTCTGGAGCGCCATCAATATCATCATAATTTCTTTTTTCTGCTAAACCAGAGTTAGATAGGTAATGAGTGATAGCAGCAGTAAGAGTTGTTTTGCCATGATCAACGTGACCAATGGTTCCAATATTAACGTGAGGCTTGTTACGATTAAAAGTTTCTTTATTCATATAATTTTAAAAATTTATAAATATTAACTACCAGAAATAACTAAAACAATTACTTCAGGTAATTAATATTACAGTAAGCCGGCTGATTGTAAAACCTAAAAAATAAAAATACCAATCTTTTTTTAAGGATTTCTTAAGGAAGAAAGATAATTAATTGTATTTCTTACTATCCCTTCCTTTTTAGTCACCCTAGATTCTTAGGGAAAGCCTTAAGATTGAATAGTTAATTTGTGATATTTTAAGTTATAACAAACTTATTACTTCCAACATAAAAAAATTAATATAAAATATCTAATATTTCTTAGCAAGAAAAATTACTCTAAAAAATAAAAATCGTGTCTTCAATAAAGAAAAACATCAAAGAAATAGAAAATAAAATAAAGCTATGTAAAAAATCTGGACAAGATGTAAGTTTAATTGCTATATCTAAATATTTTCCTAAAGAAAAAATTCAACAAGCGATAAATGCCGGACATAGTATTTTTGGAGAAAATAAAGTGCAAGAAGCAAAGTTAAAATGGCAATCTTTAAAAAGAGAAAACCTCAACATAAAGCTGCATCTAGTTGGACACTTACAGTCAAACAAGGCCAAAGATGCTGTTACTATATTCGACACTATACAAACCCTAGATTCTATAAAATTAGCAAAAATATTAGAGTTGGAAATGATTAAGCAAAATAAGTTTCCTGAAATATTTATTCAAATAAATATTGGAAAAGAATTGCAAAAGAGTGGCATAGATGCGAATAATTTAGACAATTTCTTACATGAATTAGAAAGTTTTCCAAAATTAAATATTTGTGGCCTCATGTCTATTGCTCCAAAAAATAAAGATTCTAAAAAATACTTTATAGAGACTCATAATTTAGCTAAAAAACATAATTTACAAAATATCTCAATGGGAATGAGCTCGGATTTTGAATGCGCTATTAAAAATGGAGCAAACTTTATTAGAGTTGGGTCTGCAATTTTTGGACCAAGGGATGAATAAAATAATAACAATAAAAATAAAGTGGATTAACCCTATTATCGTTGCCGACAACGTATCTTATGACAAAAAATTCTCCGATAATTTTGTTTTCTTATATTCAGCAATTAACCATGAAAATAAAAACTCTAAATCATATTTGTCGTTTTACACTAAAGAACTCATTAAGTCAGATAACTTTAGCGAAATTGAAAAAAAAATTCTAAATAATGAAGAAGAGAAATATTTTGGCTACCTATCTTATGAACTAAAAAATAATATAGAACGTTTTAAGGAAATTAATAAAAATTATATCAAGATTGATAAATTATATTTTTCATCATTTCATTTTAATTTAGAATTTAATCATGATAAAAAAGAAATTATTTGCAAATTTTCAGAAGATTTAAAAGATAAATTTCATAATTTTATAAAAAATATTGATAAAAATATTAATTTAGATCAAAAAAAATTAAGAATTATTAATTTAGATAGCAACTTTAATGACCAAGAATACTTAAGAAAAATAAACGCTATTCAAAATAGGATTAAAAATGGTGATGTTTATCAAGCCAACTTAACTCGTAAATTTTTTGGAAAAATAAAAGAAAGAAAAAATTATTTTGATATATTTAAATCATTGATGCAAATTAGTCCTGGAAATTATAGTTCGTTCTTAAAATTTGAAGACCTACATATCATATCCTCTTCTCCTGAATTATTTTTAGATATTGATTATAATAAAGTAAAATCATCGCCAATTAAAGGCACCTCCCCAAGATCGAAAAATAAAATGGAGGATCAAAAAAATTTGGAATACTTACAAAATAGCGATAAAGAAAGGGCTGAAAACCTCATGATAGTTGATTTAGTCCGTAATGATTTATCAAAGAATTGTCAAAATAACTCAGTAGAAGTTAAGAATTTATTTAAAATATTATCTTTTAAAAAAATTTATCACATGGTATCAGAAATAATAGGTAAAAAACTTCCTGACAGAAATGTAATTGATATTATAAAGGGTTGCTTTCCACCAGGATCAATGACTGGCGCGCCCAAAATTAAATCTATAGAAGTTTGTGATGAATTAGAGAAGATGGAAAGAGGAGTTTATGCTGGTGCAATTGGATTAGTAAACAAGAATATCTGTAAACTATCGGTAGTTATCAGAACATTAATTATTTTTGAAGATAAGTTTGAGTTTCAATCTGGCGGAGCAATTACCTACAATTCAGACCCAGAGAAGGAGCTGCAAGAATCAAAAGATAAAAATAAAGGAATAATGGAATTGTTAGAAATAAAATAAGGATTTACCGAGTTATACCAATTCCCATCTTTAAAATATACAAGTTAAGACAGATTTTAAAGATGGGAATTGGTATAAAACGCTTTACTTACAACAGCATTGTTCTCGCTACATTTAAAATGTATAGCATCAAGAAATATTATTGGACAAATCTCATCTAAGGGTCTATTTTGCCATTATTTTATTTTTGATAATATTTTATCTGTGATGGCAGCAATACTAGATTTAGAAATTTCTATTCCATAAATTTTTTCCATATGAGAGTTGATGTCTCGATAGCCCATTCCAAGACCATAAAGAGCAATTATCTTACTATCCAACTCGTCTGTTAAAACCGTTTGACCTTTTCTGATAATTTCTGACTCAAAAAAGCCATTTCTATCACGAGGAGCATCAAGGGTAAAAGCTGATTCTCTAGTTTTTAGAGTTTTGGAATTGTAGCTATTGCGACGATTATCAAAATCATTACTAAACTCCTGCTCAGATCCTTTCTTCTCTTGATCTAAATGTTGACTTAACTCTTCACTTAAAGCTGCTTCAAGGATCTCTTTAATCATGTCGCTAAAGACGCTATTTTTCCCGGCTAAAGGCTTTCCTTGGTAGATTTTTTCTATTGCAGAGCGTTTGAAAGAATCTGATAATTGATTTTTTGAGTCATAAAAGTGTCAATTTAAATTAATAATAATTTACTAAGTTAAAATAAGCTGACGCTTATTTTAAATTAGCTTAAATTGACACAGAAGATTGGACGTTCTCAGTTTAATCAGAATATATTGTGCATTCTGATATAAATACTATTTACCAATACAAAATTTTGAAAATATTACATCTAAAATATCATCCACTCCTACCTCACCTGTAATTTGCCCAATATGATTAACAACTAGTCTTAATTTTTCAGCTGTAATTTCTATATTTTCAGAAAATAGAATTTGTTGTAGATTATATAAAATTTGCTCTAAAGAGTTTCTGTGTCTACCGTTAGTAATTAAAGATTCATCACTAAAGTTACCAACAATATTTTTTATCTTTTCCTCTATTTTAATAAAAATTTGATCCAGATTAATACTTTGCTCTAAAGAAATTAAAATCGGATCTTTTTTAGATAATTCAGAGTTTAGTTTAGGATTTCCTAAATCAATCTTATTAATTATCAGAATAGTATTTTTATCATAAAACTCTAAATTACTAGAGTTTAAATTAGATGAATCCAGGATAATAATCTTAATATCAGCCTCTTTTGACTTATTAACAGCTCTTTTTATACCCTCAATTTCAATAGGATTAAATGACTCTCTAATTCCCGCAGTATCTGATATAACTACTTCATATCCTGCAATATCCAAATGCGACTGAATTATGTCTCTTGTAGTACCGGCAACATCAGAAACAATAGAAATATCTTTCTGGTTAAGAAAGTTCATTAATGTTGACTTACCAACATTAGGATCTCCCAGAATAACTATAGAGATACCGCTTTTAATCTTTTGGCCAATGTTATTTTTTAATTGTCCAGATATTTTGCTAATTAAATATTTCACCTCTTTCTCTGCACTACGAATAACTTCGGCAGGAAGATCTTCATCCGGAAAATCAATTACAGACTCAAAATTAGCAACAATATTGACAATTCTTTGTCTCCACTCCTGGTAGACCGAACTATGTTCACCCGTTAGCTGCATCATGGCCTGCTTATGCTGAGATTTTGTCTTAGAATTAATGACATCTAACACAGCTTCAGCCTGAATTAAATCAATTTTATTATTTAAAAGTGCTAATTTTGTAAATTCCCCCTCCTTCGCATATCTAAATCCTTCTATCTTTAAAAGAATATCAGTTATTTTGTTAACAATAAAAAGTGATGGGTGACAAGAAATTTCAATTACATCCTGACCTGTGTAACTGTTTGGAGACCTAAAATAAGTGATCAAAGCCTGATCTATAATAGAGCCATTCTGAATATCAATAATGTTGCAAAAAGTTGAGACACGATTCTGTAGCTCAACCTTGATTCCAAAAAATTTTAATGAAGATAGGGAGTTCTGTCCAGATAACCTAAAAAGAACTAGAGAGGATTTAGTGTGTAAAGAATATCCTAAATTAGCAAATATCGTAGTCAATATTTACTCTCTTTCAAGATTTATTCTATATTTTGAACTTAAATAATTAAGAATCTCATTAAGCTCAACTATAGTTAAGGAATTATTATATACTATTAACTCAGAAATGTCTCCCACAAAACCTCCACTAACACTTCCTAATGTAGCATAATTTGAGGAAGAAATACCTTCATAATCAGCACTAAGGTCGGTCGCGGTTATATCTTGAGCATTAGAAGAATTAAAAAACACCCCTTTATTCCTATAATATGTAAGACCCTTAGGAGCGGATCCTGTCGCAGAGGAAGCAAAAGAGATGTAATTAATAGCCGGACCAGTAGGAACATCAACAACATTAACCACCGGAACACCATCTTTTTCTATTTTAAAATAATTAGTAGCATATTTGGCAACCATATGGTCAGAATTAATTAAAATTCCAGTATCACTGTTTCTCTCTTCAACAATAAATATTGAAAAATTCGTTCCAGTTATATGTTGTAAGGAAGATTGAATATCAACAATATCGTTACTATCAAAAGTAACAGAAGGTAATCCATTAATCGAAGACTCATTATAAGCAGGGCCGGTAACGTCAAAATTAGTCGGCGCAAAATAATTACTCAGATTTTGCCAGCCACCACCAATACCTTGAGAATCGTAAGTGTCATCTGGTGATAAACTGGCAACCGATACCGGTTCTAACCAAATGGCTAAACCCTCTACAGCAGAAACTGGAGAACTAGCAGTCAAGGATTGAGAAGAAGTTATTTTAGAAGTTCTAATCATGCTCTTGCCAGCACTAACGGAGGCCAATAAAATGCCAATAATTAGTAAAACAACTGAAACCTCCAAAAGAGAAAAACCTAACCTGAAATTATTTTTCATAATTTTAAAATGTTGATATTAAATTAAGATGTATTGACTTACTACGATTAGTATTAAGAGTCACTTAAAACTATATTATATTTTGCTTCAAAATAATTGAAAATATCTATCATTTCTTTTTGCCTCAACTTTCTATTAAAAATTATTATTTCAGGAAGGTTACCAATATAGGATTTAACAGAATCTCCAATCCTAATTATATTTCCCATAGAGTTGGTATCAAATCTGACGTCGCTATCACTCTTTATAACAGTAGTAACGCTTGGCATGGAGCCAGACTCAGGAAGTCTTTTGTTGTGATAATAATTAAAACCTTTTCGCAAAATAGTATTGCCATTAACCATAAAATCATCATCATTGAACAAAGTTAAATAATGTAAAGATGGCCCAGGAGTGACGTCAGTAGAAGAGACGGAATTGCCGTCTGAGTTACTAACTGTCAACTTATCATCTGTACCATAATAAATGTTTAAACCCTGACCACTAATTGAATCGGCACCATTAGATGTGCTTATTATACGTCTTTCCAAAGCACCATGTCCGGCGTCCCTGTTTTCAAGAATAAAAATAGTTAAATCAGTTTCCTCCAACAAACTAGAGATACTATGGACGTTTAAATATCTTTTACATACATCTAGATTATTTATTACATCACAAAAAAACCTAACAGAAGGAGTGTGATTAATAGCGTATCTTTTATACATAGGGGTTTCATTATCGCCATCTGCAATAGCGGAGCCAATATTGTAAAAAGGTGAGTTATTTGACCACAATTTTACGCTCTCACCCTCACCTTCAGCTGGAAAACTTGTTGGTAAAGAAGATTCAAGCCATAACACAAGATCGCTCATCCCATATATTGCGGAATTTGAAGATAAGTTACGTGCAGAAGCTACTTTAGACTTTTTTACAAGGTCGGTGCCTGTAGTAATTGCAGCAATTAAAACCCCTATAATTAATACCACAACTGAGATTTCAATTAGAGAAAAACCTAATTTATAGTTCTTTTTCATCGCTATTTTACTTTTGATTTATTTGAAAATATTTAAATTGAGTAACATCTGCAAAACCCCTAATAAATTTTAGTTTTAACCACAAACCTTGAACAGTAAAAACTAAACTTATCGATAAAGTTAACAAGCGCCACAAACCAATATTAATTCTTCAAATTATCTACGGCCACCTAAGAAAGTCAAGAAAAAATTTATTTTAATTCTGAATCCCGATACAGGCAGACGTTTAAAACAAAGCCAAAACCTATCAGCATAGTTGCAGTTATTGTCCCACCGTAAGACATAAAAGGTAATGGAGCTCCTACAACCGGAAGTAGACCAATAGTCATTCCAATATTAATAAAAGAATGAAAAAAGAAAATAGAACTCATACCGACTATTACTAATCTAGAATATTGATTTAAACTTTTTGAAGCCAATAAAATTGAGATAAAAGTAATTAAGGCGCACAAAAGGATTACAGAAACAGAGCCAACAAAACCAAACTCCTCAGACAAGATAGTAAAAATAAAATCCGTCTGCTTTTCTGGTAAAAATCCCAACTGAGTTTGGGTCCCATTAACAAAACCCTTGCCAAAAAGACCGCCTGATCCAACAGCAATTTTCGACTGAATAATATTGTAACCACTACCCATTGGGTCGTTATTTGGATTAAAAAAATTTATAATTCTATCCTTCTGGTAATTGCGCAAAACAAAATACCACAAAATAGGTGTCGATATTAAACCAATGACCGCCGTTAAAATAAATTTCCACATCATAACTCCAGCTACAAATAAAATCAAAAACCCTACAAATAATAAAATTAAAGCAGTACCAAGATCAGGCTGTTTGAATACTAGATAAGCAGGAAACATTATAAGAACAAGGGGGGTGATGATATATTTTACCCGCTCAATATCTTCAGATTCAATATTATGAAAATATTTAGCTATAGAAAGTACTAGAAACACTTTCATAATCTCAGAAGGCTGAATGGTTATAAAGCCCATTCTAAACCACCTAGTGGCACCCATGGCATAATGCCCATAAAAGTAAACAAACAACAAAAGAAATAGTCCTAATAAATAAAACTTATAGATATGGCGAAACCAAAAATTAATATCGGTGATTGCAATTAATATCATTACAGGAAAAAATAATAAAAAATATATAAACTGCCTTAACATCCACACCTTGTAATTACCACCAGCAGCAGAATATAACATTGCCAGACCAATTAAAGATAAAATGGCAATAGAACCTATTAAGAACCAATTTAATCTGGCTATTTTACCTATAACACTTTCCTTGTCTAATTGATGTTGCATAATTATATTGATTATTGCAAAATTTACAGCATTATACTAACTATCAAATTTAACTAATAAATCTGATTTAGCAAAAAGAGTTTTTCTTTAAAGTAAACTTTTCTAAAAAACTCTTAGAATATTGGGTTATTTTGAGTTTTTTTAGAAAAGTTAAATATTAAAGAGAAGTGTTAATAGCTGAGTGTGTAGTTAAATTTAATAATTGATATTATACCCTATCGCTTTACTTAAAAAGCTTTAAGTGCGCTGGTCCGAGTTTAAGATCTAAAATTATCAAAAATTGATCAAGCAAAACTTTATACTAGATAAATAATTTAAATAAAACATGTCAAATAATCAAGAATATACATCAAGTTCAATTAAAGTCTTAAGAGGTTTAGAAGCTGTTAGAAAAAGACCAGGTATGTATATTGGAGATACCGATGATGGTAGTGGCCTTCACCACATGGTTTATGAAGTTTTAGACAACTCAATTGATGAATCATTAGCTGGTCATTGCGATAATGTTGAGGTTGTCATTAATACTGACAACTCAATAACAGTTTCTGATAATGGTCGTGGTATTCCAACCGATATCCATAAAGAAGAAGGCGTATCAGCAGCAGAAGTTATTATGACCAGACTTCATGCGGGAGGAAAGTTTGATCAAAATTCATATAAAATATCAGGTGGCTTGCATGGCGTTGGCGTATCTGTAGTAAACGCACTGTCAGACTGGCTAAAACTTAGAATATGGAAAGATGGCAAAGAATATCTTATTGAGTTTAATGATGGAGAAGCAGTTGAGCCTCTCAAAGAAATTGGAGCTGCAAAAGGTAAAAAAGGTACCGAGATCACATTCCTACCTTCAGCAAGCACCTTTACCATTACAGAATTTAATTTTTCTACATTAGAACACAGATTAAGAGAGTTATCATTCCTGAATTCAGGAGTAAGAATTAACTTAAAAGACATAAGAAGCGATGAACCAAAAGAAATTGAACTACTTTATAAGGGTGGAGTCGAAGCTTATGTCAAATATCTAGATCGCAATAAAAACCCAATAAATCCACCAATAAATATTTTGGGATCCGACAATAGTGGTATTAGTGTTGAGATCTCAATGTCCTGGAATGACAGTTACAGTGAGAATATTTTATGTTTTACCAACAATATCAGACAAAGAGATGGAGGAACCCATCTTGCCGGAATGAAAGCAGCCTTAACAAGAGCTGTCAATAGTTATATATCGAATAATAATTTATTCAAAAAAGAAAAATTAACACTTTCAGGAGAAGATATCAGGGAGGGTTTAACTTGCGTTTTATCTACTAAAGTTCCAGACCCAAAATTCTCATCCCAAACTAAAGATAAATTAGTTTCAAGCGAAGTTAGGAGTTGCGTTGAAACAGTAGTTTCTGAAAAATTATCAGAATGGTTTGAGGAGCATCCTAGTGATATCAAAAATATTATCAGCAAAAGTTTAGATGCAGCTAAAGCAAGAGACGCCGCTAGAAAGGCTAGAGAATTAACTAGAAGAAAATCAGTATTAGAAGTTAGTAATCTTCCTGGAAAATTAGCAGATTGCCAAGAAAAAAGTCCAGCACTAAGTGAGATATTTATTGTCGAGGGTAATTCAGCTGGAGGATCGGCAAAAGGCGGCAGAAACAGAGAATTTCAAGCGATATTACCAATCAGAGGTAAAATTTTAAATGTAGAAAGATCAAGATTTGATAAGGTTCTTTCTTCTCAAGAGGTAGGGACAATAATTACCGCTCTTGGAGCTGGTATTGGAGATGAATTTGATCCAGAAAAAATTAGATACCACAAAATTATTATCATGGCCGATGCCGATGTTGATGGATCTCATATTAGAACGTTATTATTAACATTCTTTTTTCGCTATATGCCGAAATTAATTGAAAGAGGCTTTTTGTATATAGCTCAGCCGCCACTTTACAAAGTAAAAAAAGGAAATAGCGAGGTTTACCTAAAAAATGAGGATTTTATGCAAGAATATCTTATTAATAATGCTATTTTAGATGCGGTACTAGAAACGAAGGCTGGAGATATTGCTGGTCCCGACTTAAAGAACTTTATTGCAAAAATTAACCAATTCAATAATCTTTGCAACAGAGTTTCAAGGATATTGCCAGAAAATATCGTGCAAATTGCAGCCATTAATGGTGCTTTCGATAAGGAGTGGCTAGAAGATAACGACTTAGCAGAAAAAATTGCACGTCAAGTTATTAAAAAATTACAAGATAGTAGTGACGACATAAAATGGGACTATAAGATTGCCGACAACATTACTATAATATCAGAAATTAGGGGCATTAAAAATTCGATCATCATTGATAAAGATATTCTCAATATGGCTGAAGCAATTGCTTTAAATAAAATCAAAGATGAAATATTGGAGGAGTTTGAATTGTCCGTTACATTAAATAAAAAGGATAATAAATTTATAGCCAACACCCCGTCTGAATTAATGGAATTCATTAATGAAATTGGTAAAAAAGGACTATCTATTCAAAGATTTAAAGGTTTGGGGGAGATGAATGCTGACCAACTATGGGAGACCACCTTAGATCCAGAAAATAGAACATTACTACAAGTTAAGATTGATGAATATGATACTGTAGACGAAACATTCTCAATGTTAATGGGTAACGTAGTTGAGCCAAGAAGGGATTTTATTCAACAAAATGCCCTTGACGTTGTAAATTTGGATGTTTAAGAGTTCTGTAAAATAATACTAAATAACTGATATTGTTATCGAAAATAGCCATATTAATAATAATATTACCCCTATTGACGTCTTGTAGTGTAAAAGCATTTAGATTTCCGAATACAACGGATCATTTTAAAGGGGATTTAGCAAAATCTGATCCAGATTTTAAACTCGGATGGGATCATGGCTGTGAAAGTGGAGCATCCTCTGGATCTAACCAATTTTATAAAATATTCTACAAGTCAAATAAACAAGATGGCTGGAAGATGGCAAGCTCACCTACATACAAAAATGCCTGGAATTATGGCTACTGGTATTGTATGAGAGAAGAGTATGTCGATGGAAATGTTGCCTTATGGAATTCGGTCTTTGGAGGTTTAAGGTAGAGTTACTTCAAAATTATCTATAAATTAAATATGTCTGATATAAATATAAAAAAAATAGCAAAATTATCAAAAATAAAGATCTTACAAGAAGAGGAAGAGGATTTATCTATCCAGTTAAAAAAAATTATTGACTGGGTTGACACTTTGTCAGATGTAGATACTGATAATGTTGAAATCTTAAATAATGTACATTCTAACAATCTAACATTATTCGAGGATGTTGTGCAATCTAATGAAGACTCGGAACAATTAATGTCGAATGCTACAGATAATAAATATGACTATTATACTGTTCCAAAAATGATAAAATAAAAAATATTATCTAATATTTGTAAAAAATAATTGGATCATAACTATAATTTCATAAGTCTTTTTAAGGGGCTGACTGGAATCTAAAATTTCCACTGATATTGTTCTATTTTTTAACTTTGTGACACTCATTTATCTTAAGTGAATTAAACTTCCTAATTTAAAAGAATAAAAAAATCTCTATGGATATTTTTATTCCAGACAGACCCTTTTGATGATTTAGGAATAAAAAGATTTTTCTAATAAATAATGCAAAAAAAAATTCTCTTAATTATTACAGCCTCAATTGCTTGCTACAAATCCCTAGAATTAATCAGATTATTACGAAAAATAGATTTTAAAATTGATGTTATCTTAACAAAGGAATCAGAGAAATTTATTACTCCTCTCTTAGTATCTTCTATTTTAGGTAATGCAGTAAAACAAGATCTATTTAAACCAGATGACAAAAACTCGATGGATCACATCAATCTTTCAAGAGATAATGACTTAATATTAATTGCACCAGCATCAGCTAATTTTATTGCTAAAATATCAAATGGCCTAGCAGATGACCTCGCCTCTGCAACCGTCTTAGCATCAAATAAAAAAATATTACTAGCTCCCGCCATGAATGTGCAGATGTGGGAAAACAAAATTACTAAAAACAATTTAGATAAATTGATTAATAATAATGTGCAAATTATCTCCCCGCAAGAAGATGTTTTAGCCTGTGGCGAATTTGGATCTGGAAAGATGGCGGATATTGATGATATAATAGAAAAAATTCAAAGCTTCTTTACTGATAGTAAGAAATTTTCTGGTAAGAAAATTATTATTACCGCTGGAGCAACTTTCGAACCCATAGATCCGGTTCGATTTATTGGTAATCACTCATCCGGAAAGCAAGGTATTGCAATTGCTGAAATTATGCACCAAATGGGAGGAAACGTAACTCTAATAGCATCCAATATTAAAGAAAATATCAATCTGCCAAATAAAAATATCATTAGAACCAGCTCCACCAGTCAAATGTTAGAAGAAGTTAATCAAAATATTCAAGATACCGATATATATATCTCAGCAGCGGCTATTTCAGACTTTAAGCCAAAAAATTATTCCAACATTAAAATTAAAAAACACCAAAATATAAAAAATATTGAACTAGAGTTAAACACAGATATCTTGGATAAAATTGGCAATAGTCAAAATAGACCAAAAATTGTTGTTGGGTTCGCAGCAGAAAGTAATAATATTATTCAAAACGCAATAGATAAGGCAAATCGCAAAAATTGTGATCTTGTAATTGCCAATAACATAAAGGGTGGTAAATTATTTGGCTCTAATAAAAATGAAGTTACTATAGTTGATAAAAATAAAATTATTGCTAAAATTGCTAAAAATAGTAAACAAAACATAGCTAAAGAAATTATAAAATGGATAAAAGCATAGACCACTTATACCGCCCATGCGTTGGTATTATGATAGTGAATAAAAATAAAGAAATATTTATCGCCAAAAGAATATCAAGTATTGTAAGTGAATATTGGCAAATGCCACAAGGAGGTGTAGATTCAGGAGAGTCCGAGAAAAGTGCTATGTATCGTGAACTAGAAGAGGAGACGGGAATTAATAAAACAGATGTAAAAATATTAAACATATCCAAAAATTACTTCTACTACAATGTGCCAATAAAAATGATAGAGAAGGTCTGGAAAGGTAGATATATAGGTCAAAAGCAAAGATGGTATCTCGTTGAATTTACTGGTACCGACAATTCTATTGACCTAGATCAATATAAGCCAGAATTCTCAGAATGGAAATGGCAACAAGATATAATGGAAATACCTAATTTAGTAATTGATTTTAAAAAGAATTTATATCAGGATTTGATAAAAGAATTTGCAAAATGTATTGAGGAGATGTCTGAGTAAGGCAAGTGATAATCTAAATACTGTCTTTTAAAAAATTTACATCAGTACATAAATTTTCTTAGAGATTTTTAAAAAATTAATTAAAACTAAATGACTAGAAAGAATATATTACTTATAGAAGGTGACGGCATAGGTCCAGAAGTTGTCGCTGAAGCCAAAAAAATCTTAGATTTCTTATCGGAAAATACGAATAAACAATTTAACATAGATTACGCTTTACTTGGTGGCATCGCTTACGATAAAACAGGAACGCCGTTTCCAGACGAAACCTTAGAGAAAGCAAAAAGGTCTGACGCAATATTACTTGGTGCAGTTGGCGGTCCAAAATGGGAAGAGTTACCTTATAATGTTAGGCCAGAAAGAGGTCTTCTTGGAATCAGAAAAGAACTAAAATTATTCGCCAATTTACGTCCAGCGATTGTTTTTGACGCCCTAATTGACAGTTCATCTTTAAAATCCGAGATTGTTTCTGGCTTAGATATTATGATCGTCAGAGAATTGACTGGTGGTATTTACTTTGGAGAACCTAGGGGTGTGATTACAGAAAGTGATGGAACAAAAACCGGATTTAATACGCTAAAATATAACTCAAAAGAAGTTGATAGAATTGCTAAAGTAGCGTTAGATTTGGCTCAGAAAAGAAATAAAAAACTTTGTTCAATTGACAAAGCTAATGTTTTAGAGTCAACTGAAATGTGGAGAGAGCAAGTGACACAAACTGCCAAAAATTATACTGACATTGAGCTAACTCATATGTATGTAGACAATGCATCTATGCAGTTGGTCCGGTATCCAAAACAATTTGACGTAATCGTTACAACCAATATGTTTGGTGATATTATTTCGGATACCGCATCAATGCTTACCGGATCTCTTGGCATGTTACCTTCCGCCTCTCTTGGAGAAAAAAGAGGTAACAAACAATACGCCCTTTACGAACCAGTTCATGGATCGGCCCCAGATATAGCGGGACAAAATATTGCCAACCCAATTGCAACAATCTCAAGTCTATCGATGATGCTTCGCTACTCATTTGATTATCAAAAAGAAGCTGATTTAATTGACCACGCCATAAAGGACACCCTCAATCAAAATTATAGGACTAAAGATATTGCAAAAAATGGTGAAAAAATAATATCAACTACCCAAATGGGGGAGCAGATTCTTAGGTCAATAAAAGATAATATTTAAATGATACCGACTCCCATCCTTAACATCATATTTAGACAGGTTAATTTTAGTAAAAAAATTTACCTAACAAGTGTAATGTTAAAGTTAAAAGCTGCTATAAACCTAAGTTCATTATTTTTTTATATACTTATTATATTCTCGCTCGACTCAATATCTGCTACAGGAAACAAAAACCTTTGCACTGAATCAAGCGGAATATGGAGAATATTTAACCATACTTGTTACGATAATTGTAGTAAAAAAATTGATAAAAACACCCCTTGTTATCAAATTTTAGAATATAATTGCGATTGCGGAGAGGGTAAGTGTTGGCAAAATAACGAATGTATCGAAATTAAAAATCTTAAAAACAAGGAATATAAAACATATAAAACGGAAATTACTACAACAAAGAAACTAAAAGCAACTAAACCCGAAGAGAATAATAAGTTTTATAATTTTATAGATAATCTGTCTGTTAAGATAAAGGGGGAAGTAGCTAATCAATGCGAAAATTACGGAGGAAAAATGGTAGATTTTAGAAATGGTTGCGCCGACAATTGTAATGTAACGCGAAGCTCAGTTTGCGCGCAAGTAATTACCAGATCATGCGATTGCGGCCCCGGAAAATGCTGGGATAAAACAAAATGTATAAATCAATGATATTTGAAAATAATTCACAAATTATTGAGTTAATCTCTGATGCTGATATAATAGTAAAGTCAGTTATGGCATTATTATTGTTAATGTCTCTTGTCTCTTGGTCTATAATATTTTTTAAATTAATAAAATTTTCTATTTTAAAAATATTAATGTGGAAATTTATTCTGCTATTTGAATCTAAAAACTCATTGAGCGACATATTAACCCTTGCCCAGGGAAATAATAAAAATCCTCTATCTAGAATAATTATTGCCAGCATAAAAGAGTGGCAACTGAGCAAATCCAAAGACACGGAACATGCTGACAATAAGCTGGAATCCATTACAAACCGAATTAAGGGCGCCATAGAAATAGTTGAAAATAATATTGTTAAAAACTTAGAATATGGAACAAATATCTTAGCTATAATAGGCTCTAACGCTCCCTTCATAGGTCTTTTTGGTACGGTATGGGGAATTATGAATAGTTTTCAAAATATTGCAGATTCCGGTAATACTAGTCTAGCAATTGTTGCTCCAGGAATTGCTGAAGCTTTATTTGCTACGGCTATGGGACTGTTCGTTGCAATTCCAGCTGTAATATTCTTTAATATTCTAAACAAAAGAATTGATCATTTTTCTATACAAATAGATAACTTTTCCATCTCCATTCTTAATAAAATTATTCGCAAAATAGAATAGAAATTCAGTTGAATATTATTTACATAGTTTATAAAATTAAATATCCAACAATAACAATTCCTACCTTTAAGAACTAAGTAAAAATAACTACTTTTTTACATAGTTCTTAATAAGATAATTTGGATAAATTAGTTTTATTTAATAACAGTAATTCCTGCCTATAGCGGGGTTAAAAAAATATTTTATATGTCATTACTAGACTCACCTCCTGTTTACAAACCTTTTAAATATCCTTGGGCTTACGATGCTTGGCTAAAGCAGCAGCAAATTCATTGGCTTCCTGAAGAAGTTCCTTTGGCTGACGATGTCCGTGATTGGAAACATAATTTAACTATTTCTGAAAAAAATATTCTTACTCAAATTTTTAGATTTTTTACCCAAGCTGATATTGAGGTAAATAATTGCTACATGAAACATTATAGTCAGGTTTTTCAGCCAACTGAAGTTCAGATGATGCTTGCCTCCTTTTCAAATATGGAAACTGTTCATATCGCTGCCTATTCTCATCTATTAGATACTATTGGTATGCCAGAAACTGAGTATTCTGCTTTTATGAAGTATAAAGAAATGAAGGACAAGTATGATTATATGCAAAGATTTGGCGTCAGCACTAATCAAGATATCGCCACAACATTAGCAGTATTTGGAGGTTTTACTGAGGGTCTGCAATTATTTGCATCTTTTGCTATTTTACTTAGCTTTCAAAGGTTTGGCAAAATGAAAGGAATGGGTCAAATTGTCACTTGGTCAGTAAGAGACGAGTCGCTTCATACCGAATCTATTATTAAATTATTTCATACTTTCGTAAAGGAAAATCCAGAAGTTTGGAATGAGGAATTAAGAGGTAATCTTTATGAGGCATGCGCTACCATTGTTCATTATGAAGACGCCTTTATTGATTTATGTTTTGAAATGGGTAATATTGAAGGATTAACCGCGCGCGAGATTAAGAGATATATTAGATATATCGCGGATAGAAGGCTTTCACAATTAGGTTTAAAAGAGATCTACATGATCGATGACAACCCTCTTCCTTGGTTAGATGAAATTCTTAATGGTGTTGAGCATACTAACTTCTTTGAAAATAGAGTTACTGAATATTCTAAAGCCTCAACAACAGGTACTTGGGAAGATGTGTTCTCTGAAATAGATGAGAACAAAGTAAAAAAACTAGATATAATTTAACTAAACAATTAAATGGTTAATGCTTCTCTTAAAATTACTTTTCAATTAGCAATATTTTTAACTGCATTATTTTTTCTATCTTTCTTATTTGGATTTTTTTCAATTGAAGACATACTGTCTATTACAAATATTAATCCAGAATCAAATGCTGGAAAAGCGGTTGATAATTTATTTTCTGAACTAAAAATAGTTACAAATAATTTATTTGGATTAATATTTAAAATAATATAAAGATTATTTAATATTTTAATTTTTAGAACCTAGAGTTTATACCATCTAAACTCCATATATAGGAACTTTTAAAAATCCACTGATGACAACAATTCCCACCCACAATACCACTTACAATATGTTATATATAAAAATATTTTAAGGTTAAGGTCGCTAGAAAACGACTGCCTTAATTAATAAGGTGCAAGTATTGTTGGTAATTAGAATTTAGATCATGCTGTTACTTACTTCAGTATTATAGATAAGTTTTTACATAACATGACCTAGATTCATCTTTTTTGATCTATTTTTTCTAAAAATATGACTACCCCCAAGGGTCCGTAAAAAATAACACCCTCAAAGACTTTTCAACAATAACTCCTCCAATTCATTAATATCCTCCCTAGAAAAAACTCTCTTTCCAAACCACAATTCAAACCCAACCAATCCTTGAAAAATTAACATACCAATACCAGTAACAATTTTTAAATTTAAATCCTGGGCTTGTTGTAAAAGAGGTGTAATTAATGGTTTATAGACGATATCACTAACTACGGCATTTTTTGATAGATTTACTAAATTAATTTCTAATGCAGGATTGTTTTCCATGCCAAGAGAGGTGGAGTTAATCAATAAATCACAATTCTTAAGATTTTTGTTAATTTCTGATAAAATCTTTACTTCCAAAATAATATTTTTATTAATCTTAACTAGATTTTTTATTAAATCTTGAGCCTTCTCTAGATTCCGATTAAAAATAGTAATTTTTTTAACATTTTTAATCATCAAACTATGTGAAATTGCCTTTGCCGCACCTCCGGCCCCAATTAAAACAACTTCCTTATCTTTAAATTTAAAATCTGGATAGGAATTTTGAATATTCTTGACAAAACCAATTCCATCAGAATTATGTCCAAAAAAACTACCATCCTCCATAGTTAAAATTGTATTTACTGCACCGATCTCCTTAGCTGAATTACTTAATTTGTTACACAAATTTAAAGCCTTCTCTTTAAATGGAATAGTAATATTGAAACCTTTAAAGCCTATTTCCGATAACTCCTTGAGTATTGGATTAAAATTTTCCTCCTTAATTTTCAAAGGAATATAGAATCCACTAATGCCATATTTTTTCAGAAGAAAATTATGCATTTTCGGTGATAATGATTGAGAAATTGGGTTACCAATAACTGCAATTTGAATTAATTTAGTCATAGATAATTTATTTCTTAAAGGTTCTTAATATTTTAACTTGAAAAATACTTCAATAGTATAGAATATTAACAGCTAATTGATCAAAAATCAAAATCAAATTTATTAAAATGTCAAATATTGGAGAAATTACTCAAATCATCTCAGCTGTTGTAGATGTTGAATTTAAAGATGGCAACTTGCCAAGAATATTAAATGCCCTTGAATGTCAAAATGATGGTAAAAAATTAATTTTAGAAACTTCCTTACATTTAGGTGAAAATACAGTTCGTTGCATCGCGATGGATTCCACTGATGGTTTGCGTAGGGGTATAAAAGTTACTGATACTGGTCAGGCTATTTCTGTTCCCGTAGGAAAGGGGACACTTGGTAGAATCATGAATGTTACTGGAGATCCTATTGACGAGAGAGGTCCTATTAATACTAAGAAATTTGCACCAATTCATAACCCCGCACCAACCCTTGAAGAACAAGCTACTGAATCTGAAATGCTAGTTACTGGTATTAAAGTTGTCGATCTTTTAGCACCGTACGTTAAGGGTGGTAAAATTGGCCTATTTGGTGGAGCTGGCGTAGGTAAGACCGTTCTTATTATGGAACTTATTAATAATGTTGCCAAGGCTCATGATGGTTATTCAGTCTTTGCTGGTGTTGGCGAAAGAACTAGAGAGGGTAACGATCTTTATCACGAGATGATTGATTCTAAAGTTATTGATCTTGAAAATCAGGAAAATTCCAAAGTATCTCTTGTCTATGGTCAAATGAACGAGCCTCCAGGAGCTAGAGCTAGAGTTGCTCTTTCTGGATTAACTCAAGCAGAATATTTTAGAGATAATGAAGGTAAGGATGTCCTATTCTTTGTTGATAATGTTTTTAGATTTACTCAAGCTGGTTCTGAAGTTTCAGTTCTTTTGGGTAGAATGCCTTCTGCAGTTGGTTATCAACCAACATTAGCAACTGATATGGGCGCAATGCAAGAAAGAATCACCTCAACTAAAAAAGGTTCCATCACTTCAGTTCAGGCTATTTATGTACCAGCAGATGATTTAACTGATCCCGCTCCCGCCGCCTCATTTGCTCATCTTGACACAACCACAGTATTGTCTCGTCAAATTGCTGAAATGGGAATTTATCCAGCCGTAGATCCGCTAGATTCAACCTCAAGAATCTTAGATCCAAGAATTGTTGGCGAAGAGCATTACAATGTTGCGAGAGAAGTGCAAAAAATTCTTCAAACTTACAAATCATTGCAAGATATTATTGCTATTCTTGGTATGGACGAACTTTCTGAAGAAGATAAGTTGGTAGTTTCAAGGGCACGAAAAATTCAAAAATTCTTATCACAACCATTTCACGTGGCAGAAGTTTTTACCGGTTCTCCTGGTAAATTAGTCTCCTTGGAAAATACAATCTCTGGTTTTAAGAAAATTTGCTCTGGTGAGTTAGATCATCTTCCGGAAGCAGCCTTTTATATGACTGGATCAATTGATGAGGTAATTGAAAAAGCTAAAAAATTGTAAGTATGAACTATTTAGAAGTTAAGATAGTTTCACCATCTGGCATTTTATTTGAAGATAAATGCCATATGGTAATTATTCCCACCCTATCTGGTGAAATTGGAGTTATGTCTAATCACGAGTCACTCATTACTTCTCTTAAGAAAGGAGAGATTAAAATATTAGACGAATCTGAAAAAATTATAAAAACATTCAAGAGTCAAGCTGGATTTGTCGAAATGAAAGAAAAGGTATTATTGATACTAATAGATTAAGGAATCCCTGAAAAACCTATATGTTAAAATCCCTTTTTATCCAAAATATTGTTTTAATTGATAAAATTGAAATAAATTTTGATAAAGGTTTCTGCGTTTTAACGGGAGAGACTGGATCAGGAAAATCAATTATTCTTGGTGCTCTTGGTCTTGCTATTGGATATCGATCTAACATAAAGTTACTCAAAAAAAATCAAAAGCAAGGCTTGGTAGTAGCCAACTTTTCCATCTCTAACAATCAAAATTGTCAGGAACTTCTTATAGAAAACGAGCTATTAGATAATGAAAATCAAAATAACTTAACTCTTAAAAGAATTCTCAAAGAAAATGGTTCTAGCAAATCTTTTGCTAATGATATTCCAATTAGCAATAATCTTCTCTCTCAAATTGGTAAATTACTGGTCGAAATTCATGGTCAAAATGACCAGAGCGATCTTTTAAATAGCAATTTTCATCTAGCAATCATTGATAATTATGCAAAGAATGATAATCAATTACAAAAAATTATTACAATTTATGAAAAATTATGGAACTTAAGGCAGAAAATAGCTAAAATTTATCAAGAGCAAGAAAAAAACAAGGAAGAAAAGGAATATTTAGAGCATGTTATCACGGAATTAGAAGATGCCAATATCGAGATAAAAGAAGAGGAAGCTCTATCTGATAAAAAAAATCTCTTACACAATAAAGAAAAGATTTCTAATTTAATCAATGATCTGTCTGTAGAGGTTACTAATGCCAATAGTAATTTATTTATTGCTCAACAAAAATTATCTCGAAAAATGCAGATGTTAGATAATTTTATTGAAGATAAGGAATTGCTAAAAAGTCTAGATCAAAATATTGAAGAATCCATTATCAAAAGCGACTTTGCGAAAGAAGTTATTAGAGAAATTGGAAGTATTATTAGCAATGAGGGTGAGTCTTTGGAAGAAATTGAAGAAAGATTATTCTTAATTAGAGGTTTAGCGCGTAAATTAAATAAAAAATGTGACGAATTACCAGAATATTTAAAAGGAATCAAAATTTCTGTTCAAAGCCTGACTAATCTTGAGAAGAATTTAGGAGAGTTGGAAATTAAAGAAAAAGAATTAGCGTCGGGATTTTTAGAAATTGCTAAAAGATTACAAGTAAACAGAAAGATTGCGGCTAAAAAGATTAGCAAAAAAATTGAGGAAGAGCTGAGTGATTTACAGATGAGTTCTGTTGAATTTTTAGTAAATTTTGAAGAATTGTCTCCTGACAGATATAATAAATTTGGCATTGATAAAGTAAAATTTTTAGCTAAGATAAATAAAAATTCTGACTTTGGTGAAATTAATCAAATTGCTTCAGGTGGCGAACTTTCACGCTTTATGCTAGCCATTAAAAAATCTTTAATGGAAGTAAAATCAATTCCGACAATTATTTTTGACGAAATTGATTCTGGAGTAGGTGGCTTAGTTGCTGCAAAAATTGGACAAAAAATGAGCGACTTAGGTAAAAGTTCTCAAATTATTGCCATTACTCACCATGCGCAAGTGGCAGCAAAGTCCGATTTTCACTTAAGAATCTCCAAAAAAGATGATGAGCATGAAAGTAAAACTTCGGTTGAGACTTTATGCTGTCAAGAGTCGGAAACTGAAATTGCTAGAATGCTTTCGGGTGAAAAAATTACCATTGAAGCAATTGAGGCAGCAAAAAAATTAAGAGGATAATAAATTTACAAAATGACAGAGGAGGAAATCAAAAAACATGTAATTGCAATTTTAGTTGATAATGAATTTGGCGCTTTAGCGCGTATTGTTGAGTTATTTTCTGGAAGGGGTTACAATATCGAATCCTTAAATGTTGCACCAATCACTAAAGACAAAAAATTATCCAGAATTACCATAACAACTTACGGCAGTAAAAAAACAGTTGATCTAATCTGCAAACTATTAAACAGAATTATTCCCGTTCATAACGCGGTTGAACTAACCAAAGAGTATGGCTATGTGGAGAGAGAAATTGCTTTAGTAAAAATTATTGGAGATGACAAAAAAAGATCCGAAGCTCTTGAAATTCTAAGTAAATACCGCACAAACTTAATTGACTTGACTAATAATGCCGCAATTTTTGAAATTATTGGTACTGCCGAAGCAATTGATAGTATAATAGCAAAAATTTCTTACTTAGGAATTGATGGCGTCTCCAGAACCGGGGTTGCAGCTGGATTTAAAGGTGAAAAAAAACTATCTATTAAGTAAACATTAAAAAAATCCATATCGCCTCTATTCTTTAACTTCACAACTCTAATCTACCTTAAAATAAGTAATATATCAAAATATTTTTATCCAACATTGGTAAAAAATAAAACCTCTGAAGAATCTGGGATAATCATATTTTCTAAGCATCTTTAGAAATTGTCTGAAACCTAAAATTTTCCTTAATATTATTATGTTTTTTAACTTGCGTACTTTAAGTGTGATATCTGAAAGACAGGTGAATTAGCATATCTCCCTAGCCCTCTTATCAAAATACAACACATCATTCAGAGAGTTGATTTTCTGATAAGAAATTTTATTTAAAACCTCTTCTACTAAATCAATTATATCAACAAATTTAATCTCTCCCTTTAAAAATTTCTCAACAGCAATTTCATTCGCCGCATTTAAAATTGGCAATTTATTACCACCCTCTTCCAACACCTCAAATGCTAATTTTAATGCCCTAAAACGATTAAAATCTGGCTTAATAAAGTTTAATTTTGAAATCTCTGTCAAATCTAATTTCTTATGATTAATTTTCAATCTTTGATTAATTTTTAAAGCATAGGAAATTGGAATCTTCATATCTGGAGGATTCATCATAGCCAAAGTTGCGCCATCTTGGTAGGAAACTAAGCCATGAATAATGGATTCTGGATGAATAATGACATCTATCTGATCATTTCTAATAGGAAATATCATAGCAGCCTCAATTACTTCTAAACCCTTATTCATCATTGTTGCAGAATCAATAGATATTTTTTGCCCCATTTTCCAGTTTGGATGATTTACAGCCTCCTTGACAGTAACATTCTTTAATTCTTTTAAGGATTTGTTTAAAAAAGGTCCACCAGAGGCAGTTAAAGTAATTTGGTTAATTAAATTTAGATTTTGATATTCAAAAATTTGATGAATAGCATTATGTTCGGAATCTACAGGAATAAGATCAACTTTATTTTTCTTAATTTCTTGCATAATAATCTCTCCAGCAGAAACTAAGCACTCCTTATTGGCAATAGCAATGTTTGATCCAGATTGAATAGCATTAATTGTTGGAATTAAAGCCTTGATACCAGTAATGGCTGACAGGAAAAGATCGCACTTATTTTTTGCTAAATCATTAATCGCACCCTCTCCTACAATAATTTGACAATTGGGAAGTTCTGATTTTAACTCTTCGTAAAATTTTTCATTAGCAAGGCCAACATATTTTGGACGAAATTCCTTGGCCTGAATAATTAATGTCTTATGGTCACTACCAGCAATTAAAGCATCTACCGAATATAAATCTAAATTTTGACGAATAACTTCTAAAGCATTTTTTCCAATCGAGCCCGTTGAACCATAAACATACAGAGATCTTTTTTTATTCATAGGAAGTCTTAACAATTAAATCTAATGAGACATCAATCTCAAGATCAACCCACTCACCAGAATCATCGGATTCACGTCCAATATCAAAATCTAGACGATTAATTTTAAAATCTGACTTTACATTAAGTAAGCTCTTATCTAGATCTTTTATAATAAAGATAAGATTAATTTTTTTAGTAATATTTTTTATTATTAAGTTACCCTCCATCTGAAAATTTCCACCAGAATTATCGATGATCTTTGTAGATTTAAAATAGCCTTTAGGGTAATTTTTAACATTAAGCCAGTCCTTACTTGGTAATGCACCATCATACATTTCATTACCAGTTTTAAAGCTATTCATATCAAAAATTACCTCAATTTTACTATTTTTTAGATTATTTTTATCAAAAATAATTTTTGACTGATATTTCTGTACATATCCTGTAAATTTATTGTCAGCATGGTTGCCAGAAAAAACAACCCTACTCTTCAAATAGTCTATCTGGTAATCTTTGGCATAAGAGTTATTAATCATAAACAACCCAATAGATATGCATAATACCACAAAACTGCCAACCTTTCTCATAAATAATTTTATTTCCTCTTGCTGAACCATATTCTTTGCAATAAACCCTCTCTGTCGATAATTTTATGCTTAATAACCATCCCTACATGTCCAATTATTGCTAAAAATAAAGAAATTGCACCTACAAAATGAATTAATTCCGCTAATTTATGTAACTTTCTTTCGCCCATTAAGTTTGGAATATGAGGCCACTCAAAAAGACCAAAAACAATAGTTGGCAAACCATAAGAACTGGTTGACACAATAAACCAACCAGAAGAAACCATGGTAAGCATCAAGAGATATAAAATATAGTGACCACATTTAGTTAATTTCACCTCTAAATTAGAAAATTTCTTTGGTAAAGTTGGTATTCTAGTTATCATTCTACAAAAAACACGAACCAAAAGAGCAATCAAAAGTAAAACTCCAAGAGATTTATGATATTGATATAAATCAAATTTTAGAGATTTATTGATATCAGTATATTCAATAATAGTGCCACTAATTAACATTAGAAAAATAGCTAATGCCATAATCCAGTGAAGCAAAATGATAGAAATATGATAATTATTTTTCTTTGACATTTGAATATTTTAATATTTAATCTTCCATTCCAAATTCACCATCAAAAACGATCTTTACCTCATCACCAATTTTTGGTATGTAAGTTTTCATACCCCAGTCGGATCTTTTAATGATGGCTGTGGCCTTAAAACCCATGGTTGGTTTTTTAGTAAATGGCTGTCTTGTCATGGCTCCATTAAAAACTATATCCAACTTTACTTCTTTGGTAACTCCTAAAAATGTTAGATTTCCAACCATTACACCATTTTTGTCATTAATGAGCTCAATCCTCTTGGATTTAAAGATAATTTTAGGGAATTTTTTACTATCAAACCAACTACCTCCTTGTAACTTTTTATCAAAATCTTTTTGTTCTGGATATGGATATTCAGTCTTTATTGAAAAAGAATCAATTTCGGCTTCTACAATACTACTTTTAGGATCTTTAACATCGAATTTTATTGTAGCATCAAAATTAGAAAATCTCGCAGTATAATCAGAAAGACCTAGATGAGAAACCTGCCAAACAATACTAGCATGTGTTTTATCTAATTTATAAGTACCAGATGGCACTTTGTCATAGGAAATAATTTTGGCATTAACATTGCTAACCAATAAAATGGCCAGAATAAATGATAATTTAGATAATATTTGAGACATAGGTGGGTTATTAAGGTTAAAAAATCATACCAATTCCTGCCTTTAAAATACACAAGTTAAAACAGTTTTTTTGAAAACACTGTTTTAAAGATAGAAATTGCCACAATTGCATTGAATATGTAATATTCAGCAAAAAACTCTAAATTTACAACGACCTTAGATCATAAGCATTCCACCATTTACATGAAGAGTTTGTCCAGTAATATATCCAGATTCATTGCTAGATAAAAAACAAACTGCTGAAGCAATGTCGCTTACTGATCCCATCTTACCAGCAGGAATCTTGTCATTAATAGCTACTTTTTGTTTGTCATTAAGATTATCCGTCATCTCAGTTGCAATAAAACCTGGTGCAACAGCATTTACGGTTACACCTCTTTTAGCGATATCCATAGCAATTGACTTGCCCATACCAATCATACCAGCTTTTGAAGCACAATAATTGGCCTGACCAGGGTTTCCAGAAACACCAACAACAGAAGAAATATTAATAATTCTACCAAATTTTCTTCTGATCATCTTAGTTGCAGCATTTTTATTTAAGATAAAAGTAGATTTAAGATTAACGTTTAAAACATCATCCCAATCTTCATTCTTAACTCTCATAATCAAATTATCTTTTGTAATACCGGCATTGCAAACAAGAATATCAATAGAGCCAAAAAACTCTTCCGCCTTAGAAAACAAACTCTCAACCTGATCGAAATCAGATAGATTACAAGTTAAAATTTCGCACTTACCAGGGATTTCCAATTTCAGAGCTTGTAATTTTTCTTCTCTGGTGCCAGAAATAACCACATTAGCACCTAGCTTACTTAAAGATTTAGCAATAGCGCCGCCAATACCACCACTTGCACCTGTAATTAAGGCATTTTTTCCTTCTAAATTAAACATAAATAATTAATTAATTAATTAAAATAATAGCTACATACGTAGCTGTGCACAGTTCCTAACTGTAATAAAACACTCAAAACACCGCAAAAATAATACCATTTATCAATCTTGCCTCCTCCAATATGCTGGCAAAAGTTGGTGCATAATGAGAGACGGTGCTACTTACAAACCTGGTATTAGTAACTCTATAACAGAACTCTTATCTGCACCATCCTCAGAGCTGTTGTCATTAATATTATCTATTACATAAATTAATCTATCCATTTTTCTAATTTCATTAGATTTGTATCCACCAGATTTTACTGCGTTCTTGTTAATAGATAATTTTTTGCTACCAGATTCTAACCCCTTATCAAAATTATCATCCATAAATTTATTACCATCAGGATCTTTAATTTCAATATTACTATCTGAACTCCTTTCCAGAAAATCCAACGATATATGGTCAAAAAGAAAAGATAGTTTTGATGCGCCAAATTCTAAAATTGGATAGGATTTTGCATTGCTAAACCAATTCATAGTGTCGCCTCCGGAAGTTTTCTTAGTCTTGCTTAAATAAGAAAATATATGACTATTAGAGATTTTTACAAAAACACCAAACACTAAGCATAACATAACATATCCTTTAAAAACACCAAAAAACAAACCTAAAGAGCGGTCAATTACATCAGGAATCTTACTTAATAGCGGTCTCAATAATTTTGAAATCAATATGTAAATAATGATTAGAGTAATAATAAATAAAATTGAGTAAGAAGAGACTTTAGCCAGATAGGCGTTGCCAATATGAATTTTAAAAATATTAAATAATACGGGGCCAAAAAAATAAGAAATTAAGGCAGCAGAAAACCAGCACAAGGTAGAAGAAAAATCTCTAGCAAAACCTTTTAAAAAAGAAAAAAGTATTATTAGCAACAATATGGTTCCAACGACTAGATCAAAAGAGTTATCTCCTACCATATAATCTTATAAAAGGTAATTTTAAACAACATTTTTTAAATACTTCTTTAGTAAAAATTAAGTTGTTGTCATTATTCTTTTTAAAAATACCACCAATCATTTCCTTGATTTCAGATTTTACCTTAGAAAACTTTAAGACATTTTGAATCTGACTGTCAAAATATAATAAAGATTTATCAACTGAGTTATTTTTAGAAAAAAAGGACAATGTTTTTAAATAAATTTTAGAAAGTAAAATTCTTTTACTATAAAAATTATAATCTGTAGATTGATCATCAATCTCGTACCAAACTAAATCTGAAAATTTATAAGATTTTTGCAGTATAAATGATAACATCTTCGGATTATGTCTTAAATAAGAAGATATTTGACAAAAACTATTATAATTTTCTGCCACTAAATGTAATCTAATTTTAACAAACTCACGAATCTTGCCAGAGATACCAAACTCAGACAAGTCTATCCCCTCAGCTTCTTTCAGGGTTTTTTTGTCCAAGACATCAATTGCAAAATTAAATAAATCAATTAGACCATCTTCAAAAAAAATATCTTTTAATTTAGAATCAAAACCAGACTCTGTAACCGCACTTTGCAACACCTCCTCACTACAGCCGAGGGCAGAAGAAATTTCAAAAAATTTCTTTAAAATTTTTTCTTTATTTTTGTCTGAATCGATTAACGACATAAAATAGTAAAAATAATTTTAGATTTAAACAACTTTTCTTACATCGGTTAGTTTGCCATTAATAGCAGCCGCAACCGCCATCTCCGGACTTAATAAATGAGTTCTACCACCTCTACCTTGTCTTCCTTCAAAATTTCTATTAGAAGTTGAGGCGCACCTCTCTCCTGATTCCAATTTATCAGCATTCATAGCTAAACACATTGAGCAACCAGGCTCTCTCCACTCAAAACCAGTTTCAATAAATATTTTGTCTAAACCTTCAGATTCAGCCTGTTTTTTAACCAAACCAGAGCCGGGAACGACCATTGCTAATTTAATATTTTTTGCAATCTTTTTGCCCTTAGAAACTTTAGCGGCAGCTCGTAAATCCTCAATCCTACCGTTGGTGCAAGAGCCGATAAAAACCTTATCAATCACAATATCTTCTAATTTTGTGCCTGAAGTTAGACCCATATATTCTAAAGACCTCTTAACTGCAACAGCCTTTGATTCGTTAAAATCTGATGGCACAGGAACGGAAGCTGAAATTGGTAACGCATCCTCAGGACTAGTTCCCCAAGTGACAAAAGGCTCAATCTCATTAGCATCTAAAGTAACAATTTTATCATATTGAGCGTCCAAATCAGAAACTAAGGACTTCCAATAGGTAACAGCCTTATCAAAATCCTTTCCTTTTGGTGAAAATGGAAGATCTTTTAAATATGTAAAAGTAGTTTCGTCTGGAGCAATTAAACCAGATCGAGCTCCAGCCTCAATTGTCATGTTGCAAATGGTCATCCTAGCCTCCATAGAAAGATTTTTAATTACCTCTCCGCCATACTCAATAACATAGCCTGTACCACCTGCCGTTCCAATTTTAGCAATGATAGCCAAGGCAACATCTTTCGCGGTGACATACTCACTTAACTTGCCATCAATTTTAACTAAAAGATTTTTTGATTTTTCCTGCTGTAAGGTTTGAGTTGATAAGACATGCTCTACCTCACTAGTACCAATTCCAAATGCAAGAGCGCCAAATGCTCCATGAGTCGCTGTATGACTATCGCCACAAACAATGATCATGCCCGGTTGAGTAAATCCCTGCTCTGGACCGACGATGTGAACAATACCTTGCTTCTCATCATCAAGATCAAAATATTTAATTTTAAATTCCTTGCAATTACCTTCTAAAGTTTGAATTTGAGTCTTAGCAATTAAGTCCGACACCCCTTCCACTCCATTACCACGATTTGCTATGGTAGTTGGAACATTATGATCAGCTACAGCTAAATGAAAATTGGGATTCTTAACTTTACGATTATTTATCCTAAGACCTTCGAAAGCTTGAGGAGAAGTTACTTCATGAATTAACTGCCTATCAACATAAATAATATTAAAATTTTTATCTTCATGCACCAAATGTGATTGCCAAATTTTATCGTAAAGAGTCTTTCCCATCATGCTGGTTAATTAATTAATTAATGTAGCTGAAATATTAATAAGGTGGTAACAAGAAGTCAATAATACCATTTCCCATTTATAAATAAGAAGTATAGATGATATATTACAAAAAACTTTGTCATAACTCCGGCCAAGACCAGGTCTAGGAGTGTAACGACTCAGTGATGGTTTTACACCGACCCATTTTTATCTTTTTCGTCTAGATAGGAATGAAAAAATTACAAATCTTTGGCTTACAACTTCTTAACTTAAAAATATCAAATCTAAATAAAAAAAGATAATCTCTAGATGACTAATATTTGTTAGAGATTTCTTTAAAAACCTATCCTATTCTTTTAATTATTCGTCCCTTAGTTAGATCGTAAGTTGTCATTTCAACCTCAACCTTATCACCTTTTAGAATTCTAATCTTATTTTTACGAATTTTACCAGAAGCGTGGGCCGTAATAACAAATTTATTTTCCAATGTTACTCTAAAAATAGTATTTGGTAAAACTTCAGTTACGACTCCACTGATTGTCAAGAGATCATCTTTTGGCATATTTGATATTTAAGATTTTAAAAAAATTATTTCACTATTGGAAGACAGATCTTCACTATAAATATAACCCTCACTATGTGAGAAGTTATATAAAATTTCAAGACTTATTTCATCAAAGCCCAAAATATATCGAACAAACTCACCTTTAAGTTTTTTAGAAATATGACCAGCATTTTTGGCTTTATTATTTTTTATTTCAAAAAAATTTATCAAATAATGATTTTCACTGCTAATGTCAACCGCTTTTCGATGTGCCTGCGGCAAAATATCAAGAATAATTTTATCTTTTAAAGCTTCTTCTAAGTGATTTTTAAGGACTTTTTTCCAATGATGATCAATTTTAAAATCAGAAAATTTAGCAGAAATTGCTAACTTATAATTTGGAATTAAATCCTGCAACCTTAAAAGACCAAATAAAGCATCAATAAATAAAATTGAATTATTTGCGCGATCTTTTTGAGCGTCATCCAAAGATGGATAATCAATTGCACTAAACATTACTCCAGAATATCTCTCAATCGCTGGTAATGTTAATTTTTGATCAAAATTTTCTAAAAAAGACGTAATATTAGAGATGTTAGATTTAACAGAAAATAATTTTTCCAAATCAGAATGATTGGCTTTAGAAATAAAATCTAAAAGATTTTTTAATAAAAATATTCTATCCTTTTCTAAAAAACCAAATGCATGACCACTCTTAGCTTCAATGTATTTTTCTTTTCCTCCCTCTATTTTTCCCTCCGATGGTGGTAGAAGAATATTATAATTAGTCAAGTTAACTTATAAAAAACCTAAAATACCCTAATATTACCAATCCGGCAAAAATATTTGCTAAGAATCCAACTTTTGCCATTTCACTAATTTTTATAAATTTACTAGAGAAAATTATAGCATTTGGTGGGGTAGCCATCGGCAACATAAAGGCGCAGGAACAAGCGATAACAGCAGGAAGGACAACATCAAATTGAGCTTCCACACCACCTATTTTTAATCCAATTTCAACTAAAATTGGAATCATAATAGCAATCAGAGCAGCATTCCCTATAAATTCTGTCAAATATATTGTCAAAAATAACGTAATTACCATTGCCAACACAATACTTCCGCCAGACCAGACAGAAATATAGTCACCTAACACAGTAATAATACCAGATGATTCAAGAGCTTTGGCGATTGAAATACCTCCTCCAAATAAAAGCAACGTACCCCAAGAAATTTCTCTAGCATCCTCCCAATTTAAAATCGAATCAGTTCTTTTTTTATTGGGTAAGGCGAATAACAAAGTGATACCCATAATGCCGATTGAAGCGTCAGATATTTTAATAGGTAAATAGGATTTAAAAATCCAGCCACAAGCGATAATTACAAAAACCAACAAAACATTAGCTTCTTCATAAGTAATTTTTCCTAATTTCTTCAACTCATTATCAATAAATTTACGTCCCTGAGTTAAGTCGGCATTAATTTTACCAGCAAGAGTTTTCAGATAAAGCCACATTAATAAAATCAAAATAACCACCAAAGGGAAGAACATTTTAAACCAAACAATGAATTCAAACTCATAATTTAAAGATTCACTAGCATAAGCGGCAAAAATAGCATTCGGAGGAGTGCCAATCAAAGTTGCCATACCACCAATTGAAGCTGAATAGGCGATAGCGATTAAAAGATATTTAGCAAAAACTATGAATCTTTCATCCTGCTTTCTTAAAACTCCAATCACGGACATAGCAATAGGAAGCATCATCATAGTCGTTGCGGTATTACTAATCCACATACTTAAAAATGCAGTAGAAATCATAAAACCAAGCATAATTCCTGAGGCTGATTTACTAGTGAATTTTAAAATATAAAGCGCAATTCTTTTGCTTAACTTCCACTTGCTAATTGCAACCGCCAAAATAAGACCAGCTAAAAATAGAAAAATAATCGGACTACCATAATTTTTTGACACATCACCTATTGGCATAATGCCAAATAATGGCATCATAAACAGTGGAAAAAGAGAAGTTACAGGAATCGGAAGAGCTTCAGTGATCCATAAGGAAAAAATAAAAACACTTACCGCAATAACAGTGATTATCTCTGTTGTAAAAATTTCACTCTCGGGTAAATTTAAAATTACAAAGAGAAGAAGGAGAGAGAATAATATTTTTAAAATTCTATTATTGAGTAATATATTCATAATGATACTATTTAATATATTTCGATAGTGAGATTTCAGTTGATCAATAATATTAATTCAAAAATGTTAAAAGTTAAGTTAATAATATATTTTGCTTGTTGTTTTATTTTATCATCCAGCCTCATGGCTAGTGATCTATTGGAAAAAAATAAAATTAAATTAAAAAAAATTGAAAATTATCTAAATAATATTAAATATTTGACATCTGATTTTATTCAAACATCACCAGAAGGAGATATTAATTATGGTAAATTTTTCCTCTCTCGCCCCGGAAAAATGAGAATTGAATA
The DNA here is from genome assembly GCA_905478165.1 of uncultured Rickettsiales bacterium. GTDB lineage: Bacteria > Pseudomonadota > Alphaproteobacteria > Rickettsiales > UBA1997 > CAJQHK01. The sequence continues at coordinate 27,548 of CAJQHK010000017.1, read as the reverse complement.
TGATGAAGAAATTCCTATCTTAATTATCGTCAACAATAATATATTATCCTATTCAGATCTAGAGCTAGAAGAAAACTCCAGCTTCCCAACAGGTAGTACACCGGCATCATTTTTGACTCGTAAAAATATTTCATTTTCTGCAAAAGACATTGAATTACTTGACTTTAAAGATGATGGAGAAAGGTATATTATATCAATCCGCAAAAAAAATCGCAAAGAAGCTGGAATATTTTATTTAATTTTTAATAAAAATCCGCTATCATTTTTAAAAATGCGCGTTAAAAACGACCTTGATCAAATCACAGATATTTCATTTAAAAATACCAACTATAAATCAATAATTTCTTCAAATAAATTTATTATTAGAAATTCCAATTTACCAAAATGAGAAGAGGCAGCAAAAGAAGTAGAAGAAAAATAATAAGCGACATTAATGTCACACCTTTTGTAGATGTACTTTTAGTACTGCTAATAATTTTTATGGTCTCGGCTCCCTTACTTAATGGCAATATTAAAGTAGATCTACCAAAAGGATCGGACAAAAAATCAAATCCCTATCAAGAAAATAAAGTAATAATCACAGTCAAAAAAAATGGCCTAATATATCTTGAAAATAAAAAAGTTAAACTAAGAGCTCTCGGTGCAAAATTAAAAAAACTCACTAATAATAATTTAAATAGTAAAATTTTTATTAAAGCTGATAAAAGTTTAAATTATGGCACGATAATGGATATTATTAAAAAAATTAACGATACTGGCTTTAGTTCCGCTTCATTAATTACTGAAATTTAATCATGAAAATAATTGCCATAATTGTTGCAGCTGGTACCGGCAATAGAATGAAATCCGACATTCCAAAGCAATATTTACCATTACAAAATAAAACAATTTTACATCATTGTATCACTACCTTTAAGAATCACTCGCAAATTTCTAATATAATTTGCGCCATCAATAAGGATGATCTTGATTTATATCAAAACACAATCTCTGATTTAAAAATCTTAGAACCAGTTTTTGGTGGCACCGAAAGGCAAGATTCCGTCAGATTAGCTCTTGAAAAAATTCAAAATTTAAATCCTGACTTGGTTTTAATTCATGATAGTGCTAGACCATTTGCTACAAAAGAAGTAATCGACAATCTCATTCTAAAATTAGACAAAAATAAAGCAGCAATTCCAACAATTTTAGTTAGCGACACTATTAAAAAAATTGAAAATGGAGTAATTATCAATACCATTGACAGAGAAAACATTCATCTAGCCCAAACCCCTCAGGGATTTAATTATCAATTAATATTAAAATTACATCGGAAATATCAAAATCAAAAATTCACTGACGACTCTTCTCTTTGCGAAAAAGAAAAAGTTATAATTGGTATAGTTCCTGGCGATATAAATAATTTTAAAATAACCAATAAAGAAGATTATGACAGAGCAAGAAAATTTTGTTAGATCTGGTATCGGAATTGATATTCATAAATTTTCTAATAAAAAATTAGAAAATAATTTTATCAAAATTGGCGGAATTGACATAGATTTTCCTAGAAAAATCATTGCTCATTCTGATGGTGACGTAGTCATTCATGCAATTATTGACGCTCTTTTAGGCGCTATGGCAAAAGGTGATATTGGAGAATATTTTCCAGATAATGATCTAAAATGGAAAGATGTCGACTCATCATTAATGCTTCTAGAGATTAAGCGGTTGCTAACAAAAAATTATTACAAAATAGTCAATATCGATTTAACGATTATTTGCGAAGAGCCAAAAATTTCTAACCATAAAGTCAAAATAAAAGAAAAATTAACAAAAATTTTAGAAATTGACTTGGATCAGATAAATATTAAGGCCACAACTTGTGAGAAAATGGGATTTTTAGGAAGGAGGGAGGGTATTTGTTGTCAAGCAATCTGTAACATAATATCAAAATCCGCCCCGAAGTAAGAAGGGCAACTTTTAGATCCTGACAAAAAATAGAGAAATAGATATCCAACAACCTTAGCATCTTTGAAAATGAAGAATTTAGGTAAATTATCTTAGGTCAGAAATTTATTATTAAATTTATACTTAGTATCAGAATATATTTAGCTAAATTTTATGATAATTTTTGTCCAAAAATAAGAAGTATAGATGCTGCACTATAGGTAAATTTTGGTATAATCTAGGTTTTTCAAATGTCTTTTAACCATTTAAAAATCTTTCAGCATCAAGAGCGGCCATACATCCAGAACCAGCGGCAGTAACAGCTTGACGATAAATTTTATCTTGCACATCACCAGCAGCATAAATCCCCTCAATATTAGTAAAACTTGTGCCAGGCTGTGTTATAACATACCCCTCCTTATCAAGATCTATACCACTATTTTTAAAAATAGATGTTGCCGGCTTATGACCAATGGCAATAAAAATACCATCAATTTTCATCTCCTTCCTCTCTCCATTTTGAGTATTTTCTAAAATTGCTCCAGTAACATTTTTTGGATTTTCATCACCCAACACCTCAAGCAATTGATGATTCCAAATCATTTCAATCTTGTCATTAGCAAAAATACGATCTTGAATGATTTTTTCTGAACGAAGAGAGTCTCTCCTATGAACTAAATAAACTTTTTTACAATGATTGGTTAAATAAAGAGCTTCTTCTGAAGCGGCATTACCACCACCAACAACAATAACTTCCTTATCTTTAAAGAAGAAGCCGTCGCAAGTAGCGCAACCAGAAACACCAAAACCTTGAAACTTTTGCTCAGATTCCAATCCTAACCACTTAGCGGCAGCTCCAGTTGAGATAACTAAAGTTTCAGCCTCATATGTATCGCCAGATTCACCCTCTAAAATGAATGGCCTTTTAGAAAAATTAACTTCCTTAATATGATCAGAGATGATTTCGGTACCAACTTTTTTAGCCTGTTCTTCCATTTGCTCCATAAGCCACGGACCTTGAACAACATCAGCAAATCCTGGATAATTTTCAACATCAGTTGTGATGGTCAATTGTCCACCAGGCTGTATGCCACTAACTAAAATTGGCTTTAAATTTGCTCTGGCAGCATAGATTGCAGCAGTCAGACCAGCAGAACCAGAGCCTAAAATAAGAATTTTTGTTTTGTAACTCGTCATAAATAAAAATATCATTAATTAAATATAACAAAATCATAATGCAATATTGATAAAAATCTATAAAAAATTTACTCGAATTTTAGATTTTGAATGAAATTAGCAAATTTTTAGAGACTTACATCTATCTTGCAATTGTGTAATAAAATTAATTAGTTGATTTGTTAAAACTAACAAATAAAATTACTTTCTACCTCAATCAGTAGGTATATTCTATAATTACTTCCGGCCCCTTCGTCTAATGGTTAGGATGCCACCCTTTCACGGTGGAGATACGGGTTCAAATCCCGTAGGGGTCACCAGTAATATCTGGCCAAAACAGCACAATTACCAAAAACTACACATTACCAATAAATATAATGCTGCGATTTAATGATATTATTTTAAGGATCTCCTAAGGGTTATCACAAGAATAACTTATATATTTAATAAAATACCTTGGTTTTTAGATTTTGCTTTTAATCATAGTCACATCTGACTGCCTCAAGATTCAAAGCAAAAAGATGAAGTTAAATATATAAGTTATTTTTGCGACAACCCCAATTCCTTAGATTTGCTACAAGCCGCCTCAACAACCCTTTCAATTAATTCCTTAAAACCTCCCTTATAAAACTCATTTAAACCAGCTTCTGTTGTGCCACCTTTACTTGTTACCGAATCAATCAAATCTACAATATCAAACTTTTTATCAAGAAGCATTTTAGAAGATCCATAGAGCATTTGCACTACCATTTTTCTTGCATCTACATCTTCAATTCCAGATTTTTTAGCAACTTCAATTAATTCCTTAGCAAATAAAAACAAATAAGCTGGACCACTTCCGGCGATTGCAGTAAATAAATCAATTTCTTTTTCCGACTTCAATGTTAAGTTTTTTGACCAAAAACCCATTACAGACTTAACTTCGTCCACTCCTAAGTGATTATTAGCAACAAAAGCAGAGATACCCTCGCCTATTGCCATTGGTAAATTTGGCATAATACGAATAATTTTTGCTTCTTGTCCAAGAAAATTAGCAAAAAACTCAATCCTTATACCAGCTAGAATTGAAACAAAAATAGTATTTTGACAAAAAATGTTATATTTAATGATTTGTGACAAAATCTTATCCGCTTCTTGAGGCTTAAATGCAAAAATAACTAAATCAAACCTGTGATCATCAGAAACCTGTGTAACAGAAGAAAAATAATTAATGTTAATAATTTTATTTTTTATTAATGGATCAATTATGGTGATATTTTTTGGATCTATATTTTTATCTAAAAAGTTTTGTAAAATAGCTGAACCCATCTTACCACAACCAAAAAATAATATTTTTGAATTACAATCTATCATATCTTAATATATATTTTAATTTTTAACATAGCTTTTAACATGGACCTTGGTACCGGTATTGCTTTAAAAAAGATTTTGATTAGAGGTGATGGTGCGAAGGGAGTCTATGTAATTTTTCTGCTCAAAGAATTTTTTCAAACCCTTCTTAGGCAATTTTTTACTTATAATAGTTTTTATTCTACTAGGATCTACTCTTTTGCCATTTTTTCTAATCTCATAATGTAAATGTGGACCAGTTGAACGACCAGTTGTGCCGACATAACCAATCACATCCCCCTGCTCCACTCTAGATCCTTTTTTGAACTTATTATTGAATCTATTTAAGTGAGCGTAGGCCGTTTCATAACCATTATTATGCTTAATTAATATAAAATTTCCATAAGCACCCCTTCTTCCGCGGTATGTTATGGCACCATTACCTGCTGCAAAAATTGGAGTGCCACGTGGGGCCGCAAAATCAAGACCCCGATGCATTTTAGTATATTTTAAAACTGGGTGACGCCTAAGGCCAAAGCCAGAAGAAAGTCTCGCTCCGTTAATTGGGGTTTTTAAAAGAGATTTTTTAATCGACCTTCCATCTTTACTTAAATACTGATTAGACTTACCATTATTAAATAAATAGATATCAACTGGTTTTTTACGTAAAGTCAGGGATGAAAATAATATGTTACCATTTTTAACGAATTCACCATCTTGATCGTAAAAATTTTCTAATAATATTTCAACTCGATCACCAGCCCTGATATCCCTCTGAAAATCAACATCAAAACTATATAAATTGATAATATTGATCATGGTATTTGTGGGCACCCCAAATTTTTGACCATCAAAAAAAAGACTATTATTTATTATAAAGTCGTATTTAACTATCTTTTTGTTGAGCTCTTTTTCTACCTTAAAAGATAGATAGGAATCATCAGATTGTCTAATTATGGCAATTTGAGTTTCGGAATCAACTTTAATAATTAGTTCATTTAAAATACTACTCTCTTCCGCCTCCTTATTTTCATTTATTATGTCTTTGTAACTTTTTTTGACATGGTATTTTAAAATTAAATTTTGTCCAACAACAATTGATTTAGGGTTAATTTTTTCCCTCATCACCTTAAGGATATCAAAAATTTCATTATCGGAAATACCTATATCAGATAAAATCTTGATAATTGTGTCTTTTTTCTTTATCTTATAATTGATAAGATGATTAGTGTTAAGAAAAAAATTAAAATCTTCAGATAAACTAACTTCTATATTTTTATATTCGTCACTTTTCTGATAATTATCTTCTTTTTGAGTAGAGTATAAAAAAAGATGTAATATGATTAGTAAAATAACAATAGATGAGGCGATAAGATCAAATAGTTTGTAATCTAATAATCTTTCTACGTAATGTTTGACCTTGAATTTAAAAAAGGTGGCTTTACTCATAATTTTAAATTGCAACTCTTAAATCCCAATGCTAAAGTACTAGCTTAGTTTAGTTTATTTTATTTTAAATTGCAAAATGATAGTGGAGCAAAGAAAAAACACCTCGGGTACAAAAAAAGCAACATTCAAGACTGGAAATTATGTAGTTTACCCTAGTCATGGAGTAGGTAAGGTAGTGGAAATTAAAGAAATGACCATTCTTAATCAAAAAATAAAGACAATCGTTGTTTTTTTTGAGGTAGAAAATATGAAGCTAACTATTCCATATCAAAAAGCATCCAAAGTTAACTTACGCCATTTAATAGAGCTGGAGGATATGAGTGAAATACTTTCTATACTACAAAGTGGAACAAGAAAGCAAAAAGGTATGTGGAGCAGGAGAGCTCAAGAATATGAGAACAAAGTTAATTCTGGTGACATAAGGTTGCTAGCAGAAGTCCTTAGGGATCTAACCAGAGACATCTCAGATGCTGATAGATCATATAGTGAAAGACTAATTTACGAAAGCGCTCTGGAAAGATTGTCAACCGAATATTCCTTAATTAAAAACATCTCCATTGATGAAGCAAAGGAGGAGATTATATCAAAGGCTAAAAACAAAATGATATCCTTTGGCTCATCTAATATTGATGATGATTTCGACAAGGAATTTGACGAAGAAGGGGTTGACGAAGATGTTACTGATACTGATGGAGAAATAATTGATGAAGATGATGAGGTTAATGATGATGATAACTAAAAATCGTTAAATTATGGCAACCCACAAACAAGAAGATATCTACAATAAAATCATGAAATACTACAATTTCATTGATCAATTAATAGATCTATCTCACGAAGATCCTGAGTTGAAAAGAGATGCCGAGTTTAAAATTGTGCAATCTATCATAGAAACCTTAGAACATTGTGCCGACGACATGTCCAAAGAATTTATCAATTACATAAAGCAACCTCGATCAGAACAAATAAAGACTAATACCCTGGTTGCAATAGATAAAGTTATTGCTAGAGTTCATGAAGCTAAAGAAAGAATGCTTCACATAAAGAGTAGACAAAGTTAATTATATCAAAGCCTGCCTTTACACAGAACATAGAAATTTAATAGATCACCTTCGTTCTTTTCTCCAAAATACTCAAAGTAGTTATTGAAAGTAAAAATTTCTAAAGACCCTCTAAGAGAGATTTATTAATTTTCTTACTAAGATCTATCAACCCCCCACTAAGTAAATCATATTTTTTCATAAAAAATATAGTAATATTTACACTCTCCATAAGATCATCGCCGCTAATATCCTTACTTAGAATTAGGTTGTTTTTAAAAAATTTTGTTAGAAGAAATAATTTATCTTCGTAAGGCTTACCAGACTCATAAGAAGCTACCCTACCAGACTTTGGCGAGATAAAATACAAATCATCCTTCTTACCAGTAACAGCACAAGAAGATAAGTCCAGACCATAACCAGATATTTCAAGCAATTTCAATTCAAACTTAATAATATTAGCCAAAATAACCTTATCATCCTGACCTAAAGATTGTAAAAACAATATAAATGAAGAAAATAAATCCTTATTAGGATCTTGATCCATAAAATTTTTAGAAATTATTAGGCAAAATAAAGTAATTATATTCAATCTAGTAAAACTTAATATATGTCTAGACGCAAAAGATGCTAAATTTTCAACACGAACATAAGATAAGCTATCGCTATTTTTGGCATATAAATCAAAAAAAACTAAATTACCAATCTGATATTTTGAATAATTCTTGGGACTTGTAGACTTCCTAACAAAAGCAGTGCAAACACCATTCTCTTTGGAAAGAATTTTAATTATAAGAGAATTTTCTCCATGTTTTTTAGCAAAAATAATAATTCCTTCGTCACTAAATTTCATAGGACAATAATCTTCTTATTAGTAAACCTATTTAAAGATTCCAACATTTCCAAAGCCGTTCCCGATTCCATACCTTCTCTAAAATTTAAAATAATATATTCCAAATCAACATTACATTGTTCCAAAACTTTAATGGCTGTCAAAGCGTGACTAATCGATCCTAGATAATTACTTATTATCAAGATTACAGGGATAGGTAATTTTTGCATCAAATCAACAAATGTTTTATCGTGCGTAACTGGTGTCATAACTCCACCAGCACCCTCTATAAACAAAAATTCGTTACTTCTTTTTGATTTCTTAATATTATCTAAACAAAAATCTGTAATTTTATCAAAACTTAACTCCACACCCTCCCCTCTGGAGGCTATATCTGGAGATAATGGTAATTTTAACCTAAAAGGTGATATTTTATCAATATTATCAATACTCTTTTCCATCCCAAGACTATCCAATATTGTCAGTGTATCATTACAATCATCATTTAAAGTAAAACCACTAATCACAGGTTTAATAATGTTTGCTTTTTGACCAATATTTAATAAAATTTGGCATAAACTTGTTGTGAAATAAGTTTTACCAATATCCGTACCAATTGCGGTAACAAAATATTGCTTACTTGCAAGTAATTTGACTAACTTAATCATCTATATGATATTTATTTTAACCTAAGAAGTGACGACGCGAAGTTAAATTATAAATTTAATCATGATATATAGCAACATAGCAGATTTAAAAGGAGACTTATTGACAGAAAGCAGATTTTTATCCCTAGATGTCGGAACAAAAGTAATTGGCGTGGCAATTTGTGACCCCTCAAGAACTATATGCAACCCATTTGCCACAATTGACCGATCAGGAAATAAAAAGGATTTCCCTAAAATAAAAGAGTACATCGAGAAAAATGAGATTGAATTATTGGTGATTGGCTTACCAATTCATCTTGATGGTAGCGAAACTGATATCAGTATGTTTGTTAGACGTTTTGCTGACAATATCGATATATTCTTACTAGGTAAAATTAAAATAATATTGTATGATGAGAGATATAGCAGCTCTTCTGCAAGAATATTTATTGACGATAATTTAAAATTAAAAAGAAAGCATAGTAGAAAAAAAACAATTGATAAAATTGCAGCAAATATTATATTAGATACATTCCTTTTAGATTTTAGTAAACTTGCTTAAATATTCCTCTTGTTTTTTAAACCTTGGGCTAAAAAAATGAAGTCTAAATATGGCATTACACCAACCTCTAAAAAATTAATTGAAATTTTTTATTAATTTATGAACTTTGGCACAATTAAAAAACTTCTTGGATATAACTCGACAAAGGATAAAAAGTCTGGAATCCATGATTTTTTTAATAATATTCAAAAATCTTCTAATAAATTTATATTAAATTTAAGATTAATGGCCAAAAGGTCAAAAAATCTCTCTGAATCAAATTTTAAGTTAGGAAAAAAATATTATAGAAATGGTAACTTTAGCGAGGCTACATTTCGCTTTACAATTTTAACTAAATTTTGGCCCGATCATTATGAAGGATATTTTATGCTTGCAAAATCACTTCTAGCACAAAATAAATTTCGAAAAGCGGAAAAAATCCTTAATAAATTAATCAGGAGAAAGCCAGCTTTTAAAGATAGGGCTGTAGAATTATTATATAGCAATAAATCCCACCATTAACGCAAAATTTAAAAATAGTAGTTTTCATTAATTACAACTTCTAATTTAGAATTTTACTTTGTATCGCAGAGTCAAATCATATAATGAGTTCGAAGATAGATCACTTTCCATTAATAAAAGAAGAATAAAGAAATAGTATAACTCCCTAGTAACATTAATATGTATAGTACCCTGATAAATTTAACCACTAATTCGAACAAAATCTATAATTTTTAGACCAAGGAATTTGCTGCTAATTTTAACTTCTCGTTCCCAAATTGGTTAGGAGTTTTATATCCTAATACTCTTCTTAGCATATTGACTGAGTAAATATTCTATTTTTTGTAATTTTTGTTTTGTTAATTTCGTGACATCTTTATCTTTAGGAAAGATTATGAGAATCATAGCCTTGTTTTAATCTATTTTGTCTTTTGCGTGGTAAATATTTATATAATTCTAACCTCTTCTAAGTGTTGAAATTGCAAATAAAGTCATACAAAAATCGGTAGCTGTATAAAATCTAATATCTTCTTTCTGTTTTGCTGGATATTACATCTAATGACCATTTATAGTTTATAAGATTATTTTTTAAATATTTCAAAGCTTTGGGATTACTATCTGTTGCAAACCTATCCTTTTTATGAAGCACTCTCTTATATTTACCGTGAGCAATGGTAGGGATGTATTTTGCTCTTTCCTTTTTATTGTTTAGATCGTAGCTAATGGTAGATTTTGATTTACCAATAAAATAATCTATTTACTGTAAAGATTCTTTTTCAATAAATCTTATATGATAAATTATTTACCTATCTTTAAATGTTAGATATTTAAAACTTCCCCGCTCATAGTCATATTAATTTTATTAAATTTTAAAAAATAATAAAAATTATATCACATTGTTTGAATATAATCTAGAATTTACCCTATCGAGTCTTTAGATAGTTTGTAATTAATACTATCTCTTAAAGCTTTAAATGACGCTTCAACAATATTTTTTGAAACCCCAATAGTGGTCCATTCTGAGCCATTTTGGTCTGTAGACCTAATTTCAACACGAGTTTTTGCTTTCGTGCCATCTGAAGAATTTAAAATCATCACCTTGTAATCATTTAGTGATATTTTATCTAAGATTGGATATTTTTCTGACAATACTAACCTTAAAGCTTTGTCCAGAGCGTTAATAGGTCCTTCGCCATAGGAGCTGGTTTTCTTAACTTCGTTATCAATTACAATTTCTATTTCTGCTTTTGAGATGATATTTTTATCCTCAACGCCCTTTAATTCATCAAAAACTTTGAATGACTTTAATTGAAAATAATTCGGTATAATATTTAGAGATTTTTTTACTAAAATTTCAAAACTAGCATCAGCATTATCGTAGGCATAACCTTGGCTTTCGAGTAACTTTACCTCCTCAACTAGATCATTTATAATTTTATTTTTATTGTCAACTTCTAGGCCAATTTCTTTAATTTTAGATATTACATTTGATCTGCCTGCTTGATCAGAGATCATTATCCTCCTTTTGTTACCAACTAAGTCCGGCTCTATATGCTCATAAGATTTAGAGTTTTTATTAATAGCAGAAACGTGAAGACCTCCCTTGTGAGCAAAGGCAAATTTACCAACAAAAGGAGCAAAATTATCGCGAGGTCTATTAAGTAGATCGTCTAAGAAGTATGAAGTATGGCAAAGATTTTTAAGGTTTTCTGCTTTGATACCGACATCAAAGCCCATCTTTAACATTAAATTAGGAATTAAGCTAATTAAATCTGCATTACCACATCTTTCACCGAGACCATTTAATGTTCCTTGAACTTGACGAACCCCAGCTTTAACTGCGGCAATTGAGTTGGCAACAGCAACTCCGCCATCATTATGACAGTGAATTCCAAGGTTAATATGTGGAATGATTTTTTTAACTTCTAATATGATATCATAAATTTCATAAGGTAATGTACCGCCATTAGTGTCGCACAGCACAACCCATCTAGCACCTGATTTATAGGCGGATTCTAGGCATTTTAAAGAAAATTCTGGGTTTGACTTGTAGCCATCAAAAAAATGTTCAGCATCAAATATAGCTTCCTTTCCACTCTGTCTAATATGAGAAATTGAGTCAGAAATCATAGATAAATTTTGTTTCTCCGTAATATTTAGGGCATTTTTTAAATGAAAATCCCAAGATTTACCAACTATGCACACCGACTCTACATTACTTGCAATTAATTTATTTAACGATTTATCTTCGTAGGCAGGTACTGAATGACGATTTGTCATACCAAAGGCAGTAAATTTAGAATTATTTAAGGTTGGTAAATCAGCAAAAAACTCGTCATCAGTTTGATTCGCTCCAGGCCAACCACCTTCAATATAGTCGATTCCTATCCTATCTAATTCTATGGCAATTTTTTTCTTATCACTAGCGCTAAAATTGATAGTGCTGGTTTGACCTCCATCTCTTAAGGTGGAGTCGTAAAGATAAACTCTTTCTTTCATTGTTGTGTATAATTTTACTGAAATATAGTAGGAATAATATTCAAGCTTAATTTAGAATCTACACAAGAACAACTCGTATTTCAATAAAATATTAGTTGTTCTTGCGTAGATCCTTAGCTGGATACAAATCCAATTATAGAAGCAAGAAGAGATACTAACCAAAAGATTTTTACAACCTTTTGCTCTGACCATCCCATTTTTTCAAAGTGGTGATGAATTGGAGTCATTAAGAAGATTCTTTTTTTCCAAATTTTATAAGATCCAACCTGAATTATAACTGATAATGCTTCTATCATAAATAATAGGGTGATTATCGCAAAAGCCAATTCTTTTTTAATTATAATGGCAATAATGCCAAGGGTTGCACCTATTGCTAAACTACCCACATCTCCCATAAAAATTTTAGCTGGGTATCTGTTGAATATAAAGAATGTCGCAACGGATGCAATTAAAGAATATCCTAGCAATATTAGAGGATAAAATTCTTTTATTTCAGATTCATCGAGACTAAAAATAATGGCAATTAAAGCTATGGAGTTAAAGATAATGGGTACTGAAACTAAACCGTCAAGACCATCGGTGAGGTTGGTAGCGTTGGCCGCTCCTACAACTACAATTCCTACAAATAAAAAGTATAAAGTACCAATATTGATAGATATGTTGCTAAATGGCACCGAAACCTCGCCAGACCAGAAGATCGGATTGTTGATTCCTAAGAAAAAAATAACAGACAAGACTAAAGAAAATTGAATCATCAGTTTAATACTACCTTTAAATCCTAAGCTATTTTGTTTTACAACTTTTATATAATCATCAGCAAAGCCAATAGCAGAAAATGACATTAGAATAAATAATGCCGATAGAAGGTATGCGTTTGTTAGGTCAGACAGTAAGATATTGGTAATGATAACCGAAAGAACTATAAATAATCCTCCAAAGGTTGGGGTTTTTTGTTTAGTTTTTATATGTAGTTTTGGACCTTCTTTTCTGATTGGCTGAAATAGAGAATTTTTTTGACTAAATTTAATGTATTTAGCTGTCGATAAGTAACAAAGGATAGCCGGAAGTACAAAAAATAAGATGTATTGAGTTATGTAGCTACTACTTACTATATTGTTAAACAATGTTTCTGCTATTTATTTTCCTAAAAATTGTATTAATTTTTTTCCGCAGGAACAACTTCTATTTTAACTTTATTTGATGCACCAAACTTAACGAATTTTACAAAACCGTCAATTAATGCAAAAATCGTATGATCTTTGCCCATTCCAGTATTGCTACCAGGGTGCCATTTTGTACCTCTCTGTCTTGCGATGATATTTCCGGCTATTGCATGTTGACCGCCAAATAGCTTGATTCCTAGTCTACGACCAGCTGAATCTCTTCCGTTTCTCGAGCTACCGCCCGCTTTCTTAGTTGACATATCTAATTAAATTTAATATCAGTTATTTTTAATTCAGTTTTCATTTGGCGATGGCCATTTTTTCTTCTAGAGTTTTGTCTCCTCCTTTTTTTAAAAATTATAACTTTTTTATCTTTATAATTCTTAACAACTTGACCTTCTACAACGCCACCATCAATAAAGGGTGCTCCAAATAATACGTCACCACCATCCTTTTCTATTAACAGGATTTCGGTTAATTTAACCAAATCACCGTCGCTATAGTCTAGCTTTTCAATTTGTATAATGTCATCTTTGGCAACTTTATATTGCTTACCTCCAGTTTTTAATATTGCAAACATTGTATTTATATATATTTATATAATTTTAGTAATATGTAGTTTAATTGTCATTTTTTGGACCAATTAACAACTTTAATTTTAAAAAAACTCTTGTCAACCTTAATTTTACAAAATATATTTGATTTTTCATATCTTGTTTGATTGAATAACAAATTCAATATTATATAATATTATTATAAAAAAATGAGTCAAACCGTAAATATAAATTTTCTTATCAAGGGTAAAACAGTTAAACTTGATGTTCCTGTCGGTACTACAATATTAGAGGCGGCGCACAATAATGACATTGATCTCGAGGGTGCTTGTGAAGGCTCTCTTGCCTGCTCCACATGTCACGTTATTGTTGATAATGCATATTTTAACAAATTATCTGAACCCTCGGAGGATGAAGAAGATATGCTTGACCTCGCTTTTGGCTTAACAAAAACCTCAAGACTTGGTTGTCAGATCGTATTAAGTAAAGATCTAGATGGGATAGTGGTCGAAGTCCCTGACGAAACTCGTAATATATCATAAATTATGAATACAAAAAACATTAAAAAAAGTAGCTTCTTCAAAAGGCATTTAAAATTATTATTAGCCCTAATCTCTATCATTGTTGTAGTTGGATCCTTATTGGTATATAAGTTTCTTGTATTAAAGTACAGTATAGACTATCTTGAAGATAATTTTGGATTTAAATCTAAGGGGTATAATTATAAATTTATACCTAGTCCGGCTATTGAAATAAAGAATGTATCTCTAGAGAGTAAGGAAAAAAAGTACAAAATCCACCTCGATCACATCAAAATAAATTCCTCTTTGTTTTCTAATGAATTTCAAATATTTGTTTATGGTGACGTAAAAATATTAATCCAAGATCAAGAATCTATAGTTAAACTAGATCCAGAAACAATAATTTTAGCTAAATTTTCTGATAAAAACGTTTCTAATTTGGTTGTTAAGTCTCTTAATGTAGAGATATTTGATTCTTTAGGTCCTATTTCCGAAATAAAGGATGTTAATTTAATGTATAATGTTAGCAATATTGACGATCAAATAATTTCTGATATTAAATTTTCATCAAATAATTATAGCAAATTTATCTCCTCAGAAGTAATGGAATCCAGGATTGATGTGGCATATAGTCACTCTTATAGCAACTCAGATGCTAATTTTTCTGCAAAACTGCCAGACAAAATAAAGATTGATAAGTTAGAATTGTCAACTCCAAAATTTTCTATTTCTACTGCTGGCAGCTACGATGCCGGTAATTTTGATTTTAACATAGTTCTTCTTAATAAGGAGTTTATGCTAAACTTAGTAATTGACTCGGTTAAGAAAAATTCTGCTGATATTTTTAATGATTTGAATTTAGTAATACCTGGTCAATTCAGTTCTGAAGAAGATTTTGTGAAGTATATAGAGGGTTATCACTTAAAGATGGGGGTTATCTTAAATAATATTGCAAAAAATAATGAATCAACAGCAATGGGTAAAGATGTGTTTCACATTAAGAGCGACCCTGGAAAAATATTTATTATTAATAATATAGCGCTTCAGGATGTCCTTAAAATACTTGAAGATGCTTTTGGGCAATGAACCTAACCACTAAAGATTCTATAGCCACTTTAAACAAAAATATTGAGAATATATTAAGACTATCCAATATACCTCTGCCAAAAATTGAATCTAATATCTTGACATCTCAATTTCTGAACTTATCGAAAGAAGATATAATCTTAAAGGGTAGAGAGATATATCCAGATAAAAAATCTCTAGAAAATATTAAAACTGCATTACAAAGAAGGTTAAATGGCGAACCTATATCTCACATTATTGGCAAGAGAGAATTTTATTCTATTGACTTTGATGTTAATCAAAATGTTTTAGACCCAAGACCGGATTCTGAACTATTAATTGACGAAGTATTGTTGGCATTAAATAGTGGCGCTAATGAAAAACCTATAAATATTTTGGAATTAGGTGTTGGTTCTGGATGTTTAGTACTTTCTATCCTAAAAAATATTCCAAACTCCAGAGCTGTTGCTGTTGATATCAACATAAAGTCAATAAATGTTGCCAAGAAAAATGCTATAAAATTAAATCTAGATAATAGAGTCCGATTTGTTCATTCTGATTGGCTTCAGAATTTAGAGAGGAGAAAATTTGATATTATTATATCTAATCCGCCCTACATCAAAAGCAAAGATATTGACAATTTACAAACAGAAGTTAAGAATTTTGAGCCAAAGATAGCCTTAGATGGTGGATTAGACGGCCTTAACTGTTATAGAGAGATTGCAGAAAATATTGGTAATTTTTTACATGAAAAATCTTTGTTAATATTAGAAATAGGAGTGGATATGGAGGATGATGTAACCAACATATTTAAAAATAAAAAATTACAATTAATAAAATATTCAAAAGATCTTAATTCAATAATCAGATGTTTAATGTTTGCCAAACAATAAAGGAAGTTCGCTCAATTGTCGCTAATGCAAAATATAGTGATAAAAAAATTTCCTTAGTACCGACGATGGGATCTTTGCACAAGGGTCATCTAAAGTTAATTGAAGAAGCTAAACTAAAGTCAGAATTTGTTATCGTTAGTATTTTTATCAACAAAAAACAATTTAATCAAAAAGAAGATTATACTAAATATCCAAGATACCTATCTGATGATTTAAATAGGTTGCAAAAGGTAGGTGTTGACGCGGTCTTTTGCCCAAGTGATGACGAAATTTATCTAGAAAATCATTCGATATCAATTGACATAGGGGGTATTGACAAAGTTTTATGCGGCAAAGATAGGTTAAATCATTTTGGTGGTGTCGCCCTTATAATGGTAAAGTTATTTTCAATCATAAATCCAGATATTACTTTTTTTGGATTAAAAGATTTTCAGCAATTCTTTATTATTAAAAGATTGGTACGGGAGTTAAATATCGATACAGAAATTATTGGAATTGAAACGATTAGAGAGGATTCTGGACTAGCTCTTTCTTCTCGTAATTTACTCTTAAGTGATGGTGCTAAAAAAATAGCTAACAATATTTTCACAACCTTATGTCATATTAAGAATCAAATTTTAGAAAATAATAAAATTAATATAGATGATTTATTACGGCTGCATATGAAATATTTAGTAGGAGCTGGCTTTGATAGTATAGTTTATTTGGAGATTAGGGATGAAGACAACTTAGATTTATGTTATAAATTTAATCCTAATAAAAAATATAGAATTTTTATTTCTGGCAACATTGAAGGAGTAAGATTAATTGATAATTATTCAATTTATTAGAATATTATTCATATATAAAAAGATAATGATGAATATAAATAGTTGATTTTCATATTTCTTGAGTTGTTAAATATATAATTTATTATTACATCAATCTCTAAGATTCTTCTAAATTTTAAATCAATCTAATGGTTATCTATATCTCAGTAATTTTAATATTAGTAGCTCTATCAGCATTTATTTTATTTAAATTTTATAAATACAAACAAATTGTTGATGAAGAGTTGAAATTTTATGAGGATAGGTTAGAGGACGAGATTGCAGTAAGAAAAGGAGTTGTCTTGGAGTATGAGAGTAAAAAACATTTATTAGAAAATCCTCATCCAGAAGATTCTATTAAAATTGAGAACAAGGATATAAAAAAAGATCTAGACCAAAGAACCGATAAGATATACGATTATCTTACAAAAATTTCTAATCAGATTGATTATTTGCATTATCATCAATTGGATATTCCTGCAATTGAGTTTAAAAGATCTAAATCTACAATTTTAAATATCAGTGAACATCATAATTATATAGAGTATATTCTACAGTCGCACAATATTAAGTCTGAAATTGATTATTTTAGTCACTCTTTGGTTGCTTCAGAGGTTAAAATTCTACCCTTTTCTTTTTTTGTTAAAAGACAGGATTTTAATATAATAATTGATACTAAATTATTACAATTTATTAGGGAATTTAGAGGTAACTCTTCTGTCGAAAACCAGAATAATGCTAAAGATATTTTTTTTGACAGGATACAAAAATATTTTAACTACCTTTCTAATCCGAAATATTTAAAAAATATTCACTCTTATTTTGTAAAAAGAAGGATTGCCGATCCCAACGCTGAGGTAATTATTGTTTCTATTGTTCCTACTCAAAAGGAGTTGGATGTAATACAGAGTATGGATTTGGATATACAGGGTAAGAATTTTAAGTTAATTGAATCCGGCGAGCTGTACCAATTCTTATCTTAGTAAATGCAGTTATTTTTTAATTCCAAAATATTTACTCTCGATAAGAACCAAATACCTGTTTTTCAGGAATTAGAAAAACTATCTAAATCGTCCAATAGAAAAGAGAGTATTTGTAGCAGAATATTTTCCCCGAAAAAGCCTCAAAGTCTTTATATTTATGGTCAAGTAGGTAGGGGCAAGTCCATGTTGATGAGTTATTTTTTTAATTTAATTAAAAAGGATAAAAAATATTTTCATTTTAATGATTTTGTACAAACTATACATAGGGAGTTACATAATATCAGGTCTGACTCCAGCAGGAAGAACAATGTCTTAGAGATTACTATTAACAATATCTTGGGAGGTGCTAAGGTTTTGTGTTTAGACGAGTTTCAGATTCATGACATTGTCGATGCCATGATTTTAAGTGACGTTTTTAAATATATTTTTAAAAAACATATTTTAGTAATTTTTACTTCAAATTCACACCCTTTAAGTTTATATAAGGACGGTATTCAGAGACAATATTTTTTAGAATTTGTCAAAGATACCCTGCTCAATGAATGTCAGATATTGAGTTTAGATGGTAAGAGGGATTATCGCTCTTCTAATGTAAATCTTGATAATAATTTTTTATACCCAATAAATAATTTTAACAAAAAGTTATTCAATCAAGTTTTGGAAGGTAGTTTATCTGGAGCTAAAATGGAAATATGGACAAAGTGTGTGCTGGGTAGAAAAATTACCATTAAAGATAGTCATCATAATATTGCGCTAATTGATTTTGAAAATTTTTTTGGTGATAATTTGGGGGTTGTGGATTTTATAGAGATTTGTAAATATTTTAACATCATTTTTATTAAAAACATACCTGAGCTAGGTAATCATTATAATAACGAAACCAAGAGGTTTATTTCTTTTATTGATGAGGCTTACGAAAATAATATAAAATTAGTTATTTTATCACAAAATTCAATTGATAAAATATATCATGATGGTTTATTATCTGATCTCTTTCAAAGAACTGCGTCTAGATTGAGGCAGCTCACAAATAAAAAATAAAATGAAACAATTTTTAATAGTCTTTCTTTTTTTGTGCTCTTGCAAGACATCAAATCTAGTTGAGATGCCAGATGATAGTATTCTTAGTCAAGATGTTAAGAAAAAATTTGAATCCTATGATGGTGGCTTTCTAGATGCTATCTTTAAAAGAAAGACCAAGGTTGCAATATTATTGCCATTAACAGGAAAGTATAGTGATATTGGTAATGATTTATTAAGTGCCGCACATCTATCGCTATATAAGAACGATCCTAAGCAAAGAATTGAGTTGGTGATTTTTGACAGTAAGGGCACTGAGTTCGGCACAAGAAAGGCAGTTAGGGATATCGTTAGTAGAGGTATAAAAATTATTATTGGTCCATTATTTAGTACTGCCACAGAATCAGCAATAGACATAGTTTCAAAAAAAGATGTCATATTACTATCTTTATCCAATAACGATAATTTGACGAACAAAAAGAACGTTTTTATTGCTGGGGTTGCAATTGATCAGCAAATTGAAAGGTTGATAGAATATAGTATTGATAAGGGTATAGGTAGTTTTTCTATACTAGCTCCAAACAATTCTTATGGCCTAAAAGTTGCAAACTCCCTCAGAGAGACATCTACAAGAAAAGGTGCTTATTTCATTTCCAGCAGTTTCTATAATGATAAGAAGCAGATAAGTAATTCTGTTGCTAAAGTTGTTAATTCTTACTCTATTTCACAAAATGCTTATGAAGATTTAAGTGAAGAGGATAAGGTCAAGTCCTTAGCTGAAATACCTATTTCTAATGAAGATAAAATTTATTCTGACTCTATTTTAGTAGCAGACTCTGGAGATAATCTAGATTTAATACTTAAATTAATAGAGGAAAATAATGTTGACAAAAGAGAGATTCAAATTCTTGGATTAAAAGAATGGGATAAGGCCTCCACTATTTATAATGCCAATGCAAAAGGTTCTTGGATCTCCTCTTCTAATCCAGAAGTTTACAAACAATATGAGTATTTATATTATGATAATTTTCAAAAAATTCCTAATAGAGTAACAAGTGTTGTTTATGACATGGTTTGGGCTGTTGCCAATCTAGCATATAAAAATAGCGATATAGAATTGGAAGATTTTATTCTTAATAAGTCTGGATTTGAGGGTGTTGATGGCACTTTTAGATTTTTAGACAATGGGATAGTTCAGAGAAATTTTGCCATTTTATCGGTTGGTGATGATAATTTTAAGGTTATTGACTCTGAGAGTAGGTATTTTTTAGAATATTAATATTTTTACAGAACTTCTAAACGAAAACTGCCCTCGTCCCAAAATATTCTAAATCATGTTAGACTAGTTTACTAAAAATTCTTTTTTAAACTCTTACTAACTTTAAAAAATCCCTCTTAAAAAATAAACTATTAAATTTTTTGAGTTTTAGAGTTTTGTGAATAGGTCGTGCAGAGCCAGTTTGATATAAAATTATGGAATTGCGTTAATTATCTCACTTTCAGCACTCTGCTCTTGGGGGTAATATTTATAAAGAGGACAGAGGCTTAATTGGCGACCTATATTGTTCAGATCTGGTCAGAGGAGTATCCTTCTTCTTCCTTCTTCTTCTTCTTCGATCCCTTTTGACTTTTTTAACTTTACCAGAATCCTCTAATATACTTTCCTTTATGTAATCATTGGTTAAACGATCAAATTCAGATAAATGATCACTAAAAAAGTGGTTAGCATCTGGTACTACGTTATATTTAACTTCAGCTTCTTCACGAAGATTGAGCTTGTCAGCGATTTTACTAGAATCTTTTTCAAGAGAAATGTCGTCTGCGGTACCTTGAATGATCATGCCGGAAGCAGAGCAGGGAACAATGAAGTTAAAATTATATTTAGAGGCTGGTGGTGCAGCAAGAATGTATCTTTCGATATCTGGCCTCCTCATAATAGCTTGTAAACCAACCCAAGAGCCAAAGGAAAATCCGGCTAACCAAAAGATAGAAGCTTCCATATTTTTACTATGAAGCCAGTTGAGGGCGGCGGTGGCATCTTGCAACTCGCCAACACCGTCATTAAATGTACCTTCAGACTTTCCGACTCCTCTAAAATTGATACGAAGTACTGAGAAGCCATTATCAACAAAGGATTTAAAAAGGTGATAGGTGACTTTATTATTCATTGTTCCACCATGAAGTGGGTGGGGATGTAAAACTAGTGCAACTGGGGCTTTAATATCTTTATTTTGATGATATCTTCCTTCAATCTTACCAGCTGGACCCGTGATTATTATTTCAGGCATTCACAATCTATTGGATTTGATCCCAGATCACTGGTTTACCAGCATCGTCACACACTAGGTTACTAGTTCCTGTGAATTTTGCTGAGATATATTTACCATGACCAGCGTGCACGCCGTAATATAGAATTGGCTCAACCTCTTTATCGTTAAACTTCTTTTTTACAGCAACCTGTTTGTTTTTACGACTATTTTTACTTACTTTACCTTCAGCCATTTCTTAAATAATTAAATTTACACTTTACAAAAAATCTAGTATCATTAATATTTTTTAAAAATTCAATAATTATTTAGATGAAAGAAAAGATAGTAGAAAAAATTAACGACAATAAGGATATGCTTGGCTTTGCTAAAAGTCATCCAAAAGAAAGTCTCTTAAGGAAGCCGAACTGGATTAGGGTTAAGGCGCCAAATTCAACTGGTTTTAAAGAAACCCGTGACTTAATGCGCTCTTCAAATTTAAATACTGTTTGTGAAGAGGCGGCATGCCCTAATATTGGGGAATGTTGGTCAAAAAAACATGCGACCGTGATGATTATGGGCTCAATTTGCACTAGAGCTTGCTCTTTTTGCAATATTGACACTGGAAAACCAAGTAAATTGGACCCAAAAGAGCCTGAAAATCTTGCCGACGCCGTTGGCAAGTTAGATCTTAATCATATCGTAATTACTTCAGTAGATCGTGATGATTTGCCTGATGGTGGCGCCAATCATTTTGTAGAATCAATTCAAAAAATACGTCAATCCAACCCAAAAGTTACTATTGAAATTTTAACGCCCGACTTTCTTCGTAAACGTGGTGCAGTTGAAAAAGTGGTGGCTGCAAAGCCTGATGTGTTTAACCATAATATTGAGACGGTTCCCGGACTTTATCATGCAATTCGACCCGGTTCTAGATATTTTCACTCCTTGTCACTTCTTAAAACAGTTAAAGAAATCGATCCTATGATTTTTACTAAATCTGGATTAATGGTTGGTCTCGGGGAGAAAAAAGAAGAAATTTTGCAAGTAATGGATGATTTACGATCCGCTGATGTTGATTTTATTACTATTGGTCAATATTTAAGACCTACAATGCGTCACGCACCAGTAAAAAGTTATATTCATCCTGATGAATTTAAATTTTATGAAAAAATGGCTTACAGTAAGGGGTTTTTGATGGTTTCTGCTAGCCCGTTAACTCGCTCATCTTATCACGCTGGAGATGATTTTGAGAAAATGAGAAATGAAAGAAGGAGATTGCAAAAAATATCTTGTTGAATATTTTTAATTAATTCTTATATTAAGATAATTGATAATCAGGAACTCTCCAAATTACATCACTAAGTTTTTTAGAGACAATTCAGGAAGCTTCAATTAATCAAAAACTACTTTAAATAATTTACTTATTAAAATAATGACTGTAAAAAAATATGAATTTGATGTTGAGATAAGTAAGGTTTTGAACCTTATGATTAACTCGCTATATACCAATAAGGATGTCGCTTTAAGAGAGCTTATATCTAATGCTTCTGATGCTTGCGATAAAATTCGTTATTTATCTTCTCAAGAATCTGGTATTTTAAAAGAGGATGAGGAATTAAAAATTAATATTTCATTCGATAAAGAGGCAAAAACTTTTACCATTGAAGATAATGGCGTTGGGATGAATGAGGAGGATCTTAAAGAAAATCTTGGAACAATTGCCAAATCTGGAACTGAAAATTTTATAAAGTCTTTAACTGGAGAAAACAAGAAGGATGTAGAGTTAATTGGGCAATTTGGTGTTGGCTTTTATTCTGCCTTCATGATTTCTGAAAAAATAGTTGTCGAGTCAAAAAAATATGATAGTGACGAGTCTTTTAAGTGGAGCTCAACAGGTGCTGGTAATTTTGAAATTGACCAATCTGATAAAACTGAAATAGGGACTAAAATCATTTTGCACTTAAAAAAGGATGAAAAAGACTTTTTAGACATTTTTCACATTAAGCATGTAGTCAAGACTTATTCTGATCATATTAATGTTAAAATTGAGCATATTGATGAAAAGGGTGAGAAGGAAATTTTAAATTCTACCAGAGCACTTTGGTCTAGACCTAAAGCAGAGGTTTCTAAGGAAGAGTATGAAAATTTTTACAAAAATATCTCTCATTTACCTGGCGAGCCATATATGACCATTCATACTAAGGCCGAAGGTGCTATTGAATATACTAACCTACTTTTTATTCCTGGTATGAAGCCTTTTGATCTTTTTCATCCAGATAGAAAAGGTAGTGTGAAGCTTTATGTTAAAAAGGTTTTTATTAGCGAAGATTTAAATCTTGTACCAGCTTGGCTAAGATTTATGAGGGGTTTGGTTGATTCCGAGGATTTACCTTTAAATGTTAGTCGCGAATCTTTGCAGCATAATCTGATTCTAGAAAAGATTAAAAAATCTCTTATCAAGAAGGTATTATCTGAGTTAGAAAAAATATCTAAAAAAGATGAGGAAAAATATCTAAAATTTTGGAATAATTTTGGAGCCGTTTTTAAAGAGGGTCTTTGTGAATCTAGTGAATTTAAAGATAAGATTCTTAGTTTATCGCGTTTCTATAGCTTAAATTCTCCTGATAAATTAATTTCTTTACAAGAATATTTTAAAAATTCTAAAGAAGGTCAAAATAAAATTTATTTCTTAACTGGTGAATCAGTTAAAAAAATTAAAGATAGTCCGCAATTGGAAGGTTTTTCTGATAAGGGGGCAGACGTTTTGTTTCTAACTGATGCGGTTGATGATTTTTGGGTTACAGTTTCTAACGTATATAAGGAAAAGGAATTTGTTTCAGCAACTAGAGCCGATATTAATTTGGATGGTAAAAAAGAAGAATCTTCTGATGATAAAAAAAATAAAGATATTAAGGACGTCACTAATAGCGACTTAGCTGGCTTGATAAAATTGGCTAAAGAAATTTTAGGAGATAAAATTAAAGACGTAAAAATTTCTAATAAACTAACCTCTAGTCCAGTGTGTTTAGCTGTTGATAGCGGGTCTATGGACATTAGAATGGAAAGATATTTGAAAGAGCAAAATCAAATTCCTTCAATTTCTGCTAAAATTTTAGAGATCAACCCTAATCATTCTATTATTAAATCCTTACAGGATAATATCGCGGATTCTGGTAAAATAGAGAATATAAAAGATAATATTAAAACTCTTTTTGATCAAGCCTGTATTAGTGCCGGAGAAGATGTTATTGATGTTAAGGATTTTACGGTTAGGTTGAATAAATTAATGGCAGGATAGTACTCATTTTTAGAATATTTTACCCCCAAAAAATGACAGTATGGTGTAAAACTAGACGATAGCAGGAATCATCCTATCTACATCCGTTACCTTGACATCTCTTCTAAAAAATAGTGTAGAAAAAAAAGGGGGGGATTATTTTATTTGCCAAAAAGAGATGTTATTTTATCTGGGTGTGACATGTGGTTTGGTGTCATTAAGGAGTTGAGTAGTTGGCTAAAAATATGCCATAACTAAAAATAAAATAGAAATGAAGTGGAAGAATTATTCCTAGAAAAATCTAAAAATAGATAATTTAAATAATGTTCAGTGATAAACAAAATACAATTGCAAATGAAATTAGTTTTTCTGGCATAGGCTTACATAGTGGCAAAGAGACTAATGTAAATCTATATCCAGCCCCTGATAATCATGGTATTATCTTTAGAAGGTCTGATATTGCAGATAAAAATAATGTTATTATTGCTGATTATAGAAATGTAACCAAGGCTCAACTCGGAACTACGATTTCTAATTCTGATCAAGTTTCAGTCTCAACTATTGAGCATTTTATGGCTGCTATTTGGGGTTCTCGTATTAATAATCTAATCATTGAGATGGACGGAGAGGAGATGCCAATTGTCGATGGCAGTTCTGAGCCATTCGTCTTTTTATTAGAATCTGCAGGAGTAAAGAAGCAAAATTTACCACCAAAAATTCTTAAAATTAAAAAGGAAATTCTATTTGAAGAAGGTGATAAGAAAATTAAAATATCTCCATCTGATAAATTTTCTTTTGATTTGGAGATTGATTTTGTTCACAGGGTGGTCGGTAAGGAAAACATCTCCTTTGATCCAAAATTTCACTCCTTTAGAAGCGACTTATGTCGAGCTCGAACTTTTGCTTTTGAGAGAGACGTTGAGCAAATTAAAAAATTAGGTCTTGGCAAGGGAGGATCTCTTGATAATGCAATAATTATTGGTGAAAATGGTATTTTAAATGAAGGTGGTTTGCGTTATGAGAATGAATTAGCTAGGCATAAGGCTCTTGATTTTATTGGTGATATTAATTTGTTTGGACAATATATTCTTGGACATTTTGAGGTCAAAAAGCCTGGGCACTACATTAATAATAAATTTCTACATTTTTTGTCAGCTAATACATCTTCATGAAAACTCCAAAGTTTTGGCAAGAAAAGTCTTTAATAGCGCATTTTTTACTTCCACTATCTTTCTTTTATCAAATTGGTTATCTTTTTAAGATAATTCTTCAGATAACTCTCTATCAAAATAAAAAACAAAAAATTAAAACTATTTGTATTGCTAACTTAACTTTAGGTGGGGCAGGAAAAACGCCTGTAACCCTTAAGGTTGGCAATTTACTTAAAAAAAAAGGAATAAAATTTTCCTATTTAAGCAAGGGTTATGGTGGTGAGATTAAAAATCTGACTAAATTAAATCATAAACATACAGCTACAGATGTTGGTGACGAGGCTTTGCTCTTGAAGGGTTGCTCTGATTCATTTATTTGTCACAAAATTACTTCTAAAATTTTAGAACAAAAAGAATTCTCAAAAAATGAGTTTTTAATTATTGATGATGGTTTTCAAAATTTTTCTTGGAAAAAAGATCTTTCAATTTTAGTAGTAGATGGTTATTACGGTTTTGGTAATGAATTAACCTTTCCTGCCGGCCCTCTAAGAGAGTTTATCGCAATTGGTGTTAAAAGGGCAGATATAATTATTATAATCAATGAGGATCGAAAAAATATTAAAAAGAGATTTTGTAAAGGTAAAAAACTTATTAATGCTAAATTAAAAATTATCAATGGTGAAGATTTTATTGATAAGGACGTTCTTGCTTTTGCTGGAATAGGCCATCCTGATAAATTCTTTAAAAGTTTAAAAAATTCTGGCGCCAATATTAAGAAAAAATTTTCATTTGCTGATCATTATCAATACAGTCAAAATGATTTACAAAGATTAACAAAATTAGCAAAAAAACATAATTTAGAACTGGTGACTACAAAAAAGGACTGGATAAGAATGGATAAAAAGTATCAAGATAAGATTAAATTTTTAGATATAGAAGTGGAGTTAGAGGGGGAGCTTGAGTTTAGTGACTTTTTATCAACCTTGTAATATTTGGTACCACCCTGATGTTACTAAAACGACTAAAGAGTATATTATAAATGCAAAGATCTTTAGGAGGTGGCAAAACTCGTCATTGAGGGTGCAACAAACATTCTAAATCTGATAGAAATAATCCTAATTTTGATAGTAACAATTACCGTAACGTGCATGGATTAAAAATAATAATAGCTTGTTTTTTAGATACAATAATTTTTTTTCATGGGTAATCAGGAATTTCTAATGAGTAATATTTATAAGCTTGATGATGACCTACTCTCCCAGGCTAAAAAACCAAGTACCATCGGCGCAACTCACGTTTCACTGGCGAGTTCGGAATGTATCAAGTGGGTCCATGATGCTATGATCATCAAGCCAATAAATATTACTCATCAAAAGATGAGATCATCGAAATAATTGACACATTATGAGATCATAATAAATTAAGTTTGTTAAAACTCTACCGAGTAGAAATATACTACTCGACTCTTTAGTTAGAAAGAGTTAGAAAATCCAATTAAGGATAATTAATTCACATATGATTAAAAAAATAATTAACTTTATACTGCATGTAAATTATGCATACAAAGTCAATCGGGTTATTAGTACTGGTTAGCTGAACATATTACTATGCTTACACACCCAGCCTATCAACGTGGTAGTCTACCACGACCCTAATGGGGAAAACTAGTTTTGAGGGAGGCTTCCCGCTTAGATGCTTTCAGCGGTTATCCCGTCCATACTTAGCTACCCAGCAATGCTCCTGGCGGAACAACTGGAACACCATTGGTATGTCCAACCCGGTCCTCTCGTACTAGGGTCAGCTCCTCTCAATTTTCCAAACACCTACGGCAGATAGGGACCGAACTGTCTCACGACGTTCTGAACCCAACTCACGTACCACTTTAATCGGCGAACAGCCGAACCCTTGGGACCTTCTTCAGCC
>CAJQHK010000016.1 GCA_905478165.1 uncultured Rickettsiales bacterium | reverse complement strand
CTGGTGATAATGTTAAAATAACAGTAGAGCTAATTGCACCAATTGCTATGGAAGAGGGTCTTCGTTTTGCTATCAGAGAAGGTGGTAGAACAGTAGGTGCTGGTGTTGTATCAAAGGTGATAAAGTAGAAATGAGAAATAACATCGAAGTAATAAAAATATCATTAAAATCTTTTGATAATAATATTTTAAACAGAGCTATTACTGAAATAGTTTCTACGGTTAGAAGAACTGGTGCTGCAATTAAGGGTCCAGTCCCCCTTCCAACTAAAATTAAGAAATTTACCGTTCTCAAGAGTCCTCATGTTAATAAGGATTCTAGGGAGCAATTTGAGATTAGGTCTTATAAGAGATTATTGATTATTATACCAACCTTGCAAACTGTTGACGCTTTAATGAAGCTAAATCTTTCTGCAGGTGTGGATATTAAAATGTCAACAAAGTAATAATTTAATAAAATGTTAGAATTAGCTGGTAAAAAAATAGGAATGAGTCATTTTTTTGATGAAAATGACAGGATGATACCTTTAACTTTTATAGAGCTTCATGACGCAGCTGTAATAGACGTCACTAAGTTGGATAAGTCTGGTAACTCTCTTACTTTGGTTGCTTATAACAAAGCTGCTAAAGATAAAAACATTCCAAAAAATCTTTTAGGTATATTTAAGAAGAAAAAAGTTGGTAATTATAAGAAAATTTTCGGCTACCAAACTGAAAAATCCCCAAAATATAAGGTTGGCGATATAATTAATCAGTTTGATTTTATTAAAGAAGGTGATAAGGTTGCTGTCACTGGTGTTTCTATTGGTAAAGGTTTTGCTGGAGCTATGAAGAGGCACGGTTTTGCCGGTTTGGAGGCTAGTCATGGTGTTTCTGTTTCTCACAGATCTCATGGTTCTACAGGTCAATGTCAAGATCCTGGTAAGGTTTTTAAGGGTAAAAAAATGGCTGGTCATATGGGAGCCTCTAAGATTACTACAAAAAATTTAGAGGTAATTATTCTTGATCAAGAAAAAAAAGTTGTCGCTGTGAAGGGTGCAATTCCTGGTAGCAAAAGATCAGATGTGTTCATTAGAGTAAATTACTAAATTGAAATTTGTTGTTTAGAGTTTAAAAAACTCTGTGTTATTATATAAAAATGGTAAAAATAAAAGTCATTAATTTTAAAGATAGTTCTATTTCTGATGAGGAAGTAAAATTAATTCATGAAAAATCTTCAGATACCTTGTTGTCATTTGCTTTGAGAAGCTATAGAAGTAGTGTGAGATCTGCAACTGCAAGAGTTAAAGAAATGTCTGAAATATCCGGGACTACTGCCAAACCCCATAGTCAAAAAGGTACCGGTAAAGCAAGACAGGGTAGTAAAAGGTCTGTACAATTTAGAGGTGGTAGATCTTGTTTTGGACCTAAGGGTAGAATTTTTGAGTTTGATTTACCAAAAAAAATGAAGAAAAAAGCCATATCTGACGCTCTATTTTCTAAAATAGAAGATAATAAATTATTGTTATTATCTGATGTTGCTATGGAAAAGCCTCAGACAAAAAATGTAGTAAAGTTTATTAAAGATAATAAAATTGAAAATTCTGTTTATTTTTATAATGGATCAGATAAAAATAATGAATCACTTGTTAAATCTATAAAAAATATTAAGAATTTTCATTGCAAGTCCGTTGATTCTTTGAATATATATGATTTATTTAGTTTTGATAAAATTATCTTACAAAAGGAAGTGTTAGATAATATTGGTAAATATTTACAAATAGAAGCTTAATTAGAGAAATATGTCAGATTATAATGAAATAAAATCTTTAATATATACTGAAAAAACTAATCCTATGATGGAGGACGGTATCTATTGTTTTAAAGTTGCAAAATCTTTAACTAAAGATGAAATTAAGAAGTTAATATCTAATACATATTCTGTTGATGTTATTAGGGTTAATACTGCTAGTTACGATGGTAAAGTAAAAAAATTTAAAGGTAGATTAGGTTCTAGAAGTGGTTTTAAAAAAGCTTTTGTTAAAGTTAAAAAAGATCAAAAAATAAATTTTCAAGATTAATAGATGGCTATAAAAAATTATAAACCAGTAACTCCTTCATTGAGAGGTTTAAAAACTATTGACAGATCTGATCTTCATAAAGGATCTCCAATGAAGATTTTATCTTCTGGGCTAATTAAATCATCTGCTGGTAGAAATAATACTGGTAGAATTACTGTAAGGCATAGGTCCGTTGGTCATAAAAAACTATATCGTTTCATTGATTTTAAAAGAGATAAGTTTAATATCGATGCTGTAGTTGAGAGAATTGAATATGATCCTAATAGAACAGCTTTCATTGCCCTACTTAAATATACAGATGGTATTTACTCATATATTATTGCTCCAGGTAAATTAAATATCGGTGACACCGTCAAGTCTTCAAAAGATAAAACCCTGGATATTAATGTTGGCAACGCAATGCCACTTAAATTAATACCTATTGGTACTATTATTCATAATATTGAATTGAAGTCTGGTAAGGGTGGTGCTATTTCTAGATCTGCAGGATCTTATTCTCAGTTAGTTGGTAAGGATAATGGTTATGCTTTAGTAAAAATGCAATCTAGTGAAATTAGATTATTCTTACTCGACTGTATGGCTACTATTGGAGCTGTTTCTAATTCAGATAATAAAAATACTTCTATTGGAAAAGCTGGTAGAAAAAGGTGGCTTGGTATTAGGCCTACAGTTAGAGGTGTGGCTATGAATCCTGTTGATCATCCTCATGGTGGTGGCGAAGGTAGAACTTCTGGCGGTAGACACCCCGTGTCTCCAACTGGTGTTTTAGCTAAGGGTAAGAAAACTAGGTCTAAGAAAAAGTCCAATAGGTTACTTGTTAAATCAAGAAAGAAAAATTAATTAATTATTAAACATGTCTAGATCATCTTGGAAAATACCTTTTGTTGATCATTATTTACTAAAAAAAGTAAAGGATGCTACAGAAGGAACTGCAAAAAAAATTATTAAAACTTGGTCAAGAAGATCAACTATATTACCTCAATTTGTTGGCTTTACATTTTTGGTTCATAATGGCAGAAAATTTATTCCTGTTTTAGTTACTGAGGATATGATCGGACATAAGTTAGGTGAATTTTCACCTACTAGAATATTTTACGGTCATGCTGGAAATAAAAAAGTTAAGAAATAAGTTATGGTTAAAAAAGATAATAAAACATATTCAATCGCTTATTTGCAGTCCGTTAAAACTAGTCCTTTAAAGGTCACTAGGGTTACCGGTGCTGTTACGGGTATGAAAGCTTCTGATGCAGTTAAATATCTTTCATTTTGTAATTTAAAAATGGCTGTCTATATTAAGTCTTTGATTTTATCAGCATTATCAAATGCAGAAAATAATCACAATATGGATATTGATGAATTGTATGTTGCAAAATTTGATATAGGTAAGGCTTTTACTTTAAAAAGGTTAGCAACGAGGGCAAGAGGTAGATCTAGCAGGATTTTAAAAAGGTTTTCTAATGTTAGGGTTTATTTAGCCGAGAAATAAATTAATTATTAAAAATGGGTCAAAAAGTTAATCCGATAGGATTTAGAGTTTTAAAAAATAAGAAGTGGAACTCCGTATGGTTTGATAAAAAAAACTATGCTAAAAATTTAATTGATGATATTAAGATAGCTGAGTTTATAGAGAAAAAGTATTCTCACTGCTATATTGATAGAAATAAAATTATCATTGAGAGGACTTCTGATAAGTTAAGTTTAATTATTCATACCTCTAGGCCTGGAGTAATTATTGGTAAAAAAGGATCTGATATTGAAAAAATTAGCAAAGAAGTAAAGAAAATAGCTGGTATGGAAGTCGATGTAAAAATTATTGAAATTGACAAGCCAGATGCAAATGCATCTTTGGTTGCTCAAAATATTGCTAGGCAGATAGAGAATAGGGCTAATTTTAAAAAGGTTATAAAAAGATCTATTCAGTCTACGATGAAACATTCTGTTTTAGGTATTAAGGTTCAGTGTTCTGGAAGATTATCTGGTGCAGAAATTGCCAGGTCTGAATCATATAAAGAAGGTTCAATACCGTTACATACATTAAGAAGTGATATTGATTATGCTATCGCTAATGCACACACAACTTATGGTATTATCGGTATTAAAGTTTGGATCAATAAGAGGTAGTATATTAATTTAGATTAAAATGTTAACACCAAGTAAAACAAAGTACAGGAAAAGTCAAAAAGGTGGCAAAAAAATTAAAGGTAATGCTACATCTGGAGATAAAGTATCATATGGTTCGTTTGCTTTAAAGGCCCTTAGTTCTGGAAAAATTAATTCTAGACAAATAGAGGCTGCAAGAAAAGTAATTACTAGATGTATGAAAAGAAAAGGTAAGCTCTGGATTAGAGTTTTCCCTCACACTCCTATAACTAGAAAACCTGCTGAAGTTAGGATGGGCTCGGGAAAGGGTAGTGTTGAATTTTATGCTATGAATATCAAACCTGGTAAAATAATATTTGAAGTAGACGGGGTGTCTGACGATGTTGCTATGGAAGCATTGCAGAAATCCTCTGGTAAGTTACCTTTTAAACTTAAGGTGATTCAAAGGGTATATTAGTTTTCCATATTTTTATTTTTGCAATCTTGGTTTTTATAATTAAAATCAATTGATTTTTGATTGATAAGCTTTATCTTTTAAAGATTGTAAATTTTAGATGTTTATAAATTTTATGACTGAAGATAATATTAAAATAAAAGATTTGTTAGCCGACGTAGTTTCTAAGAAAAAAGAATTACTAACTCTTAGAATTAAACGTTCTGCTGGTACTAGTGTTGATGTTAAGAGATTTAAAATCTTGAGAAAGGAAATATCTAGGTTATTGACTAAGGTAAATTTAAATAAATAAATGCGAGTAGAAGTATTAAGTATCATTGACAATAGCACTGTGAAGGTAATTTCTGTTATTAGAAAACAACATTCGAAATATAAGAAATTTATCAACGTTAAGAAAAAATATTTAGTTGATAGCAGTAATATCGACGTTACCATAGGAGATAAGGTTGAGATTGTTACTTCAAGACCTATATCTAAAAGAAAAAGGTGGAAAATATTAAATGTAATAAAATAGACTAGTTATGATTCAAATGCAAACTAAGCTCAATGTTGCTGATAATTCTGGAGCTAGATTAGTGAGGTGTATAAAGGTTCTAGGTGGTAGTAAGCATATGATAACAGGAATATCTGATGTTATTGTTGTTTCCGTTATTAATGTTACTCCTGGATCAAAGGTAAAAAAAGGTCAGGTTATGAAAGCTGTTATTGTGAGAACTAAAAGTCCTATTGTCAGAAAAGATGGTAGTGCTATTAGGTTCGATGATAATGCAGTTGTGTTGATAGATAATAATAGGGAGCCTGTTGGCACTCGTGTGTTCGGTTCAATTTCAAGGGAAGTCAGGCAAAAGGGGTTTTTAAAAATTTCTTCACTTGCTTCGGAAGTTTTGTAGATTATGACAAATAAATTTAAAAAAGATGATTCAGTTATTGTAATTTCTGGATCTAGTAAAGGAAAAAAAGGTAAAATTTTAGATATTCTGGGAGATTTTGCTATAGTAGAGGGTGTAAACTTAGCTACTATTCATAAAAAACCCACTTCTAATTCTGCTGGCGAGATTATTAAGTCTCCGAAAAAAATTCATAAGTCGAACATTTCTCATATTGAAGGAGGAAGTCCTGTTAAAATTAAATTTGTAACAGTCGATGGTGAAGGTAAGAAATTTAAAAGAAAAGTTAGGGTTTCTAGAAAAACTAGTAAAAAAATAGATTAGCATGTCTTATACAAAAGAACTTTATAATAAAACAAAGAAAGAAATTCAGGATCATTTTTCTTTAAAGAATGTAATGGAAATTCCCGTTCTTGAGAAGGTAAGCATCAATGTTGCAATTAAGGCTACTGATAGTAATAAAAATATACTTTCTTATATTGAAAAAGAGTTATCTTTGATAGCAGGTCAAAAGCCAATTGTTTCTATTGCAAAAAAGTCAATTGCTGGATTTAAGCTAAGGGAAAATTCTGTTATTGGTTACTATGTAACTCTTAGGAATAAAAAGATGTATGATTTTCTTGATAGATTAATTTATATTGCTCTACCAAGAGTTAGGGATTTTAGGGGACTGCCTGCTAAATCTTTTAACGATAGTTATCATTATAGTTTTGGCATTACTGATCAAAGTATATTTTTAGAGGTAGATCTAGACAATATTCTCAGAACATTTGGTATGGATATTAACATTGTAACTAATGCAAAAAGTAA
This sequence comes from uncultured Rickettsiales bacterium, assembly GCA_905478165.1. Taxonomy (GTDB): domain Bacteria; phylum Pseudomonadota; class Alphaproteobacteria; order Rickettsiales; family UBA1997; genus CAJQHK01. The sequence goes on along the minus strand of CAJQHK010000016.1, from coordinate 16,303 downwards.
GGAACAGTCTTTATATTTATTGAAAAGTCTGAACGTTCCTATTAATGCTAAAATTAATTAAGTAATATAATGGCGAAAAAGAGTGCTATATTAAGAAATAATAAAGTAAAATCTTTAGTAAAAAAGTTAGAGGTTAAGAGGACTGCATTGTCTAAGATAATAGGTGATCTTGAGGAGCCTTTTGAAAGTAGGTTAATGGCAATGAAAAAATTATCCGAACTTCCAAGAAATGGATCTAAAGTTAGAATTAGAAAGAGATGTGAAATTGACGGTAGACCTAGAGGTTTTATAGGTTATTTTGGTATGTCAAGAATTAATTTTAGGCATTATGCAAACTGGGGTAGAATTCCTGGGGTTAAAAAATCAAGTTGGTAAAATTATTATGAGTTTTGTAAATCATTCAGTATCAGATTTAGTTACTATTGTAAGAAATGGCTATATTGCTAATCGTAGCTTTGTATCATCCCCAATATCTAAGCTTCGTTTAGGAGTTTTAGCTATCTTAAAAGAAGAGGGCTACATTCTTGATTATATCGAGGATGAGGGTGGTGATCGCAACAGATTTAAAATATTTCTAAAATACCACAATAACAAACCTTCTTTAAGAGAGATCAAGGTTTATTCTACACCAGGAAGGAGGTTTTACTGTTCTTCTAGTGATATTCCAGTTATTAAGAATGGCTTAGGGGATTGTGTTCTTTCAACTAACAAAGGTTTAATGACCGGTTATAAGGCAAAAAATCTTTCCGTTGGGGGTGAAATTTTATTTTCAGTATTTTAATTATGTCAAGAGTAGGTAAGTTACCAGTAGAAGTACCCAGTGATATAAAGTTTAACGTAGAGGCAGATATTCTTCATTTTAGTTATAAGAGCCATTCTAGGTCTTATAAATTATGCAGAAATATTTCTATAGAATGTAAAGATAATTCTATCACTTTTGTTAAGAAAAATAATTCAAAACAAGCAAGGTCTGAATATGGTACGGATCGTAGCAATGTGTTCAATATTGTTAAAGGTATTAAGGAAGATTTTGTAACTGAATTAGAGGTTACTGGTGTTGGCTATAAATTTGACATCAATAAAGACTTGATAATTTTTAATCTTGGCTATAGCCATGAAATATTTTATCCATTACCAAGCTCGGTTGTAGCTGAATTTAAAAAGCCAAATATTTTAATTCTAAAATGTTTTGACAAAGAAATTTTAGGTCAAGTTTGTGCTCAAATAATGTCCTTTAGAAAAATTGAGCCATATAAAGGAAAGGGTATAAAGAAAAAAGGTTCTATTATACTAAGAAAAGAGGGTAAGAAAAAGTAATAGAAATTTTACTTTTAATTAATAGGTTTAAACAAAGTACCTTTGGTAAATAACTATTACAAAATTTAACTAATGTTACTTTAGTATATATTTTTTAGTAATTGTTTACCAAAGGTACTTTGTTTAAACCTATTATTAAGATATGAGTTTGCTATAATTTTGATATTTTAATTATGACATTTTTAAAAGGAAAGGAGTTAAGAAAAAACAGATCAAGAACAAAAATAAAAGTTCGAAATAAGTCTAACAGATCTATTGTAGCAGTTAAGAGAACTAACAAGAATATTTATGTTTATTTGAAGTCTCTAGAGGGAGCTGTAATTGAGTCATTCTCTTCTAAGTTAATTTCTGATAGTGATAGAAAGAAGTTAAGTGGCTTAGAGATTGCTACCTTGGTTGGAGGCAAATTTGCAGAAAAGTGCAAAAAAAACATTCAGCTAAAAGATAAAAAATTTATTTTTGAAAAAGGGGCGTATAAATATTTTGGTAGGGTAAAAAACATAGCTGAATCTTGTCGTGAAGCTGGAATATTATTATAACTTATAACTTATAACTTGATTGAATTAGACTATAATGGTAAAAAATAACAAAGAGAAACCTCAGAATGAATTTGCCGAGGTATTGGTAATTGTAAAAAAAGTTTCAAAGACTGTAAAGGGTGGTAAAAATTTCTCATTTTCAGCTCTGGTTGTGGTCGGTGATAAAAAAGGTCGAGTTGGTTATGCTAAGGGAAACGCAAGAGAGGTTATGGATGCAAGAAGAAAAGCTACTGAAGCTGCAAAAAAGAGAATGGTTAAGGTTCCTTTGAAAGAAAATAGAACAATTCATCACGATGTTACGGCTTATTCTTCATCGGCTAAGGTTCATTTAAGGATGGCACCCATGGGTACTGGTGTTATAGCTGGAGGTCCTATGCGTGCGGTTTTTGAGTGCGTTGGTATATCTGATATTGTTGCAAAATCAATAGGTAGCTCTAATCCATTTAATATTGTTAGAGCAACTTTTGATGCGCTAGATGAGTTAGCTTCTCCAAGAACTGTTGCAGAAAGGAGGTCTAAAGATGTATCTAAGATTGTTGAAATTAGAAATAACGTTTTAAGTTAATTTGCCATGGATAATATTTTAGGAAAAAAAATAATAATTACTCAAACTAAAAGTGCTTCTAAGTTGACTAAAAAGCAAAAAGCCAATTTAATTGGCCTTGGCTTAAAGAAGATTGGTAGTGAAGTTAGTTTCGTTTGTTCTGAAGAAAAGGCGGGCATGATGGATAAGGTCCTGCATCTTATTAATATAAAATTATCTTAAATTATGTCTTTGGATTTAAAAAATATTGTAACATTAGATAACAAAAAAAGAAAAAGAGTTGGTCGAGGCATCGGCTCTGGCACTGGTAAGACATGTGGAGGAGGTGTAAAAGGTCAAAAATCTAGATCCGGCGTTGCTATTAAATCATTTGAAGGTGGTCAAACCGCTATTTGTCAGAGAATGCCAAAAGTTGGCTTTTCAAGTCGAAAAGTTAAAAATTACAAGGTAATAAGTCTTGATTTGATAAAAAATTCTATCTCTAAACATAAGTTTGAAGATAGTTTGGTTACAAAAGAGATGTTAGTTAGTTTTGGTTTACTCAAAAATAAAGATCAGGTGATAAAGGTGATCTCTGGTAAGTCAAAATTCGATCTTAAAGTTAAAATAGAAGCTGATTTATTCTCTTCAAATATCGAAGATTTAATTAACAAAGAGGTTAGGTCTTAGTTTTTAATATTATAAAAATTGATTTATAATTCTTTTCTAAACAATATTACAATACTACTTAACTCAATTTAGGAGGTTTTCTTTAGGCATCTTGAGATATTTTAATTTTGTTTGCGGTAACGCACTCAGACTAAAATATTTTCTGACTTATGTGGAGGGTAGGTTCTCTGTAATTTAAATTATTAACTGGATTTATAACGTAGTGAATAATCTTAAAAATAAAATATTATTTACAATTTTTATATTGTTGATATATCGTTTTGGTACTTTCATACCTATACCGGGTATTAATTCTGAAGTAGTTTCTAACTTTTTTAGTGGTGATGGAGGCGATGTTTTTGGCATGATAAACCTTTTTTCTGGCGGTGCTTTAGAGAGAATGAGTATATTTTCCTTAAATATTATGCCATATATTACTGCGTCTATTATAATGCAGCTAATGTCTTCCATGAGCAAGTCTTTAGCTGCTTTAAAGAAGGAAGGTGAGTACGGTCAGTCAAAAATAAATCAATATACTAGATATTTAACAATCTTACTGGCTCTGTTTCAATCTCTTGGTATTTATTATGCATTAGCTAACTCTAGTGAAAGCATATTTATTTCAGATTCTCAAATTTTTCTTTATACAACGGTTGTTAGTCTTGTTGGCGGAGTGGTTATGCTAATGTGGTTTGGTGAAAGAATCACCGCTAATGGTATAGGTAATGGTATATCTTTAATTATATTTGTTGGTATAGTTTCTTCCATACCCGCAACCTTTACTCAATTTATCGATTTGGCTGAAAGCGGGGTTCACTCTCCTATGTTTATAATATTTTTCTTCTTATCTTTTGTTTTGTTTGTTTACTTTGTTGTTTATATAGAAAAGTCATACAAAAAAATAAAGATACACTACCCTAGTTCAGCAATGATGAGGATCAGTGGTATGAACGACTCATCATTTTTACCTTTGAAGTTAAATATTACCGGAGTTATACCTCCTATTTTTGCTAGCTCTATCTTGATGTTCCCATCTGTTATGACGCAGTTTGGAGATGGTTCTTCGGATGGTTTTTTATCTTTATTTAGGAGAGGAAGCGCGCCATATCTTATTCTTTTTGCTAGTCTAATCTTATTCTTCTCTTTCTTTTATTCCTCTATTATTTTTAATACTAAGGATGTTGCCCAAAACTTAAAGAAAAGTAATTGTTTTATTTTTGGTATTAGGCCTGGTGATAAAACTAGTCAATATTTGGATAAAATTATTGCAAGATTAACTCTGGGTGGAGGTATTTATTTAATTTTGGTATGTCTTATCCCTGAGATACTGACAACTGAATTTTCCGTGCCTCTGCATGTGGGTGGTACCGGTATATTAATTATTGTTAATGTAATTCTAGATCTGATTGCTCAGGTTCAGTCTCATTTAAACCCAGCAGCTCAAGGAGGTGGTGGCTCTACTAAGAGAAGGAGGGTTAGAGTAAGAAACTGATATGTTAATTATAAAGTAAATGGTAAATTTAATTTTTTTGGGTCCTCCAGGTTCTGGAAAAGGTACTCAGGCTAAAATTATATCTAATAAAATGTCTTTACCTATTATATCTACGGGCGATATTTTACGTGAAGAAATTATAAAAAAAAGTGATGTCGGATTAAAGGCCGCTGTTTTTGTGGATTCTGGTAAGTTAGTTCCGGACGAAGTAGTGATTTCTATGATAGAAAGGAGAATCTCAACTTCTGATTATAGTGATGGATTTATTATGGATGGCTTTCCAAGAAACTCTATTCAGGCAGAAAAACTAGATCATATGTTAGTCGCTATAGGCAAGAAGATTGATAGCGTTTTGGAGCTTAAGATAGATAGTGAGATTTTAGTACAGAGGATGGTAGCTAGGTTTACTTGTGGAAATTGTGGCGAGATTTATAACAAGCTGTTTAAGAAGACAAAAAAAGATAATATTTGCGACATTTGCAATTCCAGCGATTTTGTGTACAGAAAAGATGATAATGAGCAGGTTGTGAGATCTCGTCAGCAGGTTTACAATGATACTTCTGAAGATTTAGTAGAATTTTATTTAACAAAAGGCTTGATTTATAAACTAGATGCCTCAAAATCATCTGGCTTTATCACTGAAAAAATATTGAACTATTTTTTAAAAATAGACTTAGTAAATGATAATAATAACAATTAAATTAGATTAATTTTGGCTAGGATAGTAGGCGTAAATATTCCAGATAATAAAAGATTCGTAATTGCTTTAACTTATATTTTTGGTATTGGTAGTAATAGGGCGGAGTCTATTTGTAAAGAGTTGAAGATAGATACTAAACTCAGAACTTCACAATTAGATGAAAAAACTATTATCAAGGTTAATGCCCTGATGGTAAAAAGGTATAATAAGTTAGAAGGAGATCTTAAAAGAGATGTCCAGTCTAGTATAACTAATTTAATTAAAATAGGTTGCTACAAAGGCATAAGACATAGATCTAAGTTACCAGTAAATGGTCAAAGAAGTAAGACAAATGCTAGAACTAGAAAAGGTAAGAAATCTATAGCTGTAGCAGGTAAGAAAAAGATTTAATTTAGTTTAAATATGATAAAGAATAAAGAAAAGAAAGTTAAAAAAAGAAAAAATATATCAATAACTACTGGTATAGTAAAAGTTTGTGCAACTTTTAATAATACTATAATTTCTATTACTGATCTATATGGTAATGTTGTTTGTTGGTCATCCCCTGGTAAATTAAGTTTTAAAGGTTCTAAAAAGTCAACCCCTTATGCAAGTCAAGTTTCTGCTAAGGATGTTATATCTAGAGCTAAAGAGATGGGTTTAAAGAGCGTTTCTGTAGAGGTTAGGGGTCCTGGTGCTGGAAGGGAAGCTTGTCTTCGTGCCTTGCAAGAGTTAGATATTAACGTAAGTCGTATAACCGACAAAACTCATCACCCTCATAATGGATGTAGAGCTCCAAAACGTAGACGCGTATAATCTTATTATAAATTAAAAAATCATGACGATAATCAGAGATAGTTGGGAAAAGTTAAACAAACCTAATAATGTTGTTGTTGAAGATCAGTTAGATCCAGATAGAAAGGCTAAAATTACTTTAGAGCCTTTTGAAAAAGGTTTCGGCCACACTTTATGCAACACTCTTCGTAGGGTAATGTTATCATATATTAGTGGTTTTGCAGTCACATCTATAAAAATAGATGATGTTTTGCATGAATATGCTTCAATTGAGGGTGTTAAAGAGGATGTTATTGACATTATAATGAGCATCAAATCTCTTATAATCTCAAAACAAGACCCATCTTCATGTATTTTAAAGTTAGTCTCTTCAAAAGAGGGTGTTGTTCTGGCTTCTGATATTGAGACTCCTTCTGGTGTTGAAGTTTTAAATAAAGATCTTGTTATTTGTAATTTAAATAAGGGAGCTTCAATTAATATTCAGATGAATGTTGAGTTTGGTAGGGGTTACGCTCCAGCTAATGCTAAAAATAAAAAAGATCTACCAGTGGGTACTATCTTAATTGATACCGTTTTCGGTCCTGTAAAAAAGTTTAATTATAAAGTCGAGGATAGTAGGGTTGGTGATGCAATTAATTATGATAAGGTAGTAATGTCTGTCGAGACTGATGGCACTATTAAGCCTGCCGATGCAGTGGCTGTTGCTTCTAAAATTATTCAAGATCAGGTTGATATATTTATTAATTTTGATGTTGAGCCCCTACCTAAAAGTAATGATGATGGTGATAGCGAGGTTAAATTCAATAAAAATTTAATTAAAAGTATCGATGAGTTAGAATTATCAGTTAGGTCTTATAATTGCCTAAAGAATGAAAAAATTGTCTATGTTGGTGATTTGGTATCTAAGACGGAATCTGACATGTTAAAGACTTCAAATTTTGGTAGAAAATCTTTAAATGAATTAAAGGACAATCTTAAAGAAATGGGATTAAATTTTGGAATGAAATTGGAAAATTGGCCACCGGTAAATCTTGAGGAGTTATCTAAAGAAAAAAGTAAAGAATTTTAAAGATGAGACATAAGATTAAAGGAAGAAAGTTAAATAGAAATAGTTCTCACAGGAAAGCTCTTTTTAGAAATATGTGCAATTCTCTTTTTACGAACGAGTTAATTAGAACTACCTTACCTAAGGCAAAAGAAATTAGGTCTATAGCTGAAAAGATTATTACTATCTCTAGAAATGATAATCTATCTAATAGGAGGAGAGTAATTTCTATAACTAATGACGTTAAAGTAACTAATAAATTATTCTTAGAGATTGGTAAGATTTTTAAAGATAGAAAAGGTGGTTACCTAAGAATATTAAAAAATGGTTTTAGAACTGGAGATAAAGCTCCTATGGCTATAATTGAGTTGGTTGAAAAAACTACCCAAAAAGAAGAGGTAAAAGTGGCTGATAAAAAGAAGGTCGAAACTAAGAAAAAATCATAAATTAATCTAACGATGGTAAATATAATCGAAGAATTTCAGAAACAGCAGGTAATAAAGATTAATGAAAGTAGGGGAGGTTTGAATAAATTTGTTCCTAACTTTAAATCTGGAGACACTCTTGCTGTAAAATATAAAATTACCGAAGGTGATAATGTTAGATTGCAAACATTTACTGGTGTTGTGATTGCTAGAAGTAAAAGTTTTAATAATTTTTCTGCTACCTTTACCATTAGAAAGATGAGTGGTAATATTGGTGTTGAGAGAAAATTTATTCTTTATTCTGGAGTTATTGCTGAGATTAAGCTCTTAAAAGAGGGTGTAATTCGCAGATCAAAGTTGTATTATTTAAGAAATCTAACGGGTAAGGCCGCAAGGATTAGAGAAAAAATCTCTAATTAGTCTTGTTGAGATAGGATTCTGTAAATTAAGAGGCACATTATATTTAAAACTACCTTTTAAAGTTAAATTATAAGAGAATAAGGTTAAATTGTTTATCGATTTTATACCGAAGTATCTTATGTTAAAACTCATCTTAAGACAAGTAATATACCCATATTTCATGAAGCTTTTTTTATTGATGTTAGATAAAAATAAATTGTTTAATTTTTTAACATAGTTTTTTAAGACGTATTTTGCTCTTATGTAAACTCTAGTTTTTTTATCTAACTTTTTCTGTAAATTATTAAAATCTCCTGCAGTGATGTCATCAATCCTTTTCTTTTATAACAAAAATCATTAACAAAATCTAAGTATAAACCTTAATATGACATCAGTTTTTTAAATTTTAACCTTAAAATTCTTTGCTACATAACGTATTATGAAGGGGATCCTCTATTATTTATATTGGGACCGTTTTTTAATAATTTATAGCTATTTTAAGAAATGGCATCTTAATTTGAAAACTAATAATTTTATCAAAATATTTTAAGATAAACTTTGGTATTACTAACTTTTTAGGCTAAAATACTACAATATTCTTTATATCGCTAATGATATCCTCAGATCAAATTAGAGCAAGATTTCTAAGCTATTTTGCTAAAAATGGTCATAAAATCTTAGATTCTTCACCATTGGTACCTCAAAAAGATCCAACCTTGATGTTTATTAATGCTGGGATGGTTCCATTTAAAAATTACTTTTCTTTTTTGGAGGAGTCTGAATTTTCAAGAATTGCAACCTCGCAAAAATGCGTAAGAGCTGGTGGTAAGCACAACGATCTTGCTAATGTAGGCTTTACATCAAGACACCATACTTTTTTTGAAATGCTTGGTAACTTTTCTTTTGGAGATTATTTTAAGGAGGAGGCAATTTTTTATGCTTGGGATTTCTTAACTAATGATTTAAAAATTTCGAAAGAAAAGTTATTGGTTACAATTTACCATACTGACGAAGAGTCTTTTAATTTGTGGAAAAAGATTAGTAACTTACCAGATAAAAAAATTATTAAGATCTCTACTGATGATAATTTTTGGTCAATGGGTGATTCCGGACCTTGCGGACCATGTTCTGAAATTTTTTATGATCATGGAGAGCATATTTTTGGTGACGTCCCTGGTTCAAAAGATGAAGATGGCGATAGATTTGTTGAAATTTGGAACTTAGTCTTTATGGAGTTTTTAAAAGATATAAATGGTGACATAACATCTCTTCCAAAAAAATCAATTGACACTGGCATGGGTCTTGAAAGAATTACGGCCGTTATGCAGTCAGTTCATGACAATTACGAGACTGATTTATTTCAAGACATTGTTAGAGATATTGAGAGTAAAATTTAATTATTTGTATCATAGCCTTGAATAATGTAGCAAATTACTGCAAAATAAATCAAAGCAATTTAAAAGCCACATCTAGTTTTAAAATTCAATATCGTTACATTAATATTTCAGATTTATGGTGCGTATTCTACAGGCTCTGTTGCACCTACAAACCACAGACACAAATATCCAATTTTAGACACGTTACGCCATAAGAGTAGCATAATTCTCAAAAACAGATTTCTTTATATTAAATCTAAATACCTATCCTTTTTGAATCATTCTAATATTCTAAATAACTGAGATAGTATTTTTTGCTGAATGAAAATTCTTAAATCCTAACATAGGTTTATTTCTTTTTTTAATAAATCTATGATCTTGATCAACTATATTGTTAAGATATTTAATTTGCTTAATCTCATATCGATTTCCTTTCTTCTCCCTTCTTCTGGTAGCTTATTATGTATAAATTTTTTATTGGGAGTTTTGATTAATTTGATGATTAAGAATTTTAGGATTGAGTCAGATTTTACTAGATGCGATAGATCTTTATATCCACATATAATTTTTCAAAAAGACTGAAGACTTTAAAATTTAAAACTCCCTTTGATTTTTTAATAGAACAATATAAAATGATACCAAAACTTTTTTATAAAAACCCTCTTCACTATTTAAGGTAAATAAACAATGAGTGTGCTTTAGTTTGTAAGTTTATGCTAATTATGATATAAAATATCTTGCTAAATTATCTATTTTTAAATGATAATTGGTGTTGCGCTACTTTCCATATATAATAGAGCGTTTATACTTCTTGTTTTTAGCTAAATACACCCTGATATTGAGTATAAATTTTTAACAAAAACTAATTTACCTAAATATCTCGCTATTAGATAGGAACTGGTATTAAATATATTTATAAATTATTGTTATGATTTAGTTGGGCGTTCTTTTTGGCAACATATATTAATGCTACATTTGTGGTCTGATTATTACTACTATGTTAAATATTATTTAAAAATAAATAAATCACTTAATTATGAATTTCTTAGTTCTTATTTTAGATAAATTTTTATTATATTTAGATCATTTAGGTCAGAATTTTCACTCTTCTATACCAGGTGCAATCGATCTCTTTAATTTTATTCCATATTTTAATTGGATATTGTTATTTGCGGTAATATTTTTTGCCTACAATCAGTTTTCAATATTTTCTTGGCTATTGATAGGTTTACCTATTTTGATTCAATTTCAGCCTGATTTAATCTCTTTTGTTTGGTACATTGTTTTAACCTTAGTTATTAGTATTCCTGTATTTCGTCGGAACCTGATTACTTTACCAATTTTCTTATTTATTAAGTTTGCTAACTTAATACCTAATATTTCAAAAACTGAATTAACAGTTTTGAAGTCTGGTACTGTATGGGTTGATGGTCAGTTATTTTCAGGAAAACCTAACTTTAAAAAGATATTTGCTGAAAAATATCCCTCTCTTTCTAAGGATGAAAAAAGTTTTATTGACAATGAGGTTGAGGAATTGTGTAGAATTTCTGATGATGAAGAAATTTATAGTAAGGGAGATTTACCTCCAAGGGTTTGGAAATATTTAAAAGAAAATAGGTTTTTTGGTATGATAATTCCAAAAGAGTATGGAGGTTTAGAGTTTTCCGCTTTTGGTCATAGTTCTGTTATTGAGAAGTTATCTTCTAGGTCTGCTCCTCTTGCAATTACTGCTATGGTACCAAACTCTTTAGGGCCTGCTGAACTATTGTTGCATTATGGTACTAAGGAGCAAAGAGAATATTACTTACCTAGGCTAGCTTCTGGAGTTGATATTCCTTGTTTTGCCTTGACTGAAGCGAATGCTGGTAGTGATGCAGCATCGATTTCTTCTTATGGGGTTTTATTTAAAGATTCGGAGGATGCTATTAAAATTAAATTAAATTGGAGTAAGAGATATATTACTCTTGGTGCTGTAGCAACGGTTATCGGCCTTGCTTTTAAATTAAAAGATCCTGATAATTTACTAGGTAGAGGTGAAGATCTTGGCATTAATTGCGCCTTAATACCCCACAAAACTGAAGGTGTTGTTCAGGGTAGAAGGCACGATCCATTGGCTACACCTTTTATTAATTCTCCAATTGATGGTAAGAATGTTATAGTTTCTATTGACGCTATAATTGGAGGTATGGATGGAGTTGGAAAGGGTTGGGAAATGTTGATGGAATCTCTAGCTGCTGGTCGTGGAATATCACTTCCTTCTACTAGCTCTGGTGGTGCAAAAGTGATTTCCAGGTATATTTCTAACTATGCCTTTATTAGACATCAATTTGGCCTACCTATAGTAAAGTTTGGATCAATTGAAAAGGTTCTGGCTCGAATATTTGCTAAAACCTATACATTAGATGCCCTTAGATGTTTTACTGCTGGAGCGGTTGATTCTGGAGCTAAGCCAGCGGTTGTTACTGCTATTGCCAAATATCATGCAACAGAAATGTTTCGTGACATCACTAAGGATGCAATGGATATTGCGGCTGGAGCTGGTATTATTAGGGGTAAACGAAACTTACTTGCTAATGCCTATTTTTCTGCGCCAATCGGAGTAACTGTTGAGGGATCCAATATAATTACTCGTAGTTTAATTCAGTTTGGGCAGGGTGCTATTATGTGTCATCCATATCTTTATCGTGAGAATGAAGCTTTGCAAAACAATGATCTAAGAGGTTTTGATTTATACTTATCTGCTCATTTTGGTTACATCATCCGTAATAAGGTAAGAATGATATTATTGTCACTCACTCGTGGATATTGTCATATTCCGAGCAGAATGTTTGGTCTTACTGCCAGATATGAAAGAAAGTTAGCTTGGGCCTCCGCTTCTTTTGCTTATTTTGCTGATTTGGCTATTATAAAATTTGGCGGTAACATCAAAAGAGAGGAGAAAATAAACTCTAGATTTGGCGATATTTTATCATATATGTATCTTTCTGTCTGTGTTTTAAAGAAATATCAGTGTGATGGTGGAAATTTTAAGGAGGAAAAATTTGTAAGATATATTTTGGATGATCTCTTGTTGAGTATAGATCATGCTTTTAGTGGTATATTTAAAAACTTATTTACAAACCCACTATTAAAAATAAGTATTGCGCCATTTTATTTGCTATTTAAGGTGAATCCATTTTCTTTTGGCTCAAAAGATGTAGAGGAAAGTTCTATTGTTGAACAATATTGCAAATCTGGATCTTTAAAAGATAAATTGACGTCAGGGATTTACTTGCCAGAAGATAAAAGTGAGGTTTTAGGTAGGTTAGAAAATGCCGTATCTTTATATGAGAAAACTATTAAATCTAGAGATAGAATTAAATTATCTATTAAGAATAAGAAGTTGCCAAAAAAACCAATAAAATTGTTACTTGATGACGCCTTGCGTAACAGTATCATTTCCCAATATGAGTTTGATATGCTGAAGGAGAGTGAGAGCGCTTTATATGATTCTATATTGGTAGATGATTATAAAATTCTTGGTAATAATGCTTCTAATACTTAAGTAGAGTTTTTTGCAACTGAAATAGTTTTTTTAGATGAACTCTTATCTAAATTTTATAATTTTTTGGTACAATACTGACATCTTCCAGTTATTTTTTGCAAATATTAGGTAAGAAATATTTTGATATATTTCTTATTTCAAGGTATCTTCTGGCATAATACTAAGACCCACCTTAAAAACTATGTTAAAAAACTAAACAATCTTATTTTGATCTTTTTACCTATCATCTACAAAAATACTTGTGAAATACGGACATATTCCGGTCATTTTTTATAAATGACAGGTAAAAATATTTTAATATATTGTTTATTTTAAGGTTAATTTTGGTATAAGTTAAGATTTTAATTGATTTATGCCTTGTTGTTTCTTAAAAAGTAACTATATAGATAGTATATTGGTAAGTTATTTTATTTTTTTAAGGTATTTAATTACTTAATAAAATAAATATGAATAACGTTTTTAATTTATTTAATTTTTTAAAATGGGAAAAATAATAGGTATTGATTTAGGAACTACAAATTCTTGTGTAGCAATTATGGAGGGTTCTGAGGCAAAAGTTGTTGAAAATATAGAGGGTAATAGGACTACACCTTCAATTGTTGGTTTTATTAAAGATTCTGACGAAAGAGTTATTGGTGATCCAGCAAAAAGACAAGCTGTAACTAATCCAGAAAATACAATTTTTGGTATTAAGAGATTAATTGGTCGTCGTTTTAAAGATCCAAAGACTCAACAAGATCAAGAGTTGGTGCCATATAAAATTGTTAAATCTAGCAATGGTGATGCTTGGGTAGAAGTTAAAGGTGAAAAATATTCTCCAAGTCAAATTTCTGCAATAATTTTAACAAAAATGAAGGAATCTGCTGAAAAATATCTTGGTGAGGAGGTAACAGAGGCTGTAATTACGGTTCCTGCATATTTTAACGACTCTCAAAGACAAGCAACAAAAGATGCTGGTAAAATCGCAGGACTTGATGTAAAGAGAATCATTAACGAGCCAACTGCCGCTGCACTTGCTTACGGTCTTGATAAGAAGGAGGGTCAAACTATTGCGGTTTATGATCTTGGTGGTGGTACATTTGACGTTTCGATTCTTGAGATTGGTGATGGTGTATTCGAAGTAAAATCAACTAATGGTGACACTTTTCTTGGTGGTGAAGATTTTGATATGAGAATTTTAGAATTTTTGCAAGAAGAATTTAAAAAAGATTGTTCAGTTGATTTATCAAAAGATCCTTCAGCTCTTCAGAGGTTAAAAGAGGCTGCTGAAAAGGCAAAAATTGAACTTTCTTCAACCACAGAAACTGAAATTAATTTACCTTATATTACTGCTGATGCTTCTGGTCCAAAACATTTAAACATCAAATTAACTAGGGCAAAATTAGAAAAATTAGTTGATGATCTATTGGATCGCACAATGGAACCTTGTAAAAAAGCTTTGAAAGATGCTAATTTAGAGGCAAAAGATATCGATGAAATCGTTTTGGTTGGAGGTATGACCAGAATGCCAAAAGTTATCGAAGTGGTTAAAAAGTTTTTCGGAAAAGAGCCAAATAAGAGTGTGAATCCAGATGAGGTTGTTGCTCTTGGTGCCGCTATTCAAGCTGGTGTTTTACAGGGAGATGTTAAGGACGTTCTTCTTCTAGACGTCACTCCATTGTCTCTTGGTATTGAAACTGCTGGCGGTGTATTTACTAGATTAATTGACAGAAATACAACTATTCCAACTAATAAGAGTCAGGTTTTTTCTACTTATGCTGATAATCAAACGGCAGTAACTATTAAAGTTGCTCAAGGTGAGAGAGAATTATCTGCGCACAATAAATTGCTTGGCGAGTTTAATCTCGAGGGTATTGCTCCTGCTCCAAGAGGTATGCCACAAATTGAGGTTACTTTTGATATTGACGCTAATGGCGTGGTAAATGTATCTGCTAAAGATAAGGCGACCGGTAAAGAGCATAGCGTTAAAATTCAATCTTCTGGAGGTTTATCTGATGAAGAGGTTGAAAAAATGATAAAGGATGCCGAATCTAATAGTGAGGCTGATAAGGAGAAGAAGGAATTAATTGAAGCTAAAAATAATGCTGATAGTTTAATTTATTCTACTGAAAAAAGTCTCGCAGAACATAAGGATAAAATTGACGAATCTATAAAGTCTGACATTGAAGATAAAATCAAAGATCTTAAGGATTTTATTGCCAAAGAGGATTCTAAAGCCGATGAAATTAAATCAAAAACTGACGAACTAACTCAATCCTCTATGAAGTTGGGTGAAGCTATTTACAAGGAGCAACAAGAGTCGTCTGGTGCCGCCACTGACCCTTCTGGATCTGAAGAAGGTTCTAAGAAGGGTGGTGCAAATGATGATGTCGTCGAAGCTGAATATGAAGAGGTAAATGAGGGCGATGATGATAAGAAAGCTAATAATGGATAATTAATTTATATTTTAAAAAATTATATTCAAGTAACTCCCGTAAAAAGGAGTTATCTTGAAATTCATAATCAACATTATTGTACCAATAACAAAGTTTAACTACATATTAATTTTTATGTATCCCTAATATAGTTCCTTATCAAAGCAGTCAAAGATTGTTTGGACCCATTAATTTTCGCGTGGATTTTGCATATTGAGTTTGATCTTAAGTTTTTTTAGGGACATGAAATAACTTGAAGGTAATATATATAACTTGACTTAATTGTTATCAAAGTTCCAATAATGACCTTAGTAACTATAAAAAAAAGAGAAGATTTTTTAAGAATATCCAAGAGTAATATTAAATATTTTTCAAAGAATATTATTGTCACTTGTCAGAAGGTTGATGATGCAGACCTAATTGGTGACAATATTTGTTATATTGGTTATGTCGTTACAAAAAGAGTTGGAAATGCTGTATTTAGAAACAAAATAAAAAGAAGGTTGAGGCATATTTTTAGAGATAATGAGGAGATGATGAATCCTGATTTTTATTATATAGCATTTGCAAAGTCCAGTATTAAGAATGTCAAATTCATTGATATTGAAAGAGATGTTAAATTTTGTTTAAAGAGAGTTAAGGAGAAGCTTGTTTAAAAATTAAACTGCCTCAATCATATAAAAGTCTTTTATGCTAATTGTTCATTTTAACTCTGCATATAACTGCGTAGTTAAAGTTAATAATGGTTATAATTAGGAGTTAAAGCTTAACTTAATTATAAAATTTCAATTTTATTCAGAAAATAGTTGACTGTTTTTAAATAATCTTAGAAAATTGATTTTCTAATCATTAATATTCCTTGGTAGCTCAGTGGTAGAGCAGTTGACTGTTAATCAATTGGTCGGGGGTTCGAATCCCTCCCGAGGAGCCATTCATCTATTCTCTAACTCATGAAAATTGGGTTAATTCTAGAAATCAATTACCCCTTCTAGCCCCAGTGTTAGCGGACTCTTGCGGCTTTTTATGTGCCCATACCAGTTGCCCCAATCCTCTCCGTTTTCCTGAAAATTTGCCTATTTTTTACTC
>CAJQHK010000015.1 GCA_905478165.1 uncultured Rickettsiales bacterium | reverse complement strand
AAGCAATTTATTGCTTCGGTGGGGGTTGTATTAGTTAGGATGGAAAATTTTTATCTTGGGGTAGGAGAACCCCCACCGAGTCTCTACGTTCCTCGACTCCCCCTTAGGGGGAGTTGTAGGAACTGAATGTGTTTGTTTAGTGGACATCTTCTAAAAATTTTGGTACCCAAATTTCTGGTTTGAAACCATTTTCTGATATTATTTTTCTCATTACTTGACGCCTTTCTTCATTAGCAGATAATAAGAATTTTGTATTACCCATCTTATTTAGATCAATTTCACTAACCACTGATATATCTTGGTGCTTGAGAAGGAAATATTTCTGATTATTTGCTAATTTTTCAATTAACTCAAATTCATATTTATTGAGGTTGAATATTGATTTATAGTAATCATGACTCATTGAGTTTGCTAAAAATATACTTGTAGTTATGTTATCATGAAAGGTTTTTTGAATATAATTGTCGGCAATATCCTCTTCGCTATCAATTGAAAAAATCACAATACAATTTTTCTTAGCTACCCTTTCTAAGAAGTTATCTAACGTTGGTGCTATTGCATAATTATTGATTAGCTGCATAGATTTATCAATCGCTATGATCGTTGGAGAACCATCTAAAGAATTTTCAATTTTATGTAAAAGATAGCTAAATATTGGAATTAGAAGTGCCTTATTTTGTAAAATTTTTGAAAAAGATACGGAATTAATAAGGTTTATATTTATATCATTCTCTTTTTCATGATCAAAAATGAATGAATATTTACCATCAGAATGCCAAATTGATAATTTTTTATAGATATTTGGTGCCTTATCCTTAAATAAATCAGATGCTAGGGAGAGTTTTCTAATTTTTTGTTGGAATATTTGTTTTATGATGGGTTTGATAAGATCCCTCTCTTCATCTGGCACTTTACTACCATAATTTATTAAATAATTAAACCATCTTTCTAAAAAATCTTGATTATTTGCATTATCTTCTAAGTTAAGTGGATTTATTTTTAGAGCTTCAGGATTGTTTTTGTTATTTGTTGGGTAAAAATAATTACCACCAATAGATCTGATAAATATTTCTGATGCTGAGTGGGAGTTAAAATAAAATAATCTATTATTTATTTTCTTTGTCTCAGATAGTAAAAAATTCATTATAGCTGCCTTACCTGAATTTATAGGTCCTACAATAACTGTATGACCACGATCTTTATGGTGAAAATTAAAGAAATACGGGGTTCCAACTATTGTTCTAAAGATAGTGATTGCATTTCCCCAATGATTATTTTTCATTGATCCCGCAGGAAAGTTATGTAGAGATGCAAAGCCACCAAATTTTGATGAATTAACGACATTTTTTCGCGATAATAGTTTAAAGTTGCCTGGTATTTGAGACCAGAAGCAATGCTCTAAATATAGTTCTTCACGAATTATTGAGAGACCTAACTTTTGCAATGTATATAATGCTGATTTGATGTCTTTTTTTAGACCTCTATTAGTGTCATTTATTAAGGTGATGGTTGTTTGTTGGCCAGAAAAGTCGGTTTCTTTTCTATTGTCGTTTAATATTTCGTCATTTAATCCAGAAAAATATTTGATATCTTCGTCCTGACTTACTTCAAGAACATAATTTTGATAATTAATTTTTTCTAAAGCATTATGTCGATCAGTAAAACACAAGGATTGGGTAATAATAAATTCTTGAGGTAGTTGTAAAAATTTATCAAGCGAACCAATAGATACTTCATTATATTCTTTAACGGAAAAAATGGCACCAAAATGATCCTTGTCATTAACCATAACTTCCAACTCCCTATTACCAAAAGCTAGTTTACAATCAGTTAAATCACTGTCTAGCGAGCTTACTTTTAGATCATGTTTATCATCAGTGAAATTGACTATTTTTGACAGAAAGGACATTTGACCAGAATAGTAGGAGCCGTTATTTTTGTATATGGAGAGTCTTTTAATTCCAAAGTCTTTCATATCTTCTAATATATTCTCTATAATATCATTTAGCCTCTTGGATTTTATTTTTATATTAGCTTTGTAGGCTCTACTCATTGCCTTACTAGAGAAGGAGTGAAAAAAAGAGGATATGTTTTTTTTAAAGGCAGATTCTCCAGATATAATGATTGTCATGTAGAGTTCATTAATATACTGATCTGACCAGTTATTACCCTCGTTCCATTCCTGATTTATTAAATTTGAAGCGTAGTTGTTGTATTTCCCCTTAGGTAAGATATTTTTCTTTTTTCTGATCGTGTGAAGCCAAATAGCAAATTCGCTACTATCTATTCTGTCACCTATAACAGCTCTAATGATATCCCTTAAATTTACTGATTCAGAATTGCCGAACTCGTTATTGAATCCGGTTATTTTAACGGTTTGCATTAACTCACCATTTTTGGTAATTATGGTATAGGGGTCGTAATACGAAAAGGTTGGTATTAATGATTCGTAAGGTTTTTTAAGATAAGCCTTATCTTTTGAGTTATCTTGGATTTTT
This sequence comes from uncultured Rickettsiales bacterium, assembly GCA_905478165.1. Classification (GTDB taxonomy): domain Bacteria; phylum Pseudomonadota; class Alphaproteobacteria; order Rickettsiales; family UBA1997; genus CAJQHK01. Next base: position 35,857 of record CAJQHK010000015.1, on the reverse strand, counting down.
TTTGCGTGCCTTAATTCAGACTTTTTAATCATTTATTGTCGTAGTTTCTCTTGACTTCTCCTGTATATAATTGTCTTGGTCTTGATATTTTAAAGAATTTATCGGAGATAGACTCATTTAGTTGAGCAACCCATCCGGATACTCTGGAGATAGCAAAAATAACAGTAAAAAAGCTATTAGGTATTCCCATTGCTTTGTAAATTATGCCAGAATAGAAATCGACATTAGGAAATAATTTTCTTTTGATAAAGTAGTCGTCGTTAAGAGCAATCTTTTCTAACTCAACAGCAATTTGTAACAATTGGTTATCTTCATCGTGGAATTCCCGTAATATTTCATCACAAGATTTTTTTAATACTTTTGCTCTTGGGTCATAGTTTTTGTAAACTCTGTGACCAAATCCCATTAATCTGAAGGGGTCATTTTTATCCTTAGCTTTGTCAATAAATTCTGGGATATTTTCTACAGAACCAATCTCTTCTAACATATTGATTACAGCTTCATTTGCTCCGCCGTGAGAAGGTCCCCATAGTGACGAGATACCAGCACTAATTGCTGCAAAAGGGTTTGTGCCAGACGATCCTGCTATTCTAACTGTTGAGGTTGATGCATTTTGTTCATGATCAGCATGTAATATAAGAATTTTATTCATAGCATCAGCCATGATTGGATTAGGTTTGTAAGCTTGATCTTTTTTGCCAAAGAACATATAGATAATGTTTTCTACAAATCCAAGTTCAGGATTAGGTTGGATAAATTCTTCTCCAACAGATTTTTTATAAGCAAAGGCTGCTAGGGTAGGGACTTTGGCAATAATTTTACAAGAGATTTCTTTTCTTTCTTCCTCAGTTAGGCTTTTTGTGGAATTGTGGTAAAATCCTGTAATTAATGTTGTAGAAGCCGATAGGATGGCCATTGGGTGTAAATTATCTGACAAAGAGTCATAAAATTTGTAAAAAGATTCATCTATGCTGGAATTACTGATAATTTTGCTAGAAAACTCCTTATATTCTTCCTTCGTGGGCAGATCTCCATTTAGTAGTAAATAAGAAACCTCTAAATAGTTACTTTTTTCAGCTAGATCTTCTATTGTGTATCCTCTATGTCTTAATATACCCTTTTCACCATCTATGTAAGTAATTTTTGACTCGCAAGAAGAGGTTGACATGAATCCTGGATCAAAAGTAAAAATATCGGCCTCCTTTAGTAAGTTGGAGATGTCAACAACATTTTGACCAATCGTAGCTTCTTTGTAAGGTAGGTTTACTTTTTTATTATCTGGTAATATTAGGGTGGCCATTTTTGCGCTATTGCTCATTTAAAATTATAAGAAAGGTTGGGTTACGTTAAGGACTGTGTAAAAGTAACTCATATTTTGTCCTTATCTTTCCCTTTTTTCATTTTTAATCTTGAAGTAGCTAGGCTAAGACTGTGATAAAAGATAAAATCCAAAAGAAAAAATATTTTAATAAAATATGAGTTATTTTTACACAATCCTTTAATTACAAAATATTTTGCAATATAAGTTTGTCGGTATTTAGCAGAATATTTACAAATTGTGCTAAAAATTAATAAATTTTAGATAAAATTCCTAAAAAATATAATCACTACGAGTTTTTAATAGAATCTTATGTTATGATATATCTTGGGTAGATAATTTTCAAGTCTATTTCAAAATTTCTGATGGATTAGTTTTGCTAGCCTTCAATGCTGGATAGATAGTCGCTAAGAAAGATATTAATATCGACATGGAGGTAACTAAAGCGACATCAGATATAAATATTTTAGAAGGTAGGTTAGATAAAAAGTAAATAGTTGGGTCAAACAGAGTGCTTTCTGTCATATTGTCTATCCATTCTTTAATTGAATTAATATTGGCTGAAAATAATATGCCGATAGCTAATCCCAATAAAGTACCAGAAAACCCTATGACACCGCCAGAAATTAAAAAGATTTTAATAATACCAGATTTATGCATACCCATTACCCTAAGGCAGGCAATATTTTTTTTCTTATCATTTACTAACATTATTAGGCTGGAAATTATGTTGAAAGCGGCAACTATAATTATTAAGGTTAGAATAAGGAACATAACCGTCCTTTCTATTTTTAGGGCGTCGATAAATGAGCGATTAGATTCTTTCCAATCATGAACATAGACTCCGTTTAAATCTTCTCCCAATATTTTGTAAATATTATATTTTAATTCAGATAAATTATTAATATCCTTACTAAGAATTTCGATAGTAGATGTTGAATTTCTAAGTTTAAAATGAATTTGAGCAACCTCAAATGGCATAAAGATTGTGGTTAGATCATATTGATAAAGGCCAGTTTCAAATATTCCAGAAATCTGATATGTTTTAATTCTTGGTATTGATCCTAATATTGTTTTATTTGTTGTTGCCGATATCAGTTTGACATGATCTCCGACAGAAAGGTTTAGATTTTGCGCTAAATTAGATCCCATAATAATTTTGTCCTTATCTTTATCTGAGTAAAATTCTCCTAATATTAAATTGTCGCGGATTAATTTTTTTTCTTGTAAATCTTGAGACTTAATACCTCTAGCTAAGCCACCAAAAGATCCAGACGGAGAACTGAACATGACCTGACTTTCGACCATGGGATTGATGTATTTTACATTTTTTAACCCCTTAATTTTTTTTACAATGTCTGGATAGTTTTTTATACCTAATTTGTGAGTAGACTCAATGGTGATATGAGAATTAATACCCAGAATTCTTCCAACCAATTCGTGATGAAAGCCGTTCATAACTGACATAACAATTATTAGGGTGGCAACTCCAATAACAATTCCTATAAATGAGAATAAGGTGATGACAGATATAAAGCCTTCTTTTCTTTTTGACCTTAAGTAGCGAAAAGCAATTAATAATTCTAGACTATTCATTAATTTGATCTTCATTTAATTTATCTTCTAGAGCGATTGGATAGTCGCCACTAAAACAAGCATCGCAATATTGTGGCTGGTCATTGTTTCTTTTTGATTTGCTAATTGCGTTATATAAGCCGTCTATGGATATATACTCAACCCTATCTGCCTTTATTTCTCTCGCTATTTCTTCTTTTGATAATTTGTTGGCAATTAAATTTTTGTCATCTGGAGTGTCTATGCCATAAAAGCAAGATCCTGTTGTTGGTGGGCTAGCAACCAATAAGAATACTTCTTTAGCGCCGGCATCTCTAACCATTTTGACAATTTTTTTAGATGTTGTCCCTCTGACAATAGAATCATCAACCAAGATGACTCTTTTACCCTTTATTAGGTCCCTGTTGACATTGTGCTTTAATTTTACTCCGAAATGCCTAATTTTGTCTGTTGGCTCAATGAATGTTCTGCCGACATAGTGATTTCTAATTATGCCTAGTTCAAATGGAATATTAGAGGCGATTGAATACCCAATAGCTGCAGAAACTCCAGAATCTGGTACGGGGACAACTATATCAGCTTCAATTTTTACTTCTTTTGCCAATTCCATTCCTATGTTTTTTCGGATATCATAGACATTTTTTCCCTCGATAAAGCTATCTGGACGAGCAAAATAAATATATTCAAAAATGCAAAATTTTGATATTCCATTTTCAAACGGGAATTCACTATAGACACCTTTTTTATCAATAATAATCATCTCACCTTTTTTGATATCCCTAACTAATTTGGCGTCCATAATGTCTAGAGCGCAACTTTCACTCGCAACCACATGAGAATCTCCTAATTTACCTAGAATCAGAGGTCTAACGCCATTAATATCTCTAACTGCGATAATTTGGTCTTTAAGCATTATTACTAAAGAGAAGGCTCCTTTAACTTGGCTTAGAGCGTCTATTATTCTTTCTTTGATGGTTTCTTTTTTGCTCAATGCAATTAGGTGGATAATGACCTCGGTATCCATTGATGATTGGAAGATGGCGCCTTTTTTTACCAAATCTTTCTTTAAAGTTTTTGCATTAGTTAGGTTACCATTATGAGCAATCGCTAAGTCACCAAAGCTAAAATTAGCAAATATTGGTTGATGGTTTCTAGTGTTTTTTTTACCAGCGGTTGAGTATCTGACGTGACCAATAGCTTTGTTTCCGATTAATTTGTCAACAATTGATTGATTGCTAAAATTATCTGATACCAAGCCTTTAGCAAGGTGAATATAGAATTCCTTCTCATCAGAAGAGACTATTCCACAGGATTCTTGACCTCTATGCTGTAAGGCATGTAGTCCTAATGTAGTATTAATTGCGGCATCTATGTTGTTGTAAATAGCGAAAACTCCGCATTCTTCCTCCATTTTATCCATATCGAATTTTGTTATCATAGTTTAATCCTTATTAAGTAAATATTCGTAAATTATTAAGTTTTCCATTATTCTTTGAACATAATTTCTTGTTTCATGATATGTTATTAACTCAATCCAATCTACAACCTTGTCGATATCTTGAGATTTTCTTGGATCATAAAATTCTTTAACCCACCTGTTTACAGAGCTTGGGCCGGCATTGTAAGATGCAATTGCCATAATTTTCGAGCTGTTAAATTTCTCTAATAGCGAGTTAATATAAAATGATCCTAATTTAATATTGTATCGAACAGATCTTTTTAATTTTTTAGGATCATATTTAATTTTCATTCTTTCTGCGACTTTTTTTGCTGTATAAGGCATCAATTGCATAAACCCAACTGCTCCAACAGAGCTGATTGCAGATTGAGAAAATCCACTTTCTTGCTTTATTAGGGAGTGTATTAGAGATTTGTTTTTACCCTCAACATGTTCAATGATTTTAAATTGCTTTGTTATGAAGAATATATTTTTTTCCGACAGATATTTAAAAATATCGTAACTTAATTTACTGTTATCAATTTGAGCTAATAACTCGATAATCAAGGCTATATCTCCCTTATTGTTAATTTGTGAAATTAGTTCTTTTAAAATAAATTCAGCATTTTCTGTTTGGTTGTTAATTGCAAAAAGTATTGAGATTTTTAGCGCGGTATTATCTTTTAAATTCTTAATATTTTCTTCATTAAATATCGGGTCTGGAGGTAAAAATACATCCGAATTGGTTTGAATATTTTTAAGTTTTTTATATTTACTGTAAGCAATTTGAGAATAAAAATACGTAGGATATCTCATTGCCACTTGATACCATATAGATTTTTTTTCATCACCATCTGTTGCTTCTGCAAGCCAGTAAGCCGCTCTTGAAATGCTAATAGGGTAGTTAACATTTTTGTATAAATTGCTAAAATGATCATATGCTACCTCTGGGTTATTTAAGAATCTAAGAGCGATCCATCCTGCAGTCCATTCGGCATCAGCATATTTGTCCCCTCCTGGTTTTAATCCATGATTAGATATTATCTTGTAGGATTTTTTGTAAGATAATTTTCTCTTATCTTTTAGCAACTCTCTGCCGTATAATTTGCGTAAAGACCACCATTTTTCAGGCTCTGAACTATCTATTGGAGCTTTTAATAGTAATTTTACAGCTTGATCTTTTTTGTTATTTTTCTTAAGCCATTGCACTCTGTGATAATATAAGACCTCTTCAGACCTATATTTTCTTGGTATTGATAATAAGATTTTTCTTAAGCTTTTGGGGTTTTTGTTAATTTTAATTATGGCTGAAAAAAGCTTTTCCTCATCATCAGAAATTAAGTCAAATAATTTTTTAGATTTTAAAAATGAATTTTTGCCCTGCCAAAATAATTTTTTAATTTTTACAAGATGATCTGATTTTTCTAAAAAATTACCATATTTACCAAGAAAATCTACTATTTCTTGTTCAGAAAAGCTGTAATCTAGCCAAATATGCTTTACTCTATTTTTGATATCTGTTTTTATGAAGTCTAAATTATAATCGTTTGTTTGATAAAATTTTGACTTTTTTTCGATCAGATATATAAGGAAGTTCTTATTTTTAGAACTGTGATAGGTTAGATATTTTTGTTTAATTTCTTCATAGGGCAAGTTATTGTCAATAATATACTTCTCTTTAATATTATTGATGACTCTTTGATTAAAAAATGGATATTTTTTTGTAATTGAGTTTATTTTATCTATATTAAGCTCTGATATCTTGTTGCGATAAATTATACCTTCAAAGGCTTCATGAAAGTCTGAATTATGAAATTTCTTAGAGGAGTCTAGGGCTTTTTTGTATTTTTTTTGCTCTATTTTTTTAAAAATATTTTTTATTACTTTTTTTTCTTTATTATTTAATTCAATATTCCATAATTTTTTAGAGATAGGTATGTCTTTGGCAAAAATATTGTTGCTGAAGATTATTATAAAAATAACTGTTAAATATTTAATGTAATTTAGCAATTTATGATATTTTGATGACAAAAATTTACCTAATTAGTCCAAGCAAGATCGAAAATAGTTTTTTTTTAAAATTAGAGAATATTTTAGCAACAAAGTTGGTTTCTTTATTTCAATTAAGATTAAAAAACTATGAGGATCAAGATGTAATTGCAATATCTAAAAAGGTTAAAGATATTTGTCGTAAATATAAAGTAAAATTTGTATTAAATGACAGATTTAATTTGGCAGTTATAGTGGGGGCGGATGGTGCCCATTTGGGGCGGTCAGATGCTATCTTAAAAGAAGTTATGTTGCAAAAGCCAAAAAATTTTCTTATTGGCGTCAGTTGTTATGATGATAAGGGTCTCATTCACAAGGCTGCTGAAAGTGGTGTTGATTATATATCTCTTGGAGCGTTTTTCCCAACTAAAACCAAAAAAACAACTGCTAGGCCAGATGTTGATTTAATTAAGTATTGTAAAAATATCACTAACATTCCTTTGGTTGCAATTGGCGGTATAAATGACAAAAATTGTCAGACATTAATAGAAAATAAAATAGATTATTTAGCCGTAATTTCTTATATTTGGGATAATGAGGGTAGGGAGGTTGAATGTATTGAGAAATTATCAATTCTTATTTGACTCTCGTCACGAATACCTATTATGCTGAATTTTACCTATGACACAACATTTAGACTTCTTTTTTTGGTTAAAAATTATCATAAATTTCTGACCCAAAGAGTTCTGGGGCTTCTGAGTTAGGGTCCTCACTATTAAAAATTCAGAACCATGAAAACTGACATTAATTTTAAACTTGTTTTTCAATGTTTTTTTTATGCTCTATGCTTTCTGCGGTTTGGTAGTCAACTATAATTCTGTAATGAGGGTCTTCATTTGAATCCTTTTCAACAAATTTACTACCCTTATCAAGTAAATTTCTACAATCTTCACTTAAATGTAAAAGATGTAATTTTTTATTTAAGTCCATGTATTTTTCAGCTAATTCGTCAATTGCTTGTAAAGCTGAATGATCCCAAACTCTAGAATATTTAAAATCGATTGTAACATCTTTTGGATCATTTTTTGGATCAAATATTTTTTTAAAAGTAAAGATTGATGCAAAAAATAAATTACCATGAAGAATATAAGTTTTTTTAGATTTTTTACTTTCGATTACGGCATAAAGGCTTTTAGCATTGTGCCAAGCAAAATTTAAGGCTGAAACTACGACCCCAATAATTACGGCGATAGCTAGATCTGTAAATACCGTGACAATTGAAACTAAAATCAATACAAAAGCATCGGATTTTGGAATTTTTTTGATAATTCTAAAGCTGGACCATTCAAAAGTTCCAATGACAACGGTGATCATGATCCCAGTTAATGCGGCAACTGGAATTTTTGCAATTAAATCTGAGGCAAACAAAATAAAGAAGAGTAAAAATAGGGCAGCCGCAATACCAGAGATTCTACTCCTACCTCCAGATTTGATATTGATCATGCTTTGTCCAATCATGGCGCAACCACCCATACCGCCAAAAAATCCAGTAACAATGTTGGAGGCGCCTTGAGCTACACATTCTTTGCTATTTCTGCCTCTAGTTTGAGTAATTTCATCAATTAGGGTTAAGGTCAACAAGGATTCGATTAATCCAATAGCAGCTAAAATTAAAGAATAGGGTAAGATAATTTTTAGAGTTTCTAGGTCATAGCTAATTGCGGGAATATTAAAAACAGGTAGAGATCCTGAGATATCAGCCAAATCACCAACATTTTTCGAAGGAAGGTCGAGCAAAATAACCACTAAAGAGATAAATAGAAGAGCTCCTAGGGGCGCAGGAATTATTTTGGTAATTTTTGGTAAAAATTTAATGATGGCGATCGTTAATAATACTAACCCTAAAGTAGTATATAATAAATTACCGCTCATCCAATTTTCATTACCAAGATTATCAATTATTTTAAATTGAGATAATTGTGAAAGGAAAATTACAATAGCCAAGCCATTAACAAAGCCAAGCATTACCGGGTAGGGTACCATTTTAATAAATTTTCCAAATCGAAGAAATCCAAAAATAACCTGAATTAAGCCCATCAATATTACGGTTGCAAAGAGATATTCTACACCATGATCCTTAACTAAACTAATCATAACAACTGCTAGAGCTCCAGTTGCACCAGAAATCATTCCCGGTCTACCACCAAAAGTTGCGGTAATTAATCCAACTAAAAAAGCGGCGTAAAGACCGACAAGAGGCTCAACCCCTGCAACAAATGAGAAGGCCACCGCTTCTGGAACGAGGGCGAGCGCGACGGTTAGCCCTGCAAGAATTTCTATTTTGTAATTTATTTTACTAGTCATCTGATTATTTTTTGCTACGAGTTTTAGCATTATTGCTAAAAATTAATTTTTTAAATTTAATTTTAAAAATTTCAGGAGTAACGAGATTTCTCTAGAGTATTTTAAAGTAAAAAATAAGAAATATTTTTTTTAATTGAATTGTAATTTTTAATAAAAAAACTCTTCTATTCTGATTAATTCGTTATATTTTGCTGTTCTGTCGGATCTGCATAGAGAGCCAGTTTTAATTTGTCCAGCATTGGTGGCGATGGCGATATGAGAAATAGTACTATCCTCAGTCTCTCCTGATCTATGAGAAATAATTGTTTTGTAGTTATTGTCTTGGGCTAATTTAATTGTTTCTAAGGTTTCTGTCAATGTGCCAATTTGATTGACTTTAATCAAGATTGCATTAGCCATTTTTTGATCAATACCTTTTTGTAAAATTTCTTTATTGGTTACGAATAAATCATCACCAACTAGGGTAATTTTATCTCCTAGAATTTGGGTCATTTGTTTCCAGCCATCAAAATCATCTTCAGCCATTCCATCTTCAATGGAAATAATTGGATATTTATCACAAAGATTTTGATAATACTTAATTAACTCTTCAGAATTCAAAATTTTACCTTCACCTTTGAGGTTATATTTGCCATTTTTATAAAATTCAGTAGAAGCAATGTCAAGTGCAAAAACAACATCTTTTTCAATCTTGTAACCAGAAGCTATTATTGCCTTAGAGATGAAATCTAAAGCTTCTTCGGCAGAGTCTAAGTTTGGAGCAAAACCGCCTTCATCACCAACATTGGTGTTGTGACCAGATTCTTTAAGAATTATTTTAAGGTTGTGAAAAATTTCAGCCCCCATTCTGATGGCATCAGAAACTGTTTCTGCTGAAATTGGTATTACCATAAATTCTTGAATATCAATTTTATTGTCAGCGTGCTCTCCGCCATTTAAAATATTCATCATCGGAATCGGCATTAAATCTGACAATTCATTATTTAAAATATTTTGTGAAATATATTGAAAAAGGGGTAATTTAAGAGAGTTTGCTCCAGCTTTAGCTATAGCTAAAGATACCGCTAAAATGGCATTAGCACCTAGGTTAGATTTATTTTTTGTACCATCAATTTTTAGTATAATGTTGTCTAATCTGTTTTGATTAAACACTGATTCGCCAATTAGTTCCTTAGAAATTATTTCGTTAACATTTTTTTTGGCCTTTAATACTCCTCGTCCTAAATAACGATTTTTGTCATTATCTCTAAGTTCAAAAGCTTCTAAGCTACCGGTAGAGGCGCCACTTGGAACTGAAGCCCTGCCAATTGCACCATCTTCTAAAATTACATCCGCTTCTAATGTTGGGTTCCCTCTGGAATCAAGAATTTCTCTTGCGGTAATGGATTCTATTTTTGACATATTGACTTACTTATTTTTTTAGTTAACAATCTCTTCTTAAAGTTAAAAAGCCATCATACTAATCATATATTTAATTATCAATGAGTGAATTAGATCAGATTCGAAAAGAAGCTCGAATTGAAGCCTTTACTTTGGGGCTGCTAAATTTTTACAGAAACAATCGGATAAAAATATTTTCTATTCTATTTATACTCATTTTAGTAGCAACCTCCTATGTTGGGAATTATTTTTATAATAAAAATATTAATCAAAAATATTCCGTAATACTCCAGGGTTTGTTTTTAGATAAAACTGTTGATATTGATAGGTTAAAAGCATTGGTTGATCAGAGTAATTCTTCTGGTATTAAGTTTATTGCTTCAATGCAATATGCTAAAATTTTAGCCAAGGAAGGTAAGATTGATAAGGCTATAGATTTATATTTAGCTATCAATAATAGCAAAGAATATGATGATTTTTTTAAGGAATATGCCGGTTTATTAGCTATTAGACATTTAGTGGAATTTCAAGACGATAAAAAATACAACATAATAGCTAACATAAGTAGAATTAAGGGGAGTTCGTCAAATTTAAAGAATCACATTATCGAGCAGGAAGCCATATATCTTTGGAAAATTAAGGAGTATAAAGAATCTAAAGATTTATTTAAAGCACTATTTGATAGCGGAACTACTTCAGATGGGATAAAAAAAAGAGCGAGAATGATGTTAGAAATTGAATTTAATAAATAGCTTAGTTAAAGTCTTTTATAACGCAGAACTATATTTGTAGACTCGTTGAAAAAATCCTTAGGAAACATGGAGAGGTAATGCTAATTATCAAAATATCTCTTCAGCTTTATTAGCACCACACTTTACGCAATCCTAGATTTATTTATGTCAAAATTTTCAATTAGTCAGTTTTTTTTATGTGTATTTTTTTTTGCTATTTCATTGTTTTGCTTCGCAGTGGCGGCTAATGATTCTAATCACATCATGTCTGATGATGATAAAGTAAAAAATAGCATTAATAGCTGCAACGACTCCCATACATTGCTAGTATTTTCGGAGAATGATTATTTTAATATTAGAGAGAAAGATGCTAATAAAAAAATATTTCCCGCATCCTTAGTAAAGATAATGACAGCGTATTTGACGTTTGAAGCTATTGAAAATAAAAAATTATCTTTAGATCAGATTTTAAAAGTTTCTGCCAGAGGAAATTTTATATCTTATGTTAACAAGGTTACAACACTACACTTAAAAATTGGCGACACTATTACTGTCAAAGATGCTTTATATGGTATGATTATCAAGTCACTTAATGGCGCTGCAGTAACGTTATCTGAGTCGGTTGCTGGTAGTGAATGGGAGTTTGCTAAGATGATGAATAATAAGTCTATGGAACTTGGGATGTATAATACAAATTTTAGAAATGCTTCTGGTTTACATGATTCTAATCAATATACTACTGCCTATGATTTAAAAAAATTAATTATATCCGTAAAAAATGATTTTCCTGATTATTATGAAATTTTTGGTATAAAAGAAATAGAAATTTTTGATAAAAAGTTTAAAAGTCATAATGATGTTTTGTTGACTTATCCTGGTGCAGAAGGTATGAAAACTGGTTTTACATCGATATCTGGCTTTAATCTAATCAGCGCTGCAGTTAGGAATGATAAGAGAGTTTTTTCCATTCTATTGTCATGTGAGTCTTCCAATATAAGGAATAAATTTACAAAGGATTTGTTAGATGGCGCCTTTGTCAAGATAGATAGTAGGCAATATAAATAATAAAACTCCCGTAAACAATATCAAAGTTTATTGTTCAGGATATTTTTACTCAGTTCTTAAGGATTACTTGATAAAGTTGGAGCTAGTGAATAAAAATACTTCAAAAAAACTATTTTAAAGATGGAAATTGGTATAATTATATTTTTTCCAAAAAGTTAGTGAGTTTTATTTATCTTATCATTACAATATATATTTTATAGAGTATAGTAGTGTACTTAAATTATTAAGAATGAAAAGAAAGAAACAAAAGGAAGTTAAGATTAAGAGTTGGTATTATGATCGTTACGTCACGGTTGTAGTGCAAAGAAACATCTTGTTACTTATGGTAATAGCATGCTTAATATCTATCTCTTTTGCCATGATATTCGTTAAATATGTCACGGCCTCTAAATCCTTAGAGCCGTATGTCGTGGAAATTGAAGAAAAGACCGGTATCGCAACCCTTATTAGTATGAAGGATAACAAAGAATATACTAGTAAGGAGGTTACCAAGGAGTATTTTATTACTCAATTCGTGACCTCCTTTAAGTCTTATAACGTCAGAACTCACAACTCTGATCGTAAAATTGTTCGACTATTTTCTTCCCCTAGTTCAGACATCTTTAATAAATTCAAAACCCAAAGTAGTAAGTATAAAAATGCTGGTTCTTATGCTGAAGTTAAGATAAAATCTATAGTATACACTTCTGACAATAGTGCTCAAATTAGAATCCTTCAAAATTTAAGAGGCCCAGAAGGTGAAAAGGAAAAGCATGAGTTATTAAAAATAAGTTTTGTTTTCAATCCGAAAATAAACTTAATCTACGAGGACAGGATGGTAAATCCATATGGGTTTCAAATTATACAATATTCTTCTATAGAGGAGAAAGTAAACTATTAGGATAAATTATGCTTAATATTATTTTCAAAAGATTTTTATTATTAGTTACGTTGCTAATTTCTAGTTACAGTTTTTCTGAAGAAATTCCAGTCACTACCGACTCGAGAATCAAAACTTTAGTATATAATGTAAATGAAATTCATCAGCTAAAATTTCATTATGGCTATCAATCATATATTGAGTTTGCAGAAAATGAAAAAATAGAAACCATCTCTATAGGAGAATCATTTGCTTGGAGGTTGACACCTATGGGGCAAAGATTATTTGTAAGACCTTTGGAGGTGTCTGCGCATACTAACATGACAATTATCACGAATAAGAGAACATATCATTTTGACATAAGATCTGGTGAGTATGACGGCAAAATAGATGAGGAGTTGGTTTATGTTGTTAGATTTTATTACCCAGAAGTTTTGGAGGAAGTTGTAAGAACTCCAGTAACTAAGATGGCCAATTTACAACCTCCTGATAACAAAAGAGTAGCATTAAAGCCAAAATTTGAAGGATTACCATCCAAACGAAATATCTATGATAGGGTTGATAAGGAGTATTCAGAAATATTGAAAGGAGGCTCTCAGAGAAATTTTGATTATAAGATTATTGGTGAGTCTTACGACATAATGCCTAAAAAGGTATTTAATGATAAAAACAGAACATATCTTCAATTTAAAAATGGCAATCTAGTGATCCCTTCAATTTTTGCTGTTGATATTTTTGGAAATGAAAGGCCTTTAAATTATATTATAGAGGATGATTTTGTTGTTGTGGAGACTGTAGAGTTGCAATTTAGTCTAAGATTATCTAATAGCTTACTTTGCCTCTTTAATGATAATATGGGTAAGTAATACCAATTATCATTTTTTTTAAACAAACGTCGGTACTAAGTATTTTTAATTAATGATACTTAATCCTAACTATTTTATTGACTGGTTAATGAATTTACGAAATTCTAAAAATATTATTCCAGGCTTCAATATAACGCTATCATTTACATTAATTTATCTGTTTATAATAGTTATATTGCCGCTATCTGGCCTATTTTTTGTAACAGCAAAATTAACATTTTCTGAATTTATAGATAATATTACTGAGCCTCAAATTGTGTCTGCCTATAAGGTAAGTTTTTTTTGCTCCTTTATTGCGGCCATTGTAAGTGGTGTTTTCGGTCTGATCATAGCTTGGGTTTTAGCTAAGTATAATTTTTTTGGTAAAAAAGTTTTAGATTACTTTGTTGATTTGCCATTTGCCGTTCCAACCGCGGTTTCTGGGATAACTCTTGCCGCTCTTTATTCTAAAAATGGTTGGATAGGTTCTATTTTTAATAAATTTGGCATAGAAATTGCCTTTACTCAGACGGGTATTATTATTGCATTAATTTTTGTTGGTTTTCCGTTTGTGGTCAGGACTGTTGAACCGATAATTAAAGATTTAAATAATGAACTTGAAGAGGCTGCTGCTAGTTTAGGATCTAACAAGATACAAACTTTTTTTAAGGTAACATTACCAATTATCTTTCCCGCCCTATTAACTGGTATAACAACCTCTTTTGCAAGAGCTTTAGGTGAGTATGGGTCAGTAATTTTTATTGCTGGTAATATGCCCATGATGACAGAAATAGTACCTCTCGTTATTATTACAAAATTAGAGCAATATGATTATGATGGAGCAACTTCTATAGCATTATTGATGCTTTTAATATCTTTTGTAATGCTTCTGGTTATAAATTATTTACAAAAATTGACTCAAAGAAGATGATCTTTTCTAGCAAAAATAAATTAATATTACCAACCAATAATCACCCCCTAACAAAGTTCCTATTGCTATCCTTGTCATTTTTGTTCTTGACACTATTTGTAGTCCTTCCTGTTGCGGTTATATTTATTAATGCTTTTGAGGGTGGGGTGCAGCTATATATGGATTCGATATTAAATGATGAGGCGGCGATGGCAATCAAGTTAACATTATTAGTTTCCGCCATATCCGTGCCATTAAATACGGTTTTTGGTATATGCGCTTCTTGGCTTATTGCTAAATATGATTTTCGTGGTAAAAAATTACTTTTAACCCTGATAGATTTACCATTTTCAGTTTCTCCAGTAATTTCAGGCTTAATATATGTCTTGTTGTTTGGGTCTTATAATTTCTTTGGTGCTTGGCTTATGGAAAATGATCTCGATGTTATTTTTGCTGTACCTGGGATTGTGATAGCAACAATCTTTGTTACCTTTCCCTTTATTGCTAAAGAATTAATTCCTTTAATGGAAGAGCAGGGTTCTTCAGAAGAGGAGGCGGCAATTTCTCTTGGTGCAGGAGGTTTTAAGACCTTTTTATTTATAACATTACCGAATATTAAGTGGGCATTATTGTATGGAATATTACTCTGTAATGCTAGGGCTATGGGAGAGTTTGGTGCAGTATCGGTGGTTTCTGGTCACATTAAGGGTTTGACTAATAGTATACCTCTTCATGTTGAAATATTGTATAATGAGTATAATTTTGTTGCTGCCTTTGCTGTAGCATCAATATTAACAATTATGGCTTTATTTACATTATTGTTAAAATCTCTAATCGAAGGTAAAATACAAAGATAAGTTTTTTTGTAAAAGAATCCTTATATTGATACAATACCAGTTATCAAATTTAATTATTTAATAAATTCAATGGCTATTAAAGTTCAAAAAATTAATAAACTATTTGGCGGTGTAAGGATTTTAAAAGATATTAATCTAGATATTAATTCTGGTGAATTAATTGCATTGATTGGTCCGTCAGGATCTGGAAAGACAACGCTACTTCGAATTATTGCTGGCTTAGAATTTGCAAATTCTGGAGATGTTTTTCTTGGAGGTGAGAATGTCAATAATATCCACATTAAAAATAGAGATGTTGGTTTTGTATTTCAGAATTATGCTTTGTTTAAGAATATGAATGTATTTGATAATATTGCCTTTGGTCTTAGGGTTGGAGAAAGAAGAAAGTTATACAGTAAAGATGAGGTAAGGGAGGAGGTGAATAAATTTTTAGATTTAATACGTCTAAAACATCTTGCTCACAGATATCCTTCAGAATTGTCTGGTGGACAAAGACAAAGAGTCGCTCTTGCAAGAGCCCTTGCAATTAAGCCTAAATACTTACTACTAGACGAGCCGTTTGGCGCCCTGGATGCTAAGGTTCGAAAGGAGCTTAGAACTTGGTTAAGAAGGCTGCACAATGAAACTGATATTACCACCATAATTGTTACTCATGACCAGGAGGAAGCGATGGAAGTTGCTGATAAAATAGTAGTAATGGGTGATGGCAGGATACAACAAATTGGAGAGTCTGGGGATATCTATCACAATCCAAAAAATATGTTTGTTTATAATTTTTTAGGTGAGTATAATGAGTTTGTTGGCTATAAGGATGATAAGGGTAATGTTCATTTATCTACAACTGATAAAGTAAATTTTGCCCATGAATTTGCAAGAAAGATACATCCAAGAAATTGGTTAAATAAATATTTATCAGTAAACTCAAAAATTATAGTCAAAAAAATAGGATTAAAATCGCAAGATAAAAATAAGGGTATTAAAGAAGGTGTCAATAAGAATGTAAAAGAGAATAAAAATTGTATCTCAATATTTGCCCGACCTCATGAGATGGAGATAAGCAGAAAAAGAGAGTTTGAAGAATCTATTAAGTCTGAATTGTTTCACATTAATCCAGCAGGGTTTTCTGTAAAATTAGAGTTTCAGGCAAAAAATATTTTTAAATTAATTCAGGTTGAGATTACTCACGAATTTACTGAGGAGTTAGATTTAAAAATAGGAGATATTTTTTATATAAGGCCAAAAAAATTAAGAACTTTTGAATAATTATATTGTTTAGAAAAAATAAACTATCTATCATACCATTTCTCATTTATGATGCATTATATAGTAAAATATTTTAAGATTAAAATTGTTAAAAAACGACCGCCCTACGCAAATAGGGTGCAAGTTTTGTTGGTAATTAGAAATTTAAAAGACGAAGCTAGATCATGCTATTTTTATCCAATATTTTGTAGATAGAAAATGGTATTATATAGGTCTTTATAGTCAGTAAAGTTAAATTTGACTATTATGTACGAAATATAAAATTGGTATGGTATTAATATTTATAGCGTTAAAACGTTACATCTCAAAGATAATATAAAAATGTTGCAGATAGATTATATTAAGATGTCAGGTGCCGGTAATAGCTTTACTATTGTAGATGCTAGAGACGAGAAATATGAGTTTTCTAAAAAGCAAATCAAAGATATCTCCCAAGAAGAGCAAACAAAATGTGATCAATTCATAATTATACGATCATCCTTTAAGGCAAATTGTGCAATTGAGATTTTTAATAATGATGGATCTCGAGTTGGAGCTTGTGGTAACGCTTCTCGTTGCATTGCTTACTTAATGATACAGGAATCTATAAGTGAAGAAGTTTCTATTGAGACGGATTGTGATATTTTGGAGTGCAGAAGGAGGGATAATAAAATTGAAGTAAATATGGGTATTCCAAGATTTAATTGGAGACAGATTCCCTTAAAAAAAGAAATTAAATCTCATAAATTTCGTATAAAGCATCCAATTATAGAAAATTGGGAGTTTGGAGCTGTGAACATAGGAAACCCTCATTTAGTTACCTTTATTGATCATGACATTGAAGATGATATATTCTTTGAGGTTGGTCCTTTTTTAGAGAATCACCCACTATTTCCTGAAAAGATAAACGTTGAATTTGCTAATATCATAGGACCAAATCATATTAAAGTTAGGGTTTGGGAGCGGGGAGTTGGAGAGACTCAGGCTTGTGGAAGCGGCGCTTGCGCTGTTGCTGCAATGGCTATTAAAAAATCTTTGGTAGATGAGTCAGAGAAAATAATTGTATCTTTTTTGGGAGGAGATATATATATAAAATCAAACGTAACTAAATCTCTGAACATGATAGGTGACTATAAATACATAGCTAATGGCCAGCTCAATTTAAACAATGTTAGAAACAGTTAATATCATATCTGCTATTGCGCCAATTTTTACTATTATAATTTTTGGCTACTTCTTAAGAAAAATTGGTAAAGTTCCAAAAGAATTTTGGAGTAATAGTGATTTCTTGATATATTGGGTTTTTATACCATCCCTATTCTTTACTAAAATATCTCAGGTGGATTTAACATCCTATACGATATTTAATTTCTCAATCATTCTGTGTCTAATATTCGCTTTCACATTGCTTTATTCGTTATTTTCCTTAAAATCATTTAATTTATCTGGAAGTAGTAAATTGCCTACCATTCATGGTTGTTGTAGAGTTAATACTGTTATTGCATTAGCTATTTCAAGCTCACTTTATGGTCCGAAGGGGTTAGAGATTGCCATTATTGGAACGGCTATATTAGTTCCGTTGATAAATATATTAATGCCAATATTTTTAATATTTGTTATTAAGGATGGCAAAATAGATATTATAAGCAGGATTAAGAAGGACATTATTGCAAATCCAATGATTTTAAGTATATCTTTGGGCTTTATCTTTAATTACTATGACATTAAGAATGTTTTAATAGTGCACTCCGCATTATCAACCTTATCAAATGCTGCATTGCCAATAATGCTTTTATCACTAGGTGCTAACCTTAAAATAAAGGAGATGCGGGGGCAAATTTCTCCAATAGTCATTTCCAGTGTTGGTAAGTTGATTTTAACCCCAGTGGTTGCAATTATTTTGTGCTTTTTTGCTATCTTGCCAACTGATTTAACTCAAATTACTGTTATTTGTGGCTCCGTACCAACGGGAGTTGTTGTCTACACTTTGGTTAAGAAGGAGAATGGGGATGTAAAGTTAGCTTCGGCAATTGTTACGGCACAAATTTTATTATCCTTTATTACTATGCCAATCTTTATTATATTATCTGAAATGCTGCTAAGCGTATAATGTTAATTATCAACCTTAACTAAATGCATCCTATTATTACCGGAGTTGGTATAATAGTGTAAATAACCTGACTTTAAACTGCATATTTTGAAAAAAATATTATTCATTTCCGAAAAATCAATCTTAGATTTTGCAATTGCATATAGTAATGACGTCAATCTATTACTAAAGTTGTTAGAAAAAAAAGATGTTCAAATATATTTAGTGAATCCAGAAGATTTAATTCTTTCAAAAAATCAAAAATCAATTCAATCTAAAATTGTAACTATTAATGATTTTCAAAAAATTAATGATCTTAGAAGATATTTATATTTAAAATCATCTCTGCACATGTTATTTTCCTTACCATTGCCAAATAAATTTAAATCTAATTTAGAGATACGGAATGAATTTTCAATAAAGGATGATGTAAAAATAGAAAAAGCTCAAATTGACATTGTAATTGATAGGGCGGAGCCTGTATCTAGGACCAAGGAATATTATAACATTACTCGTGATTTGTATGATTTAAATAATAATTATTTTGATGATCCAATTTTTAGAGAAAAAGAGGGTGACAAAGAGATTGTATTAAAGATAGACCAAGAGTTGACAAGGAACGATCAACAAAATCTTGGTTTTAAGACGATAATTTTAGACTTTAGTGCAGAAAATAAAAATTTAGATGACATTAATAGGCATACATTATATAGAATATTTCAGGATTTAAAAGAATGTGATTTAGGTAAAATTATTGATCAAACATTAGGTTGTTTTCAAGATTTAGATACTTTTAAAGAGTCCGCGATCATCAGTATCATTAAAAAAATCTATAATTGCCAAATTAATTTTAAATATTTCTGTATTAAGCCTGCAAACTGGTATGGCGGCGTTGCTATTGAATTGGTTGGAGATAAAAAAAATAAGATTGTAGCAGATCTTTCAAAGGTAAAATTATTCCACTTAATAGCAAAAATAAATTACAATATCTTAAGCGATGTCAAAAAAGATAATGACCATCAAGAATCAATTTTAAAAAGAGCGATTTTAGATGGTATTATTATTCAGGAGCAAGTTTCTTACCCTAAGTTTGGTGATTTAAGAATTTTTGTTTCATTCGGTAAGATTCATGGTGTTATATTGAGAGTTCCCGCAAAAAATAAAAATATTGCCAATATGTCTGCAGGAGGTCATGCTGAAATTTTTATTAACCCAATTAACAAAAGCGCGAATGAGTTGTTTATTTTACAAAAAGAATTAGAAACATTAGGTTATTTAGAGATTTTTGAGGCGATTAGCGATTTAATTAATAGCATCAAAAATTCATTAGAAACTAATGTCGGTAAAAATCTTAAAAAATCTGCTTTCATTGGTTTTGATGCTCTTTTAGATGAGGATGGTAAGAAAAAATATTTCGCCTGTAATGAAATTAATTTATCTTCTGCAATGGGTCAGAATCAAATTGAAGTTGCCAATTTATTAGAAGAATTATTAAAAAATAAAAATTTTCTCTATGCACTACAAGCTACACTTAACAAAATAAGAGTTAATGAAAATATTTTTTATGAATTACAAAATGTAAAATCACCCTATGTTAAATTTCTTATCTTGAGGAGATTTATAGAAGATTTGTCGGACGAAGATAAATCTATTTTAATTGAAGAGTTCTATTTGCAAATTAGAGATATAAATTTTACTATAATTAGTGTAGCAGATTGTACAATTAATAAAATAATTAATGCCTAATTTTTCATTACCATTCTCTAAAAAAATTAATCAATCAAAATTAATATTATATATTAATGCTAGGATTCTTGATCCGGAAAGCGGCTTTGACAAGGAGGGTTATCTTTTAACAAGAGGCGACAAAATAGAAGATTTTCAGGCTGGCATACCCAACCTAGATAGTATATCTTGCGATGAAGTTATAGATTGTCAAAATCACCTCCTTTGTCCTGCATTAATTGATATTCAGGTTCATTTTCGTGACCCTGGACAGACTCACAAAGAAGATTTGACTAGCGGCAGTAAGTCAGCAGTCGTTGGTGGTATTGCAACTGTTGTTTGTCAACCTAACACTAATCCAGTTTTAGATTCTCCAAAAATCTTGAATACTCTTTTTCAAAAAGCTAAAAAAAGCGCCTATTGCAATATAGAAACTTACGCCGCTATTACTAAAAATATGGAAGGTAAGGAGATGGCAGATCTAAAAAAACTAAAAGAAGCGGGAGCGGTAGGGTTTACTGATGATGGCTTGCCAGTAATGAATGCTCATCTAATGAGGTTAGCTATGGAATTTTCGGCCAAAGAAAATGTTCCAATTGCTCAGCATGCAGAAGATCTTAACCTTAGTAATAAAGGTTGTATTAATGAAGGTGAGGTTTCTAGAAAATTAAAAGTCACTGGTATTCCTAATATCTCTGAATCTGTTATCGTTGCTCGTGATTTGCATATCTTAGAAAAAACTGGCGGCCATTATCATCTACTACATATCTCAACTAAAGAAGCTTTGGAAGAGGTTAGGCGAGCTAAGAAAAAAAATCTTAATGTTACGGTTGAAATTTGCCCACATCATTTTACCTTAACGGATGAAGCAATTTTAACGGAGGGGACTAATGCCAAAATGAATCCACCTCTCAGAAGTAAAGAAGATCGAGATGCTTTGCTTGAAGCTTTACGGGACGATACTATTGACGCCATTACAACAGATCATGCGCCACATGATGTCGATTCAAAAAACAAAGACTTATCAAAGGCAGCTTTTGGTATTGTTGGGGTGGAGACCTTGTTACCAATATCTTTAGAACTTTATCATAACAAACTTCTCTCTCTTCGAGATTTGTTAGCAAAAATGACTTATAAACCAGCTGACATTATTAATATTAAATCCGGTAGAATTAAAAAAGGTTCTAAAGCTGATCTAGTATTAATTGATTTAAATCAGGAGTGGACTATTAATAAAGAAGATTTTTACAGTAAATCAAAAAATTCTCCCTTTAACAATAGGAAGGTAAAGGGAAAAGTTTTAAAGACCATTATTAGTGGCCATATAGTATATGATTGTCAATGATACTATTAAAACAGATTTTTTACTGATCTTTATTACCCTTAAACCATCAAAAAAACTTACACCTTATTAGCGTGGGGCAGGAATTTTTTAATAACTTACAACGAAAATATCTTACAAAAACTACTTTAAAGATGGATTCGGGTGTTATAATTCATCCCTGTCTTGACTCATTATTGGAAAGGATTTTGATTATTGAATCACTTACAGTATTTTTGACCTAAATAGTCAATTATAAATCTTAAATATGATTTGTTTTTTTAATTAACTTAATAACTCAACTATGAATAAAAAAACAAAATTTTTAACTTTAATGGCTACTGGAATTGCAATGGTTATAACTGCAGAATCTGCCCTAGCTGCTAAAAAGGATATGGAAAAATGCTACGGAGTTTCTAAGGCTGAAAAAAATGATTGTGCCGATAAGTTGGGAAAGCATTCTTGCGCCGGACAATCAGCTACAGATAGCAATAAAAGTGAATGGGTTTACTTACCAAAAGGAGTCTGTAACAAACTAGTTGGAGGAGAGTTAAATTCTTAAAGTAGGACCTATTTTGCAACTACCCTTAAAAGTAAAAAAGCCTTATACGCTATTAATGTAGGACGGGCATTTTTTAATAATTTATGAATAAAAATATTTCGAAAAAAACTTCTTTAAAGGTGGTCATTGGCATAAGAAAGAGAGTTTAGTTTCTATATATAAAAACTTGGAAAGTCAAAAATTACAATCCAGTCAACTTTTCGGTCTTGGTCTTAGGCAGCCTCACCACGCTTATATATTAAAAAACAAACCAAAGATTGATTTTTTCGAAATTCATAGTGAAAATTTTATAGCGAAGGGAGGGGGGTCCTTGAATTTTTTAGAAAAGATATCTGAAATTTATACTCTAAGCTTTCATTCTATAGGTTTGTCGATAGGTTCTCAGGTTGGTATTGAAGAGCAGCATTTGAAAGATATTAAGTTTTTAATAGATAAATTTAACCCATTTTTAATATCTGACCACCTTTCTTGGAGTTCTGCATCTGAATATACTTCCAACGATTTACTTCCTATAGTCTATAATAATAAATCATTAGAGGTCTTTGTTAATAACATTAAAAAAGTCCAGGATTTTTTAGGTAGGAATATTTTAATTGAAAATCCAACAGCTTATATTGAATTTAATGATTCTTTAATG
This sequence comes from uncultured Rickettsiales bacterium, assembly GCA_905478165.1. Classification (GTDB taxonomy): domain Bacteria; phylum Pseudomonadota; class Alphaproteobacteria; order Rickettsiales; family UBA1997; genus CAJQHK01. The sequence goes on along the minus strand of CAJQHK010000015.1, from coordinate 12,950 downwards.
TCAGAAGTTGATTTTTTAAATAAATTAACAGAAAAATCAGGTTGCGACCTACTTCTAGACATTAACAACATATTTGTTACATCTAAAAATTTTAATTTAAATCCAATATCTTATCTTGATAATATTAATTCTGATAGAATTAAAGAAGTACATTTGGCGGGTCATGAAGTTTGTCAGATTGACAATAAAGAGTTTAGGATTGACACTCACGGTAGAGAGATTTGTCAGGAGGTTCTGGATTTATATCGGTATTTTATTAAAAAATACCAGATAAATGCTCCAACTCTAGTTGAATGGGATACTGATATTCCAGAATTTAATATTTTAGAACAGGAATTGTCTAGGATTAAGTATGACCACCTTTAAACAAGATTCTATGAATCATAGAATCTATCTTTTCTACTAGTACTTCTTGCCAAGGGCTGTAAGTATCGCAAAAATAAGTTTTAAACCCTTTGAAATGATAATTGATAGATAAGTTTTTGTGGATTTTGATGTTTGTAATCTTTTAGGATCTTATCCAACAACTCTTCTTTAAAATCAGAAGTGAGTTTATTTCTTATTTGAGTTATAATTTATATATAAATGAATTAATAATAATTTAAAGAAAACTTTAAATTATAAAATTGTCATTTACATAGTTTTTACGATAGGCTTAGTTTGTATTTAAAAAGCCTCCAAAACCCTTCTTATTATTACGCAAAATTCTTCAATATGATTCTCTTTAATAATTAGTGGAGGTAATATTCGGATGACATTCTCACCGGCAGGAATCAGTAAAAGACCTTCTTTTGCTAAATTTTCTACAATTTTTAAATTTGAATGTTGTATATTAATTTTCATTCCAAGCATCAATCCTAAACCCCTAATTTCATCAATTATTTTTGGAAACTCCTTTTGTAGTAAATTCAGCCTTTCTTTAAGTAGTAAACCTTGTTGATTAACATTATCTAAAAAACCTCTCTTTGAAACTTCATTAATAACAAAATTAGCGATTTTGGTTGCAATCGGGTTGCCACCATAAGTTGTACCGTGGGAGCCAATTCCCATACCAGAAGCAGCTTCTTTGGTTGCAAGACAAGCACCGACAGGAAATCCACCACCAAGACCTTTGGCAGAAGAAATGATATCAGGCTTTACTCCATAATAATCATAAGCATAAAGATGTCCGGTTCTACCAACTCCACACTGCACTTCGTCAAAAAATAATAGCAAGTTATTTTGACCAGCTAGTCTTTTTAAATCCATAATAAACTTTTTATCTGCGACTCTAATTCCTTGCTCACCTTGAATTGGTTCAATTAAGATTGCCGCCGTTTTATTGGTAATTAATTTTGCAACAGAATTAATATTGTTAAATTCTGCCTGATCGAAACCTTCCAAAAGAGGAGCAAATCCTTCAAGATATTTTGGGTTCTGTGACGCTGAAATTATAGCGATACTTCTGCCATGAAAAGCACCTTTGAAAGTGATAATACGGTTTTTCTCTGGTTTTTTCTGATTATAAAAATATTTACGCACCATTTTGATACCACATTCTACTGCTTCTGAGCCAGAATTGCATAAAAAAGCATAATCAGCAAACGTATTTTTAGTAATATTTTTAGCAAAATCCTCCAACTCTTCTATTTGATAAAGATTTGAAGTGTGCCATAATTTTTCAGCCTGATTTTTTAATGTTTCAACTAGTCTTGGATAGCAATGTCCAAAAATATTAACCGCAATGCCAGATCCAAAATCTAGATATTTTTTATCGTTTACATCGTAAAGATACATTCCTTTTCCATAAGAAAATTTAATATCAAGACGACTGTGAATAGGTAAAATATTACTCTTTAGCATTTTCTTTATTGTTAGTTTTTTTCTTCATTGCCATTAAAAAATTATCGATACCAACCTCTTTAATTACTGAAGAAAATTCTGATCGTTGAGTCTCAATTAAACTAACTGTTTCAACAATTATATCTATTATTTTAAACTGACTACTATCTTTACCTTTCTTTACTCTGAAGGCAAAATTAACTTCGGATCCATCATTAATTTTAAATTTTGATTTAACGATTGAATATCTCTTTTTTTCTTGAACTAATAAAATCTCATAGGATTCCGCTTGATAATTATTAAATTTTGGACCATAAGTTTTAATTAAAAACTTCCTATATAAATCGGTAAATTCTTTTTTTTGTTCATTGGTAAATTTTCTATATTCCCTACCTAGAACAAAGCGTGAAATCCACTCAAAATCAATAGACTCTTCTATTAATGCGGTTAATTTTTTTTTGTCATCGACATTTACAATGGCGTCATTGACTTTTTGAATAAGTTTGTGAGCATCCAAGACGTCATCAGCAAAAATGTTGCTGGAAAATAAAAAAAGCGATAAAAACAAAGATATCGTTAGTTTTTTCATGATATTTTTTTAATTAAATCGTTAAAATTTAAGGATTCTTGTTCACCATTATCAAGATCTTTTAAATTAAACAGCTCTTTTTCTTTTTCGTCAGAACCAATTATGATAGCAAATTTAGAATTTATAGCATTGGCCCTTTGCATCTGTTTTTTCACGCTCTTACCATAGACAATTTCTAGGTTAATATTTAAATTTCTAATTTTATTTGCAATATCAAATGTATAATTTTCCTGTTCATTTCCAATATAAATTAGAGAAATTGACCTAACATTGTCATATTTTTCTTCCATCAGTAGCGATAACCTCTCCATTCCAGCTGCAAAGCCAATTGCTGGCAAATCTGGGCCTGACATTTGAGAAACCAACTTATCATAGCGACCGCCAGCAAGAATGGTATTTTGAGAGCCAATTTCATCAGTAACAAACTCAAAAACTAATCCATTATAATAATCAAGACCGCGAACTAAATTAGGATTAATTTTGTAAGTAATGTTTTTTTCTTCTAGAATTTTTATAATATTTTCTAGGTGCTCTCTACTTCCTTGATCGTAAAAATTGTTAATTTTCGGTGCATCAAGTAATATTTCTTGATCCTTTTTATCCTTTGAGTCTAGAATTCTGAGAGGGTTTTTTTCTAGTCGAAATTTACTATCTTTGGATAAGTCTAATTTAAATTTACTTAAATATTTAGCTAATTCAATTTCATATTTTGATCTGACTTCGGAAGTTCCAAGAGAGTTGATATTTAAAATAGATTTTTTAGCAATATTTAGGTCATCTAAAATATTATAAGCTAACATTAAAATTTCTACATCATTTAAAAGATGTTTTGAAGCGATAATTTCAAAATTGATTTGATGAAACTGTCTGCGGCGACCTTTTTGCGGTCGATCATAGCGAAAAACTGGTCCGTAAGAGAATAATTTAGCTGGTAAGTTGCTATGAAAGGTAGAATTATTGATGAAGGCGCGAATTATTGATGCCGTAAATTCTGGCCTCAAAGTCAAAGAGTTGTCAGATCTATCTTGAAATTTGTAGACTTCTTTGGAAATTATATCTGAAGAATCTCCAAGGTTTCTTTCGAAAATTTCTGAAAATTCAAAGATTGGTGTAAATATTTCTTGAAAACCATATTGCAAAGATCTTTTTTTAGCAACTTCAGTTATTTTATTAAATAATTTTAGTTCCTTTCCAAAAATATCGTTGGTACCCCTAACATTTTGAATTTTATTATTCACCCTTTGTTTTGAAAATTATTATCTCAATTAATTATTAGGTAAATTATAAAGATTTTTTTTTAAAATAAACAAAAATTATTGAAGTTTACATAACTAAATAACATAATACCAATTAGTCATGCAAATTAACATAAAATAATAATAATGAGTATCGTAGCACATTCAAGATTAAGCAAAATCAAACCTTCAGCAACAATTGCCATTTCAACTCTAGCTGCCTCAATGAAGGAGCAGGGTAAAAATATCATTTCTCTTGGTATGGGAGAGCCTGATTTTGATACTCCTGATAATATCAAAGAAGCTGCTTATAAAGCAATAAAAGAAGGTCAAACTAAATATACTGCAGTTGCTGGTATTACACCGCTTAGGAAGGCGATTGTTAAAAAACTTAAAAAAGATAATGCTTTAAATTATGAGATAGATCAAATTTTAGTTTCTACAGGAGCGAAACAATCTATCTATAACGCCTTAATGGCCTCGATAGAAGAGGGTGATGAAGTTGTTATTCCTTCACCTTATTGGGTTTCTTATCCGGATATGGTTGCACTTGCTGGTGGTAAGCCAGTTATTGTATCTTGTAATGATAAGAGTGATTTTAAAATCAACCCTAAAGATCTAGAGAAAGCAATTACCAAAAAAACTAAATGGTTAATTTTAAATTCCCCTTCTAATCCCACCGGAATGCTTTATAGTAAAGAGGAGTTGGAGGGAATTTCTAAAATTCTTTTAAAATATCCAGATGTTTGGGTTATAACTGACGACATGTATGAGCATTTGGTTTTTGATAATAAAAAATTCCATAATATTGCCGCAATAGAGCCGAAATTATATGATAGAGTATTGACCATAAATGGCGTCTCAAAGGCCTATGCCATGACTGGGTGGAGAATTGGCTATGCTGCTGGTGACAAGGATTTAATTAAAGCTATGAACAAGGTCCAGTCTCAATCAACTAGTAGCGCTTGTTCTATTAGTCAATACGCAGCAACTGAAGCTATCTCTGGCCCTCAAGATAAGGTGCTTGAGATGAGAGGTGAGTTTGAAAAAAGGAGAAATAAAGTTGTAGAATTATTAAACTCTATTGACGGAATGAGTTGCCTCACTCCCGATGGAGCCTTTTATGTTTATCCAAACTGCTCTGGATTAATTGGTAAAAAAACTTCTGACGGTAAAGTTATTAAAAATGATAATGAGTTATCGCAATATTTATTGAGAGAGGAGGGGGTTGCTGTTGTACCAGGCGAGGCTTTTGGATTGTCACCGCATTTTAGAATTTCCTACGCCGCCTCTCTTGATTCTTTGATTGACGCCTGCGGTAGGATTAAAAAAGCTTGTGATAAGTTAATTTAACTGGATAAAATTAACCTGGATTTGATAAATTCTAGTGGAAAGATTTAAAATGTGGCCCAGTTATATTCCAGTGATAATTTTGAGTTTTTAGATAAAGTATATAACTATCTGCTAATACCTCCTTTAATGAGTTTGATACATTTTTATTTACCCTTTTTCTTTATAAGGTAAATTAACAATTCAGACAATATATTTATAATTTAATCAAGGTTATAATTAAAAATCTATTTTAATACGATTAAAGTCTAGTATGTCTCCAGAATCGGATGGCGTTAAACTATCCATAACTTCTAGTAACTTTTGAACGGAATATTTTGCTGTAAATAGCTTTTCTTTGCTCACAGCATTTTGGAATGGCTTAGATAATTCACTATCAACAGTTCCTGGGTGCAAACCAACTATGATAGCTGTCTTATTGGACCTGCCTATTTCTATGGATGCATTTTTTAAAACCATGTTAAGAGCTGACTTAGATGCTCTATAAGAATACCAGCCACCTAGTTGATTATCAGAAATACTGCCTACTCGGGCACTTAAGGCAGCAAAAATTGACTTTGAGTCCTTATTTAATTTTGGCAGAAAATGCTTGGCTATAATGGCCGGAGCTATGGTATTGATGCTAAATAATTGATGGAATTTTTCTTTTGACAAATCCCTTAAAGATTTTTCCGGATTAATATTTGCATCATGAAGCATGCCGGTTGCAACTATTACCATATCAATCTTAACATCTTTACTTGCTTTGTTAGCAGCTGATTTGATTGATTCCTCATCCTCTATATCAATAAAGAAGGACTCAACTTTACTATCGTTAAATTCTGTTACTGATCGACTAAATGCGAATATTGATTTTATCTTTCCGTCTCCAGAAAGTTGGCGGATAAACTCACTTCCTAAGCTTCCGCTTGCACCTATAACAACAATATTTAAATCTTTATTTTGCATTTTTTAAAAGAAAAAACCTTATTTTATAAGGTAGAATTGATAAAATTTTCACTAAAGAAGTGAAAATAAATGGAAATTTAATCTCGAATCTATTTTTTGGTAACTGCTTGATTATTAATTTGGCAGCTTTGTTTGCTGATATTATCCCAGGCATTTTAAAATCATTTTGATCAGTTAGTCTTGTCTTAACAAAGCCTGGATTAATCAATTGAACTTTAGTTTCATATTTCCTTAACTCATGAAACAAGCTTTCTGATAAGTTACTAAGAGCCGCCTTTGAGGCTCCATAAGTTAGAGAATTTGGCATTCCAAAATATCCTGCAACGCTTGAAATTATCGCTAAATGAGAGATTTTCTTTTCTTTAAGTAGTGGCAGGAATGAATCGATAAAATTAAGAAAACTGTTTAAATTTATGTCGATGATATTTTCTGCTTTTTGTAGATCAAAATTATCAATATTCATTGGCTGGTAAGTGCCAACACAAAATATAGCGATATCTATCTTTTTCCATTTTTTTCCTAAAGTAGCAGATAGTTTATTTAAATCACTTTTTTTAGAAACATCGGTGGCAATTGATAGATGTTTGCCATTTAAAGTTTTGCATAAATTATCTATTTTATCCTTTGAGCGAGCAACGATAGCCAAATTTGACCCAAGATTAGAAAGCTCTTTACATAATTCTTCACCAATACCAAAACTCCCTCCAATTACTAAGATATTTTTATTATTGTAATAATTACTACTAGTCACCTATTGTTTCTGAAAAAATATCGTTAACTTACCAAAAGTAATGCCAAATTTCTTGATTGTAGATTTGTTTACCAAAATATCATCATCTAAAAGATACATCCAATCATCCAGAGTTACCTTGTATTTAGTTTTCTTTTCTTTATCAACCTCAAGATCTAAAACATATTCCATTTGCATAGTATTGCCATATTGAGAACCTTTTGCAACTCCAATTACATCGCCAGCAGTTGCGGTGAAGTTGTGATCATCGCTGAATTTTATTGTCCATATTCTTTTACTTTTTTCTCCATCATCAAAAGTAAAATATTCCTCCAAAACTCCTTCATTACCATTCCATTTACCTTCCATTTCGACCAAAAATCGCCTGGTAACTTTTCCACTTCTATCTTCTAGCATTCCCCAAGCTTTTACCTTGCCGTTAAGATAACTTCTAATATCTAATTTAGGATTATTTTCTTTGTAATCTTTCGGCGTAATGCTTGAGCATGAAAATAGAGACATAGATAATAGAATAATTGAGATTGATTTAAACAAAGTTTTTTTAATCATTGCTTTTTAAAATTTTTATAAAGAATAACTGCACCACAACTTCTAAATACTATAGGAAGTAATGCATAAGAAAAGGAAATAAATTGTTTTTTATTATGCGGATCATTCTCAAGAGCTCCAATGAAGTAGATTAAGACAGATGAAGCTAGAGTTAGTGAGATTTTTATAATAAAATTTGTGATTCCAAATATAGTTGCTTCACTGTTTTGTAGCTTATGTTTTTGAATAAGATCGGTCAAGATTGAATATGATAAAGCAAAGTCTCCACCAAATCCAATTCCAGATAGAATGCAAATAACGCCATACAAAAATACATCTCCTTCACCCAAAAAATAACACCAGCCAAATATAAAAACTGTGAATGTGATTGAAATTACAAAAGTTTTAATTTTGTCATTTAAAATTTTAGATAATCTCGTCCATAGTATCACACCTATCAATAGACCAGAAAAGTATAGAATTAGAAACATCCCAACCAAATGCTTAGCGTTAATAACATTTTCAACAAAAAATAATATTAAAACCGCAGGAATTGATGAAGACATGGCGTTTAGAAAGAAGATGACAAAATATTTTCGTAAAATTGGCTTTTGCAATATTAGTCTTAAATTGCTTTTGCTAGATTTAATCTTGTAATTATTTTGAGGAGTAAAGCGGTAAAATATCCAGGCAAATATTGTGATTAAAAATAGATAAATGATCCCAATTATAAAAAATGATGTAGTTTCGTTAAAAAATTTAAATAAAATTGCTGGACTAGCGGCAGCAAATATTATTCCCAAAATAAAAGAAACCTCACGATAAGAAATGATTTTTGTTTTTAGGTGATAATCGCTACTAAAAGAAACGGCATATGATTGGTAATTAATGTAAATAACACTAAACAAACTGTAAGTGGTTATTAAAAAAATAATTAACCAAGCCTCTATATTGGAATTGTTCAGAGGATAAAATAGAAGTAAAAATGAAATTCCAAGTAAGGGGGAGAAATAGCATATTATTTTCTTTTTTAAATGAGAGAATTTATCACTCATAACACCAAATATTGGGTCTTCGATAGTATCAATTAATCTAGTAAGAAGCAAAATAACTGCCATGCTTTTTAAACTAACAGCAAAATTATCAGCGTAATAATTTGGTAGGTAAATATATATAGGTAGCCCAATAAAGGATAGGCAAAAAGCAAGTAGAGAATATGATATTAGATTTTTGTTGTTAATTTTACTCATTTCTTCTGAATAAATCTTTGGTCATTTTTTTATATTTATTATTCTTATGAAGCCAAATATCTAAAAATTTTTGAGAAAATTCTGATCCATTAATTTTACCTGCTAGCAATTTATTGTGATAAAGTCTGACATTGCCTGCTTTATTGTATTTAGCTTCAATTATATCACCCTTTTTGACATCTGAGAACATTGACATCAGTTGATTATAATAACTATTCTCATCTTTTTTACTTAACGAGTAATGTCGATTAATTTCCTCTATTGAAGATTTGGCAAGCTCATCTTTATCAAAATTCATATTATAATTTATAATTAAAGAGAAGTTAGTCTTAAAGATTTTTTCCGGATGTAAATGCTCTTTATCATCGATACACAAATAAGCATCATATACTTTTAACAACAAAAAGGTAAATTTGTGATGATTGCAAGATTTATATCCGAACTCTTGGATTGTTAAATTGGCTTTTGCAGTTATAGGTAATATTAACGCAATAAATAGAGTTATTATTTTAAGCATGAGCTAATGAATATTGAATTACATCAGTTCTTTTTGAATTGAACCCGGCAGCACAATAAGCTAAATAAAATTGCCATTTCCTAATAAATTCTTGATTATAACCCAGATTTAGAATTTTACTTTGCGTCACATTAAAATTGTCCAGCCATTTCAGCAGGGTTTTAGCATAAGATTCGCCAAATCCAAATTCATCCACAACATGAAGACCATGCTTTTTGGCTAATTTATTAAAAATAGATGGAGATGGTAAAAATCCTCCAGGGAAAATATATTCCCTGATATAATCCGAGGTTTTTAGATATTTTTTATAAAATTCATCGCCTATTGTGATAGTTTGAACCACAGCCCTTCCGTCAACTTTTAAACATTCTTTGATCTTAATAAAATAATCATCCCAATATTTCTTACCAACCGCTTCAAACATTTCAATCGATACTATATTATCAAACTTGCCCTGCTCCATTCTGTAATCCTGTAAAGCAATATGGGCATTTAATTTTTTATCTTTTATCAATTTTTCGCCATATAGCTTCTGCTCATTTGACAAAGTTAAACCCCTTACATTGTAACCTTTGTTGTGAGCCTCATTAATGAAGCCACCCCAACCACATCCTATTTCTAGAATGTCAGATCCATTTTGATTAATTTGTTCTAGAATTCTTTGATATTTATTGCCTTGAGACTTTAACAAGCACTCTTCTTTATAAAATATGCCTGAAGAATAGCTCATAGTTTTATCAAGCCATAGAGAGTAAAAATCATTTCCTAAGTCATAATGGTACTCGATATTCTTTTTACTTCCCTTAATGCTATTTATTTTAAATAAATTCTTAATGCCAAAAAAAACTGAATATAAAATATTACTATGAAATAGAGGCTCTAATTCCTTTTGATTTAAAGAAATGAATAAAAGCAAATCTGCTATGTTTTTGGTGGTAAAAAGACCTTTTATATAACCTTCGCCAAACCCAATATCACCCTTTGACACAACTAAATCAAGCAATGCCCAATCATTAATCCTGATATCCGCACGAATCTTACTATTTTTATCTCCAATATCTATTTCGTTTCCACATGGGGTACTTATAACTAAGTAACCATGTTTAGATTTTTCTAAATGCTTAAAGATTTTATTTTTCATTTTTTGAGATAGTTATATTTTTCTTGAGCGCCTCGGGGCATTTGTAGTATTTGATAGATTTTAGGTATAATTTTATAGCTTGATAGTGAATTAATATTATTGTCTTAAAAGTAAAAAATGGCATCTTCAGAAAGCTCACTAATAAGTTTTTACTATTAAATTCTTGAAAATTGCATTTAAGTAAGGTGCTCAATTGTAGCTTGTCCTTAACTAGATAGTTAATATAAAAACTCATACTATCTTTTTTATATTCAAATCGGAATTTATATTTTCCCTCAATTTTCATAAAGGGGGAAACGTAGAATTCTTTCTTTGTTTCAATCCAATCACTTGACTCTATTGGCTTTAAACCATCCTTAAAGCAAAGGTAATTATGTTTTTGTCCGCAAGTATTGTTAACCTCACTTAGGACTGCAATTAATTGATGTTTATCATTAAGGCATAACCAAAAGCTAACAGGATTAAATACATACCCAACAACTCTTGGATGCGTAACCAGAATAATTTCTTCTATATTGTTAATACTGCTTTCTTTTAGAATCTGATCAAGCCAACCACTAAGATTGCCTACGTCTTTATTCCCATAATCAGAATTATAAAATCCAAATAGATTAAATTTACCAAGCGAAAATAAGGCTTTCTTAAGTTGCCTGGTTTGGGATATAGGAAAAGAAATATATGTGCTTTTATAGTCAAAATGGTTCTTTTTAGGAAGAAATCTATGATGCATAATATCGCCCTTGATCAATAAGGGCTTTTCTATCATTTTTTCCATGGCACTTCTATTCCAAATTTCTGGACAACGTTAATTGCTGAATTTAAACCATCTTCGTGGAAGCCATATTTTGTCCAGGCGCCGCAAAACCAGATATTTCTTTTACCCTGTATTGCGCTTAAATTCTCTTGAGCATTAATAGCGGCACTATCAAAAATTGGATGTTCATACTCATATTCACCAAAAATATCATTTTTATTAATTTTTTCAATTGGATTTAAAGTAACAAATAAAGGGTGCGAATGATCTATATTTTGTAAATTATTCATCCAGTAGCTGAGCGAGACCTTATTTATCTCTTGCTTAGATAGGTAAACCCAACTCGCCCAAGCTTTTTTATTTTCTGGCATCTGTTTTTTATCTTTGTGTAAAACAGCAATATTTTTGCTATATTTTAGTTTTGACAAAATCTCCTTCTCCTCTTTACTTTTGTCTAAAATGATTTTATAGGTTTGATTCGCCCCAGATGCAAAAATTACATGATCAAATTCATAATTCTTATGCTTATCATCAGTTAAAACAATCTTCTCTCCTGACTTCTCTGATTTGACGATATTGCATCCTAGCTTAATTTTATCATTAAAGCTTTCACTCATCTTTTTAACATATTCTTTTGATCCTCCATCGACACTATACCACTGAGGCTGATTCGTGACAGTTAAAAGACCGTGATTATAAAAAAACTGTAGAAAAGTTTTAGCAGGGTAGCCTTTGATCAATTCAAGTGGACAACTCCAAATAGCTCCTGCCATTGGAAAAAGGTAATAATTTTTGAAATACTCACCCAACTTTAATTCATCAAGAAATTCGTTCAAAGTTTTGTCTTTTATATCACCCCCACTTTCAATAAGTTTAATTGCATTTTTGTTGAATTTCATAATGTCCTTAAGCATTTTTAGGAACTTAAGATTAAAGAAATTCTTTTTCTGAGCAAAAAGACCAGTTAAATTATTGCCACTATATTCAAGGCCATTATCTAGATCTTTAACTCCAAATGACATATTGCTTTTGGAAATTTTAACCCTGAGTAACTCAAAGAAAGCCTTTAGATTTGGATAAGTTCTAAAATTAAAGACAATAAAACCAGTATCAACATCTATTTTTTTACCACCATAAGAGATGGATGCTGTATTTGAGTGACCTCCTAAATAGTCATTTTTCTCAAATAAGGTGATTTCATGTTTTTTATTAAGTAACCAAGCACAAGACAAACCTGATATTCCCGATCCTATTATTGCGATTTTCATTTTAATAAATTTCTATAAATTATAAAATTATATTTTATTTTACCTTACTTCCCCTTAACTTTATTTATAATAGTTAAATGAATAATTTTCATTAAAATTTTGTTAATTTCTTAAATATATTTTCTAAATTCATCAACAAAAGAGGTCATTAGTGAATCTAAATTATTTACCTCTTTATTGCTGGGATGATGAAAAAATAATAAAGAATTTGGATAGCGCCCATTTTCTGCCACCAACTTAACATTTTGCTTTTTTTGATAATTTCTAAATACCTTCCAGTAATGTCTTTTATAATGTTTATTGAATTTGGGTAATTTATTAATAGTGGTAGTAATTTTTGCAATCACCTCAACCACTTTTACAAGTTTAGAATATCACCCTTTAAAGAAGGGCTAATTATATTGTCTGAATCGGAGCGCTTTATCTCGATCATCAATGCTGTATAAATTTATTAAAATGAAATAAATATTAAACGATAAAAGTTCGTAAAAATCAACTAAGTATCGCTTGCACATGCGCTTGAAAAAAGTTCGTGATAAATCCTCTAAAGCTAGTGTTTACGGATGTCCACCTTTTTCAAAAAGAATGAATGAAATCAAAACTCACCAAGTAACGTGCTAAGTTTTAGCTTCTAGTTTAATAGAATCGTATAATTTTTATGTTTTAATTTAAATAATAAGAAAGAATTTAAACATTTAACATTCAAAGATAGGCAAGTAATTTATCATATAAGATTTGTAGAAAATGTATCTTTGCAAAAATAGCTGATTTTATTAATAAATCTAAATCTACTATTAG
>CAJQHK010000014.1 GCA_905478165.1 uncultured Rickettsiales bacterium | reverse complement strand
GTATTCTATCTGCAGCAAGAGAGTCTGACAAGGCTTGGTAGTCAGTATTTACAGCGATAAATTCAACACCATCTAAATTAGATTTGATCATGTTATTTAAAGCGTTTCCACCAGCCCCTCCAACACCGAAAATTAATATTTTAGGCTTTAACATTTTTGAATCTTTTTTTATATTTTCCATTAATTTTGAGAAAGTAAGTAATAATTACGAAGTTCAAATAACAGTAGAATTCACCTTAAAACAAACAATATATCGAAATATTTTTATCTACTATTTGTACAAAATTACTGAAATACACCTATATTTCACAAAGTTTTTTGTAAATCATAGATAAGAAAGATAAGTTATTTAGTTTTTAAGGCCGATCTTGATATAATATTAAATGTGTAAGTTATTTTTGCAAGGACCCTTACTAACAATAAAGATTTTCTTAAAACCTTATTTTCTATCTACCAAAATATTAGCCATCTGAATATTTTGTTTTTTTAAAAAGGTTAAAACTGATATTAACTTTCCAACCGATGAATCATCATCAGCAAGTATGATAAGCTTTCTATCTTTATTTTTTTTATGTTGCAATAATAAATAATCCCTAAATTCCTCTTCGTTAAGAAAAGTCTCACTACCTACTTTCCAAATATTATTTTTTAATAAATGAATTTCTAAATACTTATTGTCAGAGATTACTTTAGAAGAATTATCTTTATCTTCTGGTAAATTAACTTCTAACGAGAATGACGCCGTATTAATACTTAAAATAAGAAATATTATTAATATAAAGACAACGTCTATCAATGGAGTTAGATCTGGCAAAAAATCATTAACAATATTTTTTCGACTATTATTATTAATATTAATCATTAAATCCGTCTATTTTTAATGATTTTCTATTAAGTACTTTTTGTAGCCTATCAATATATTTTTCCGAGATGCGTAGAAATAAAAAAGTAAAAAATAAAGCAGGAATAGCAATTATCAATCCATAAGCAGTTGTTAACATCGCCCCCCACAGAGAATCAGCTATCATTGATGGTGCAATTGCCGAATTTTTTAAAGCAATAACTTTGAAAGCCTCAATAATACCAATTATAGTACCAAGTAAGCCGATCATTGGCGACAAAATAGCCGTAATTTTTAAAAAATTAATATTAGATTCGAGAGAGTTCTTAAGATCTATTAGTTTAATAGAGATGATTTCATCTCTGATACCCTTATTAAGACCTTTGTTTTTTTCCAATAAGGAAACAAGATTCTCTTCCGTCTTTGTAGCATCTTTTTTAAAGAAATTAAAAAAACGAATAATCCTTTCAATGATGATTGCGGTAGTAATAATTGACAAAAATGACAATGGGTAAAATAAAAAACCAACTTGATTTATTAGTGTCATGTTCAGCTAATTTTAAATTCAATAGGTACGTTAACCCACATTTTAGACTTATGACCATTAGTAATCATAGGTTGGAATTTCCACTTCGATACAGCTTCTAAAGCTGCCTTATTTAATAAATTATATTTCGATTTTTGAGTAAAAATAATTTTTTCTGGCAACCCCTTATCAGAAACTAATATTTTTAAATAAATTATACCCTCTTGATGTAATTTTAATGCTCTTCTAGGATAATTTGGCATAACTTTTGTACCAACAACATTAAAATTGTTAACATTAGGTATCTCTTCGTGATTACTTGCTGTCTTTGTAAAAACTAACTTAGATTTTTGTAACAAATCTAAATCTTCTACCTTGTTTTTTTTAGATGCAACCTTTGTTTCCTTATTTTTAGGTAATAATTTTTCTGATAAATTAGAAAAATTAAGTGTAATTTTATTACTGAACAAATCGTTACTTAAATAAGCGCTTTGTTTATTTTGACTAATAAAACTAATAAAAATTAAATGTAAAAATAAGGAAAAAAATATAGCAACATTCACTCTTCTGCTCAAACTTAATTATATAAATATATTGATAATGATTATCAATATTATTTTTATTATTTTATAAAAGCAAGTTAATATTATCTCATTTATCATCTATTTAGTGCTAAATAGATAATAGCGTGATCTAACTTTACCTTTTAAACTTCTAATTGCCAACAATTCTGGTACCTCACTAACATAAAGTAGTAATTTTTTAACAACTATAACCTTAAAATATTTTGCTGCATGGCTCGTTATAAACAGGAGAAATAAAACTTTATTTATAAAATTATTGCAAATAGCATACCTATTAAACCGCCAAAAAGACCTCCCCAAACAACTAACCAACCAAGATGTTTTTTAATCATGTTAGAGATGATATTTTTAACCATTTTTGGCGTCAATTGTTGTAGCCGACTATCAATAATTTTTTCTATTTTTAAAATTATGTCATCAGAAAAATCGCTATCAAGAGCGCTATTTTGAGAGAAATCAATGATAATTTCCTGTAGTTTTTTAATAATTGGCTCCTTGAGAGGATCTAAAGCCTCCTTTCCACCAAACATTGAAAGCATGGATCCAAATTGAGATTTCATTATGGTTTCAGTTAAATTCTCAAAAACCCTATCAAAATCAATCTTTTTGTTAATAGATTCAGACGAAATTAGCCGATTCTCAGAAAAAAATTTTTTAATATATTTTTTATCAAAAAACTCATCAATAATTAAGTTTTTTAGGGCAATCTTAAAATCCTCAAACCTATTGATTATAACTCCAGAACCATATAAGAATGGCACTTTTTCAAACAGCATATGAACAGCTATCCAATTTGTTAATGCGCCAGAAAGAGAAAAGACTCCGATAGTGACGATAATATGATTATAGGCTGGTACAAAATAACCAATTACTATCAAAATAGTTGCCACAATGTTAGTTATAAGAGGTTTGTTAAGCATTTTTAATAGCAATTTGAAATTATTTAATACAAGCATGTGTTCCCAAAATTCTAGTTTAATTAGTTAGTATCTTTTCTTTTAAAATATTTATCGCATCCAGAACGCCTCCCCTCTGAGTTCCTCCGCCCATAGCAAAATTTGGCTTACCACCACCACCTTTACCGCCAATCCTGATGACTACATCCTTTATTAAATCTCCTGCATTAAAACTTTTCCTTAAATCATTGCTAATCGCTAAAATTGCTGTAATTTTAACTTCATTTTCAGCAAAAAATAAAATTATAGAATTTTCCTTATATTCTTTTTTAGAAATCACCTTAGTTGCTAAATTTCTAAAATCCTTAGCTTCAACATCTTTAAATACATGATGAACTAAATTAATATTATTAACTTTTTCAATTTTAAAATCAGAATCTGATTCTGTTAATTTTTCAGCCCGCAACCTTTCTATTTCTTTATTTTTGCTTTTTATTTCATTTATTTTTTCTACCCCAGATTCATTTATTTTATTTAAAGCTACCTTACTAGATTCAATCTCTTTTTTACTTGTAATTTGTCCATAATTCTCGTCAGAAAAATAACAAAAATCATCAAAACCTTTTTGCGGATGATGAAACTCTGATGGATCAACATCAATTTTATCAAATTTCTGCTCAATTTTTAGAGATTTCAGTAAAATATCGAGCTTTCTTTCTCTAATTCTTAAATATTGTAAAGCAAAATGACCAGTTACCGCCTCAATTCTTCGAATTCCAGACGCAATTGATTTTTCTGAAATAATTTTAAACAAACCAATATTACCCGTATTTTTAACATGAGTGCCTCCACACAACTCTATTGAAGTAGAATTTTTGTTATCAAGACCCATGGACAAAACTCTAACTTGATTATCATATTTTTCGTCAAAAAGCATCATAGCCCCCTCTTTAGTAGCATCCTTGATATCCATAATTTTAGTTTGAACTTCACTATTTTGACGAATATAAAAATTAACCAAATCTTCAACGGCAATTAACTCCTCAAAGCTTAGAGACTGGTTATGATTAAAATCAAATGTTAGTGATTGTATGTCGACATTTGATCCCTTTTGAGTGACATGATCTCCCAAAATCTTTCTTAAGACAAAATGTAATAAATGAGTTGCAGAATGATTCTGAGCCCTAAATTGACGATCCCTACTATTAACTAAAGCTAAGACTGCGTCACCGACCTTAAACTCTCCCCTAATCTCGCTAACAAAGTGAGAAAAAATGACATTTGAGAATTTTTTGGTCTCAAAAATATCCACTACATTACTTAAATCGCTATAAGAAATTAACTGATTATCTTTAATTTCACTAAGTAAGATAATATTACCATCATCACCCTTTTGACCACCAGCGGTTGCATAAAAAGGAGTTTTTTCTAAAATAATTTCAACATTTTGATCATTTTTAACGATTTTATCGATTTTTTGACCATCTTTTATGATGGATATAATTTTTGCCCCTGATTTTACCTCATCATAGCCCAAAAACTCTGTAACCCCGAACTCCTCCTGTAATTCAAAATAAATGTTATTATCAGATTTAACGCCACTACCTTTCCAACTTCCTCTAGCCCTTTGTTTTTGAATTTCCATCTCTAACTCAAATTCATCTACATTAACTTTAATATTTTTTTCATCCAAAATTGCCTGAGTTAAATCTAACGGAAAACCATAAGTGTCATATAATTTAAAAGCTACCTTACCTGATAGATTTTTTTTATCTATAATTTTACTAACTTCTTTTTCTAATATTTCTAAGCCGTTCTTTAGAGTTTTTAAAAACCTTTCCTCCTCAATCCTTATAGTTTCAGTAACCAATTCTTCGGTTTTTAATAGGTAGGGATAAGGTTTGGACATTTTTTTAATAAAATTTGCCACTAATTTATGCATCTTTAAATCCTTAGAATTTAATTTATGAATATGCATCATTGCCCTCCTCATAATACGACGTAGTACATACCCCCTACCCTCATTTGATGGCATAACACCATCAGCAATCAAAAAAACAGTAGACCTTAAATGATCGGCGATAATTTTATATGAAGAGTTAATTGTCATAGGTTTATTTTTTACTCAAAATCACAATTGCCTGAGCAATTCCAGCATCGTCAGTAATAGAGAGATTAATTTGATAATCTTTAACTGTAAATAAATCTTTTACTAGGAGATTTATTTTTGCTGTTTTTCTAATTTCTGGCTTGCCATTTCGGTCATTATAAATTTCAATTTCATTAAATTTGATTTGACCAATTCCAACTCCTAATGCCTTAGAAAAAGCCTCCTTAGAAGCAAATCTTTTAGACAAAAATTCTAACTTCTTTTTATTAGAAGAAAATGATTTCATTCTATCGATTTCACTCTTTGTAAAAATTCGATCTAAAAAATTATTACCTAATTTACTGTATATCGCATCTATTCGAGAAATTTTTACTATGTCTAAACCGAGACCTAAAATCATAATGATAAATTTACTTTAAGGATTTAAGATAATATTATAAAATTTTTATAAAAACAATTTATAATATGTTACTAACAATTGATATTGGCAATACAAATATTCACCTAGGAATCTTTTTAAAAAATACACTAATACATGAATTTAGATTTGTCACTGATGACAAATGGGATTATTTATGTTTTAAAGTAGAAATAGAAAAATTCTTTGATAATAATAATTTATCAAAAAAAGACATCTCTGGAATTATAATAGCCTCTGTTGTGCCAAATATTGATAATAAGATATTAAAAGCCTGCTCAAAAATTAATAAAAAAACAACCTTATTAAAAAATAAGGAATTAGAAAAAATTATTAAAATTGATTTACAAAACAAGGAGGAGGTTGGAATTGATAGGCTTGTAAACGCTATTTATGCCAATAATAAATATGGTCCAAACCTAATCATTATTGATTTTGGTACCGCCACAAATTTTGACATAGTTGGTAATAATTTAGAATATTTAGGTGGTATTATAGCGCCAGGAATTAACCTTTCCCTAAAGGCTCTTAGCGATTTTGCTGCTAAATT
The DNA here is from genome assembly GCA_905478165.1 of uncultured Rickettsiales bacterium. Taxonomy (GTDB): domain Bacteria; phylum Pseudomonadota; class Alphaproteobacteria; order Rickettsiales; family UBA1997; genus CAJQHK01. The sequence goes on along the minus strand of CAJQHK010000014.1, from coordinate 896 downwards.
ACCAAAAATTATTCCATCAAAGCAAAAAAATGTAATAGGAAAAACAACTAAGGAAGCAATGAATTCTGGTATTTATTTTGGCTACATATCTCTAATTAACGGCCTCAATAAAAGAATAATGGATGAGCATGGGGAGGGAATGAAGATTATAGCAACCGGTGGTCTTGCAGAAATTTTTGCAGATGAAATTAGTGGATTAAAGAAAATTGAAAAAAACCTAACCTTAGAAGGGCTGAATCTAGTCTATCAAAATTTAAATAATTCAAAATTAATTAATGATGATGCAAAGTAGTAATTATACCAACTCCTATCTATAATAGGGTATATTTAGTGTAACAAACTCTCTTAATAATTTCTGGAGGTAAATTGTTTTTAACAAATTGGTAGATTTTATCAAGATCTCCAAAAATCCTCTATTCTATAGCCATCTACGCTATATAATAGTCTTGAGTAGTTGGGGCATAATTTTATATTTGCACTATTAGAAAGTAAAAAGGGCTTTTAAATTTCAAAGTTTTTATCTTTTAAAAAAAATTATACGCAAACACAAACTCCTAAAGGTATTTTTTTATGGTATTACGCCTCTTTCTGTAGAATTAAGAATCCAATGAAGAGACTTGATATTAAATATAAATTTTATAATGAATTTTTGATAAAAACTAATAGATGGTATAAGTAAAATCTCCAAAACTTTATCCCTATAACTAAAATACCTACATAATTAATAATTTCGTGTATTTAGTTAGGAGACTGTTTGTTGGAATAATATTACAAAAAATCCTCACTGAAATTACAAAAAAGTGGTTATTTTGTCGTGACGATTTCTTAAGAACTTGTAAATTCTAGTGTTTTTTTATTTTTTATTTTCTTGGACTTCCTATCCTTAATTTCAATTT
>CAJQHK010000013.1 GCA_905478165.1 uncultured Rickettsiales bacterium | reverse complement strand
TCTACGAATTTGGCTATTTAGGGCCATTCTAAAATTTCAGAAAATTCAAAAATTTCTACACCGAATTTAAAGAAAAAAGTCTACGACTTTTAAAGAGGTAGTGGTCTAACAAATGGGTGCAGTTCTGATCAAAAGTGACACAAATAAAGTTGGATTTGTTTTAGTCTATGGATATTTATTATTCTCAGGTAAATTTGTTAATCCCAGTAATTTTAATAAAGAAGATATTGAATATGTTGTTAATTTACTGGGAGTTAATATTGATGAAATTGATTTATCAAAATATATTGATAATGGCTTCTTTCGTCATAAAAAGATTATTGCTAAAATAACAGGAGTAAAATTATTCACTGATCTTGAAAAAGATTTTTTTATTCAAAAAATTGATTCTCTTATCACTAGCCAAATTCGCCCAAGACAAATATTCTTGATGATATTAAAATTTCTTCAATCAAAGAAAATTGAGATTCCTCATTATAAAACCATAGCTGAATTAATCACGATCAGATTCAATAACCATGAGAAAGAAATATTGCTGAATCTCAAAAAACTAATTAGTGAAGAAAATATTGAACTTCTTGAAAATTTGATAATTTCTCCAGATCAACTTAATAACAATAATACGACATCAAGTAAAAAAGATGAAGATAATCAAAACGATAAAAAATTCACTCGTTATAAATTAACACTTCTTAAAAGACCAAGCCATTCATTAAAACCAAAAAAGATCAAAGAGTCGGTTGTAGATTTTGAAATGATTAAAAATTTATATCAAAATATTGAACCAATAATAAAAGGATTAACTCTCAATCAAAAATCAGTTCAATATTATGCTAATTGGGCTGTAAAATCTAAAATATCTCAACTAACACAAATCAATAATGAATATAAGAGATATCTTTATTTAATATGCTTCATATCACATCAATACCATTATCGCCAAGATCTACTGGTTGATATTTTTAATTCATCAGTTCAGTCAGCTAAAAATTCTTCGACCAGAACTGAGAGAGATGAGTATTTTAAAAATAAAAAGAATCGACAAAAAGTTTTAAAATTAATTAATAGTCAAAATAAAACTCTAAAAGATCTAATAATTAAAGCTAAATCCATTCTATCATCTTTAATTTTTTCTGATAAAGAAAAAATTGCAAAAACCAATGATTTACTTGATCTAAATAAATTTTACAAAACAGCCAATGATAATCAATCTATCGATGATGAAAACGATAAAATCCAAGACCTAATCGAGAAGGAGCTAAAATCCAAATCAGAGATAGATGAAGATTATTATGATATCATTGAGTTAAAATCTGTTAAACTTCAAAATAAAATTAATCCAATTTTAAAACATCTTGAATTTAACTCTGAGTATTCAAATAAGAATATGATGGAAGTAATCAATTTTTATCAAGAAAAAGAAGGAAATATTATTCAAAGCAACAAATTACCAATTGATTTTTTAACTGATAATCAAAAAGAAATTATTTATAAAAATATTCAAGATAAACCGAAGCTCAGAATATCTCTTTATAAATCACTATTATTTTTTCATATCAATGATGCAATTAAATCTGGAGAATTATCATTAAAACATTCTTATCGATATTTATCAATTGAGCAATATTTATTTGATAAGGAATTTTGGAAGAAAAATCGTGAAAGATTAATAAAAGAAGCAGGATTAGAAAATTACGAGAATATTGAAAAATTGTTAGAAGAATTAAAAACAGAGTTTCATAATCAATATAATATTACTAACCAAAATATCATTTCTGGTCAAAATAAATATGTAAAACTAAACCAAAAAGGTAAACCCACTCCAATTACGCCAAAGTTAGAAATTAGCGATGAAGAGAGTCAAGAAACTGTTCGATCATTATTTCCAAAGAATCAATTTTATCCTATTTTACAAATCCTTAAAGATGTCAATAATACAACAAACTTCCTCGATTGCTTTGAACATTATAGCGCCAAACACTCAAAAATAAAACCAAGAGATGAGATATTCTTTAGCGGCATAATGGGCAAAGGTTTTGATATAGGAGTTAATAAAATATCAGGAATATCAAAGGGAATCAATTCAAACACATTATCAAACACTACCAATTGGTATTTTCTAACCGAAAATCTGCATTCAGCCAATAATGTGATAAATCAATTTATTCAAGAGTTAGCTCTACCAAATATTTATCTCAAAAATAATAATCAAATTCATACCTCATCTGACGGACAAAAATTCAATATGAGTGTTGAATCACTCAATTCTAACTACTCATTCAAATATCATGGCAAAGAAAAAGGGCTGAGCGTTTATAGTTTGATTGATAATAGATCGAGATTAACTTATAATACTGCATTTAGTAGCTCATATAGAGAAGCAGCCTTTGTAATTGACGGACTAATTCATAATGATGAAATAAAATCAGATATTCACTCAACTGACAGCCACGGATATACTGAAGCAATATTTGCAACAACTCATATGATGGATATATTTTTTGCTCCAAGAATTAAAAATCTAAAAAAGCAGAAAATTTATAGCTTTAAGGAAGATGGGACTTTAATCAGTGACTATAAAAACAAAAATTATAACATCCTTTCTGATGAATATATTAACGAAGATAAGATAAAAGAAAATTGGGATGATGTTTTAAGATTAATTGCCACAATCAAGCTCAAAAAAACCTCAGCATCTCAAATATTTAGAAGGTTAAATTCCTATACAAAACAAAATCCGATATATGAATCACTAAAAGAATTTGGCAGAATTATTAAATCAATATTTACGCTTAAATATTATGATGATCTTGAGCTCAGACAATCAATTGAAAAACAACTCAATCTAGTTGAATTATCTCATAAATTTGCTAAAGTAATATTTTTTGGCAATAATCAGGAATTTGATGAGGAATCAAAAGAAGAGCAAGATATAATAGTAAATTGTAGAAGATTAATCCAAAATGCCATAATTCTCTGGAATTATCTTTATCTCACAAACCTTCTCATCAACACCAAAGATGAAAAACAAAGGCAAGAAATAATCAATATCATAAAAAATAGTTCAATTATGACTTGGGGTCATATTAATCTTTATGGAGAATATGATTTTGAAGAAACTGCTAATGATAATGGAGAAAGATTTGATATAGAACAAATAAAAGCTTTTAAGGTAGGAGCGTAGCCAAAAACGATTCAAAACGCTTCTATGAAAATTCCATGAGCGATGAGGACCGCTTATGTAATTAGACCCAATATTTAAATTAGCAATTATTGATCTTGAAACAACTGGCCTCAATCCAAAATTAGATGAAGTTATTGAAATTGGCATTTTAATTACCTCTTTTACCAATGAAGATGGATTTATAAAGATAGATGATAAAATTAACTATCTTAATGAACCAAAAAACCCTATAAGTGATGAAATAACCAAAATAACTGGCATTACTAATGAGGATGTAAAAGGACAAAAGATTGACTGGAATTTATTAAAAGATAAATTAACAGAAATTGATTTAATTATTTGCCATAATGCTTATTTTGATAGAAATTTTATGGAGTTGCAAACAAATGATAATTTTAAATCATTAGTTTCTTCAAAATCATTTGCTTGTTCATCACATGGGGTTAATTGGCGACTTCTTGGATATGAAAGTTCTAAATTAGAATATCTTAATTTTAAAATGGGTTATTTTTATGATGGACATAGAGCAATTAATGATTGCTATGCTACATTAAATTTATTTACATCAAATAACAAAGCATTTGAGGAATTAAAAGAAAATGCTTGTCAAAAAGAATATCTAATTTGTGCTATAGATTCTGGATATGATAAAAAGGATATTTTAAAAGAAAGAGGGTATAAATGGAGCAATGGCGATAGCAATTTACCAAAAACTTGGTGGATTAAAATCCCTGAAAAAGAATATGAAACAGAGCTTTCTTTTTTAAGAAGAGAAATTTACTATAGGTATAATATTGATCTTCCAACAAAAATTATTACTGCCAAAGAAAGATATTCTTACAAGGGAGAAAGTATCTAAAATAATATAATAGCACAAAAATGCCAAAAGAAAAAAAAGAAGCAAAAGAAAGATTACAAAATAAACTATCCCAGCGAAGAGAAGAAAAAGCAGCAAAAGAAGAAGAAAAAAGAAACGTAGATGAGGCTAGAAGAAGGGAAGACGAATTCAAAACACATACAGGAAAAGTGGATGACGAGACCTTAAAATCAATTTTCCTGGCAGTTATTTCATTTAAACACAACAACAAAAATGAAAATTATCAAATAGCATTAGGGTGTTTTATTCATACTCTTTCATTGATATCTGAAAGTAATGAAGGTGGTGAGGGAATTTTTCCAAATAGAGTGAAGGATCAAATTAAATTTATATCTAGTTTTGAAGGTAAGACTATTGATCTTAAGACTCTTGATAAGGGTAATATTAAATTTCAAGTACCTCTAAATATTTCAGAAATATTAACTACTGTAATTAATGATATAAAAATAGAAAATGCAGGCTTAGGTAGTAATTTAAAACTTTTAATGAATGAAGAAGATCAAAAAGAAATAAAACATGTCGACGCAAAGAAAAGCAGAAGAAGAAGAAGAGTAAAAGCCTCAGACGCCACAACAGATGATCCCAAGCCAAAACCTTTATCAAAATTGCCCGAGAGAGTGTCAAAAGAATTAGAAGAAGGTATTATCTGGGGTGAAAACAATACTTTTATTCAAGCATATCAGATTACTACTACCCCATCAGGTGAATTGCAACATCCATCCATCTCTAGATCTCAATCATCGCCGCCAGAATTGTCAAGATAAAAAATGACACTCTAAAATAAAATATTATTATATTTCATTTAAGGAGGAATATTATTGATGCTATTTAATTTGTAAATTTAAAAAATATATTATTTAGCAAAAAACCAATAAATCAAATAACTTGTAGAACTTTAGACAGAACTTCTGAATTATTACCTCTCAATCCCAACACCCCTAGAATTTACCAAAAACTTGAGGTCATTTGATTCCTATCCTCGCTTTCTAATCCCTCATCAACCAAAATATCGTATTTAACAAGCTCATTTATTTTGCTGAAACTAAGGGGTAAATTTATTTCTCTAAAGAGATATTTGCCAATGATATTGATATGAGGCCAAGCAATTGGGCTTGCTCTTTTTAAGGCTTCAATTTGTTGATATTGTTCTGCTTTTTGCTTCTCCAGATAAAAATGAGATAGAATTTGGCTATTATAATAAATAATCACATTACACACTAATCTAGCACATTCTTTAAATATCAATTGCTCTCTTATATTGAAGTGATCTGAAAAATATTGAGGTTGGTTGCGTTTCATTACATCTTTAAAATTTCCTAACTATCAAATATTAGGCATGGATTTATTTTGAATTGCAACATTTGAGCCGTTTTTCTTCCTCCATCTCCTCCTTTTCGCTGAATTGTAATTTTTCCAATCTTAATACTTCCTTTACTAGTAATAATAACATCTCCATTGCCAAATAAATTTAAACAAAAATTCATAGGCTTTAAAGACCATTTAATATCCTGCTCTTTTATTTTTAAAATTACCAACATCCATTCAGCGGCAAATTTACCCCTACCTTTTAAAATATCAGAAATAATCAAGGATTGATTTGTTTTTATAAAATCTATCAATAAATCCTGATCTTTCTCTGTAAATTCATCCATAAACATCCTTCTGCTATCTCTTGGGTTTTTTATATAAGGCTCAACTTCACCAGTAAAATGTTTGAGTATTTGAGTGATATTTTTTGGAATATCCCAAAGTTCAGAATATTTATCTACCCATCTTTTATCTATTTGATTAAAACCGCTTGGATTAGAAACTAGTTTTACTTGCAAATTTTGAACATCTATCAGTTGTCTTAATTTTATTTCTATATTTATTTGAACCTGTATATCAGCCTTATAGCTACCCTTAACCTTACTTGCCTTTACATGCTCTATTTCATTGAGGCTATAATTCATAGCCTTCAACCAATCTTGAGCCAAAATATCATCTTTCCAGTTATTAAATCTATTAATAATATCATCTTCATTTTTAAAACCGTCCTTTGCAGTTTTTGAGCCTAGTTTTACCAAGTCTTTCATGATATATATTTTAAAATATTATTTCCTATCGCCTGCATGACATTCACAGTCATTGCATTGCCAGCTTGGGCTAGAATAGAAGTTTGTGTAAAATTTTCTTGTGCTAATTTTGCCTTATCTAAATCAAAACCTTGCAATAACAAAGCCTCTAATCCACTAAGTTTTCTAATTGTTTGGTTTTTGATGTAAAAAATTCCTTGTCTTCCAGTTCTTAGAGTAGGAATTTTATTGTTGTACAATCTTAAATCACTCTGTCTAGTGTCCAACACGAGATAATCTTGGTCTAATAAATCATTAAGAATATATTTACCTTTATTGTACTTATTTTCTAAATATTTTAGGAAGGTTTTATAAGAGCTTTCTTTAAGGATAAAATTACTATCGTTATCAATTAAAAAATCCTTTAGATCTGCTTTTTTATTTAATTCACTTGGAAAGGAAAAATCATTATTAAAAATATCATTTCTTATGCCTACAAAATAAACTCTTTCCCTTGCTTGGGGAATTCCAAAATTAACACTTTCAAGAACTTGGTAAAAAACTTTATACCCTATTTGCTCAAGTAATAATAGTATTTCTTTTAGAGTTTCTCCGTTGTTTATATTTACCAACCCCTTAACATTTTCAAGTAAAAATGATTTAGGTTGTTTAGCTTTTATTATTTTAGAAATTCCATAAATAATTTGCCCTCTTTCATCTTCAAAACCCTTCCTTTTTCCAACTATTGAAAAAGCCTGACAAGGAAAGCCAGCCAACAAAATATCAAAATTTTGTAATTCATTTGGATTTATAAGCATTAAATCACCATGGTTTTTATAGCTATCACCATGAAGAATTTTATAAACGCTTTCAGATTTTTTATCTATCTCACTATAACCAACGCATTCACAGCCAAGATTTTTAAATGCCAAGTGTGCAGAACCTATACCCGAACAAAGATCAATAAATTTATAATTTTGATTCATTAATTTAACTCATTACTTTTTTAATTTAACCTTGCTTTTATTTTAGATCATTAACCTTATTTATCATCTTTTTTATTCAGATATTTTATGTTGAATAAAGCCAATTAGAATCCCAAACAGGGATTCACACGAAACTTTTAATAAATACTCAACCAACAGAACGCTAACCAAAGCAATATCTAGGCTGTTGTAAGGTTTTATTTACCTCTTCAATATTGGTTCTAAATTTATCAATAATGGGGAGCCATATCTTATAAGGGTTACAGCCTTTATCATTTTTCTTTATATTTTCTGGGGATACTCTGTGATCTGTCAACAGTTTTCCGGACACTAAATTTAAACAGATTTTAAAGATTTCTTTAAAAACCTGTTTCTTTTTTCAAACTCGACTGGTGCTAAATAATTATTAGCAGAGTGAATTCGAATTCGA
>CAJQHK010000012.1 GCA_905478165.1 uncultured Rickettsiales bacterium | reverse complement strand
AGGCTTATCGGTATCTGTTGTTGGTTTTTTTATAAATTTAAATTTTTTACCACCCTCCTTTACTTCTGGTCTTAGACTAAATACCTCAATTTTTTCCTCCTCCTTAACTTTTAGTTTAATTTTTTTATTTTTACGCTCTAATGTTACTTTTGGATCGGTCTTTTTTTGAGTAGGTTTTTTAAATTTAAATTTCTTAGAAGGTTCGTCAGTGATTATGTTATTTTTTTCTAGAACAGGCTTCTCTTTAGTAATATTTTGTTTTGGGTTATTATTTTTGTTAAGTAAATATTGTTTATTTATTTTTTGCGTATTTCTGGATTTAATACTTTTTTTATTACTAGGCTTATCGGTATCTGTTGTTGGTTTTTTTATAAATTTAAATTTTTTACCACCCTCCTTTACTTCTGGTCTTAGACTAAATACCTCAATTTTTTCCTCCTCCTTAACTTTTAGTTTAATTTTTTTACTTTTATGCTCTAATGTTACTTTTGGATCGGTCTTTTTTTGAGTAGGTTTTTCAAATTTAAATTTCTTAGAAGGTTTGTCAGTGATCATGTTATTTTTTTCTAGAACAGGCTTCTCTTCAGTAATATTTTGTTTCGGGTTATTCTTTTTGTTAAATAAATATTGTTTATTTATTTTTTGCGTATTTCTGGATTTAATACTTTTTTTATTACTAGACTTATCACCCTCCTTAACTTTTAGTTTAATTTTTTTACTTTTATGCTCTAATGTTACTTTTGGATCGGTCTTTTTTTGAGTAGGTTTTTTAAATTTAAATTTCTTAGAAGGTTTGTCAGTGATCATGTTATTTTTTTCTAGAACAGGCTTTATGTTCAAGGCTTTAACTAGATTTTTGCTTGGATTTGATATGGTTTTATTTTGTAATTTTCTTAGTTTGTCGCCTTGTTTTTTTTTAATAATATTATTTTTTGGTATTTCTGGACTTATTGTTGGAAAATTTTTTTTACCGTAAATTTTGATATTTTTCTCTGAAAATAAAGGACTTGTTTTTAGGAGTATTTTTTTTCCTTCTGAAGTTTTGTTCTTTTTAACCTCATATAGACTATCTAAATGTAATAAAATTTGATTTAATTCATCTTTAATTTTAGAATTTTTATCTCTACTTGCTATATAGATAGATTTTTGAATATTTATTTTAAATATTTTTAATTTTAAAAAAGAGTATTTCAATAGGGACATTTCTTTAAATTTTGTAACCAACTTTAAGCATCTACTACTTGTTGCATATAATAGGGCTGATTCATTATTGTAGTTGTTAAAAAATATATTAGCTCCAGCATTAATTAATAACTCCACATTCTTTGTTCTACAGTTTGCAGCTGCTCGCATTAGAGGTGTCCAGCCCTCTTGATCTCTAAGATCTGTTTTGGCTTTATTTTTTAGAAGGGTCGCCACTATTTCTGAATTTTCTCTTCTAGCAGCTAAATGAAGGGCGGTTGCGCCACCAATATTTTGTTTATTTATGATTTTCTGTTCTTTGGTTGAAAAAAATTCTACTCCATCAATATCGTTATTCATGACCGCATTCATAAGTTGCGTTATGTCTGCAACATTGTTATGAGAGGTCACTACGTTAGAAAATGCGATATTTGAAAAAATAATGGTAATTAATAGAAGTGATTTATTTAGCATAAAGCAATAATTTCATTTTTTATTTCCTCTATAGCAGTATTATATTTACTGCTAGATACTAATATTTTAGGGTTCATGGCTGGATATTTTATTGAATCCTCTTGAACCTTTGATAGAGTTTCCTTGATCTCATCATCTTTTAACTCATCAGATTTTGTTAAAATGATTTGAAAGTTAACAGGAATTTTGTTTAGAATATCTATTATTTCTAGATCTTTCTCTGCTAAACCTCTTCTGACATCAATTAATAAAAATACTCTTTTCAGTTTTGGGCTATTATCAAAATATCCAAAACTTAGCTTTTTCCATTGATTTACATCTGATCTGGAGGTTTTGGCATAGCCATATCCAGGCATATCAACAATTGCCAATTTGTCTTCTAGTAAAAAGAAGTTTAATTGCTTAGTTCTTCCTGGGGTTTTTGAAGTCAGGGCAATTTTTTTTCCCAATATTTTGTTAATCAACGTTGATTTTCCGACGTTTGATCTGCCAATAAATGCAATTTCTGTATTTCTTAATTTTGGCAATTGCTCTAAATTGGCAACTGACATAAGAAACTTTGGTTCTGAAGTAAAAATATTTTTTTTCATAAAAAGTATTATAAAACAAGAATATATATCTTGCAATTAAAGAAATTTTTGGTTTGATAAATATAATCATCGCATTAATCCGACACCATGATATCTAATACTTTTTCCTTGAATCACCATAAAACGCACCTCATGATAACAACCCCCATCCTTATAGAATATTAGTTCTTCGATGAATCAAGATTTGGCACTCACAGTAAAACAGGTCACTGATGGTTTAGAACCGGAATCGGAACTCCAGTAAAGATAAAGCTAGGATTTAAGAATCTCTATCTTTATTTAGCAATTAATCCAAAGACAGGAGAGGTTCCTTAGTCAATTGTAATACTTTAATTAAGTACAATGAATATCTTCTAAAGTATTTCTATATCAAAAAGCGCCTTACTCTCATTAATATCAACTGGTAAAATTTTAATTCCATGATCTTTTGCCATTTGAAGGAAGTTATTGATTTTCTCACTATTATCAACCTCAAGGTTAACTGATGCCACAATAAACTCTACTGGGTAATTTGCCTTTAGATAAGCTGTCTGGTAAGAAATCATGGCGTAGGCAGCGGCATGAGATTTATTGAAGCCATAGCCAGCAAATTTATTCACTAAGTCAAAAATTTCTTCCGATTGCTTCTTATCGATATTATTTCTTGCAGCTCCTTCGATAAAAATTTGTCTTTGCTTGTCCATTTCATCCTTATCTTTTTTACCCATAGCACGACGCAGTAAATCTGCAGCCCCAAGACTATATCCCGCTAAAATTTTAGCAATTTCCATCACTTGCTCCTGATAGACTATTACACCATAAGTTTCTTCTAAAGCTTGAGCTAAGAGTGGGTGAGGATATTCAACCTTTTCTAATCCCGCCTTTCTTCTAATGTAGGTTGGAATATTATCCATTGGACCAGGTCGATAAAGTGAAATTAAAGCTATTATATCTTCAATTTTATCTGGCTTCATTTGCTTTAGAACAGACCTCATTCCAGAAGATTCTATTTGAAATACACCGATTGAATCGCCATCAGAAAGCATATCGAAAGTATCCTTGTCGTCGAGACGAATTTTTCCTATATTAATATTAGTGCCACGAGATTTATTGATTAATTTTACAGCTTTATCAATAACGGTCAGGGTTTTTAAACCTAAAAAATCAAACTTTACCAATCCAGCTTTTTCGGCATATTTCATGGAATAGCCAATTGCTGGCATAGAATTAATGTCATCAGTGTAAAGACAGGCAATTTCTTTGAGTTTTTTGTCTCCAATAACGATTCCAGCAGCATGTGTTGAGGCGTGACGATTTACCCCCTCAAGCATGAGTGCAATGTCGGTTAATTTTTTAATTTCATGATCCTCTTCAATAGCATTTTGTAAATCCTTATCCATCTCGATGGCCTTCTTAAGTGTTACAGCCTCAATAGCATTAAAGGGAATTAATTTACAGATTCTATCAACTTGATTATAGGGCATTTGTAAAACTCTACCAACATCTTTAATAGCAGCTTTTGCTTGCAATTTTCCAAAAGTAATAATTTGTGCCACCATCTCTTTGCCATATTTTTGTCGCACATAATCAATCACTTCATCCCTCCTGGCCTGACAAAAATCAATATCAAAATCAGGCATAGAGACTCTTTCAGGATTTAAAAATCTTTCAAAAAGGAGGCTAAATCGAATTGGATCAAGATCCGTAATTTTTAAAACCCAAGCAATAATTGAGCCAGCTCCAGAGCCGCGACCTGGACCAACGGGAATATCATTTTCCTTACTCCAAGTAATAAAGTCAGATACAATTAAAAAATAGCCACTAAAATTCATTCTTTTAATGATGCCAAGTTCATATTCTAACCTTTTATTATACTCCTTGATAATTTTTTCTTGATCTGAGATATTTTCCATCTCAAATTTAAATTTTAACCTTTCTTTTAAACCTTTCTTTGATTTTTCTTCTAATTCTTCAGCCTCACTCATGCCTTGTTTTGTTGGAAAGTGGGGTAGGGTAGGTTCCCTTTCAAAGGCCATAATATGACATTTCTTTGCAATATTTACAGTATTTTCTATTGATTCTGGTATGTCAGAGAATAATTTTAACATTTCAGAACTTGATTTAAAATGATGATCTTTGGTTAATTTCTCTCTATCCTCCTCAATTAAATATCTTTTTTGACCAATGCAACTCAGGATGTCTTGAGCTTCATACATCGACCTATCTAGAAAGTAGTTGTCATTAATTGCAACCAAAGGAATTTGGGTTTTGTAGGCGATGTCAATAAGGTTTTGTTCAATTTTTCTTTCAGCCCCCATTCCGTGGCGCGAAATTTGAATATAAAAATTATCAACAAACATTTCTTTGAATTTCTCGGCTAATTTTTCAGCTTGAGAGAGGTTGTTTCTTAAGATATTTTTACCTAATATACCCTTTTCTCCGCCACAAATCACTATCAAGCCTTCAGATTTTTCTTTTAGTTCTGATAATTTGATGTGAGGCGCTAGGTTCCTTATGCGAGAAAGATGAATTTCGCTAGCTAAATCTAAAAGATGTAAATATCCAATATCATTTTTGGCAATTAAGATAATTCTTTTAAAAGTTTCTTCTAATTCTAGATCAGAAATATTAGATCTATCTGAATCTTCAGTATCAATTAGTAGGTCGCAGGCGATAATCGGCTGAATATTATTTTTTTTACAAGCAATTGAAAATTCTAGAGCGCCAAAAAGATTGCAGATGTCGGTAATTGCAACTGCTGGCATTTCTTCTGACGCGGTTCGTTTAACTAAGTCATTAATGTGAATAGCTCCCTTGCAGAGAGAAAATGTGGTATGGTTACAGAGGTGAATAAATTTTTGCGACCCCATATTAGAATCTAACCTTAACCGTAGGCAATTCTGTGTTTAATCTTTTTAAGACCTTGTTACTAATATCCATTTCTTTGTTATATAGGATTACTTGCTTATCAGCAAATATAAGGTCAATTTTTTCTTTTTCCTTGACATCCTTAAGAATCTCTTCCATTTTTTCTCCAATTTGGGTCATAACTTTAATCTCAACCTCTCTCAATGTTTCATTTCTAGTTTTTAAGAGTTGATTTAATTCGGTAATTTCTTGTGATAATTTTTTTTCTTTTTTGGCTAGAGTATCTTTAGTGAATTTAGATCTTTGATCTTCTAGCTTCTTAATTTTCTTTTTTAAATCTTCTTCTTCAGCCGATAATTCCTCCTGATAATTTTTTCTTTGCTCTAAGATTTGATCTTTTGCTTTTTTCATTGCTATTGACTTTTCAATGATTGCGTCAGTTTCAATAAATGCAATATTCAAAGCGTTGGCTGAGCTGACACTTAGAAAGAGAGTAGCAACTGATAATGATAGTAATAATTTTTTCATGATTTTGTGTATTTATATCCTTATGTTTAAAGAGGGTTGAGATATAATGTTAATTATATATTTTCAATTCTAATGAAGATAAAATTATTGTCATTAACAAATTTTTCCTTTAATGATAAAATTTCTTTTTCAGCAATAGATTTGGTAAAGACTCCATAAATAATTTTATCACCATCTTCTTTGGCAGTAAAATTTTCAATGATATCATCTTTAAACTGACTTTTAATAAAATCTGGATTGTTGTCAGCGATAAATCTTAAGTAATATTTGCCAACTCTACTGCTTAGATCCGTGATATTTGAAACCCCTAAATCAGAATTTTTAGCCCCAAGGGGGTGAGTGTATCTATCATTAGCAATATCAATAACATCTGCAATTACAGCAGATGCAGTTGGAAATTCACCAGCACCACGACCCACGGAAAGGTTCCAATCTGAATTATTACCCTTTATTAGAAGTGCATTATAAGAGTCGTCAATTGGGCCAATATGACTGCCTGCAGGGACTAGGGCAGGGTAGGTATTTTGCATAATTTGACCATTATTTAAATCTTCAAAAATACCAACCAATTTAATTTTGTAGCCAAATTCTTTGGCAAAATTAATATCATCAATAGTAATTTTAGTAATACCTTCGATACTAATATTGTCAAAATCAATTTTATTATTCTGAGCAATTGCTGACAAGATTACCAGCTTATGAGCGGTGTCAATCCCTTCAATATCAAAAGTTGGATCTGCCTCAGCATAACCAAGCTCTTGAGCTTCTTTAAGGACTTCGTTAAAAGGAAGGTTTTCTTTCTCCATTTTGGTTAAAATAAAATTGCAGGTGCCGTTTAAGATGGCAATAATTTTCTCAATTTTATTGGCAGAAAGGCCTTCTCGAAGATTTTTAATGGCAGGGATACCTCCAGCAACGGCAGCTTCAAAATTAAGATAAACCTCATTCACTTCGGCAATTTTAGAAAGCTCATTGCCATGTTTAGCAATTAAAGCCTTGTTAGCTGTGATATAGTGTTTTTTAGCTTCTAGAGCTGCTTTTGCTAATTTGTAAGAAATGCCATCAGAACCGCCAATTAGCTCAATAATAACATCAACCTCATCATTATTAACTAAATCAAGACAATTATTGTAAAATTTTGCGTCAGAATCTTGATAAAAATCTGGTTTTGTAAGGTTTGAGACGGCAATTAATTTTAAAGGATTTTTACATCTTTTATTAATTTGTTCAATCTCATTGATCAGAATTTTATAAACACCACCACCAATAGTACCGAGACCCGCAATTGCAATTTTAATTTCTTTCGACATTAGATTTAATAAAGATTATTTTTAATTTAAATTATAAATATTTTTATTAAAATAAATTTTAAAAACAAGTTATAAAATTATTATCTTGATATTTTAATTGCTCAAATTTACTATCTTATCCTTGCATTATTGTGTTAATCCTTTATTTAAAAATTAAGTATTTTAGGTGGAAATTATCGCAGTAATCTACGCGCCCTTAGCTCAGCTGGATAGAGCAACAGCCTTCTAAGCTGTGGGTCAGTCGTTCGAATCGACTAGGGCGCACCAAGTTATATCAAGGATTGATTAATAAAATTTTTCTTTGGCCCCAAAGCGGCCTCGAATGTCATATATTTTTATCGATCCTAACCCAAAATAGTACAGTAAAAATTTAAAAAATAAACAGAAATGGGGCAAAGATATTGCTAGTTTTTTAGGTGTAAACATTTTTACAGAAAAAATTTAAATCTTTATCATAATAACACGTAGACTCTCCAATAATAGGGTATAACAAATTATGCAATATTCAATATCATAACTTCTTTGACAGAAATAGTAGCGACAGAAGGTGTTACAACGCTTGATCTTATTGGCTGCGGTGGACTAAAAAGATAATTTTAAGGTCTAAATAGAACAAATCATATATTTCCTTTCCACATTTGATTAGGGGTTTTGCAGCCTAAAATTTTTCTTACCATATTGTTTAAAATATTTTCTATTTTTTTAAGGGGTCCTTTGTTAAAAGATGCATATTGGGACTGTCTCAAATCCAACTTTGTGAAGATAGGAAAAATAGAATAAGATATAACAAGGTTACGGATGAGGATATAGAAAATGGATTTACTCCTGAAAATTTTCCCTACTTAACAACATTAAGTAAAAAATATTATCCAGAGAAATATTGGAGAGAATTACAGAAAATGATAAGAAATAATAATTTTGTAGCGATTAATAATTTAATAAAGCGAGAGGTCAAGATGATTAAATCTAACTATGATAAAAATAATCTATTAAAAAATACAATGGATTGGACGTACCCTAAATTTTGGTACAGGCAGAAGTGACAATGACCATAAGCAAGGAATAATCTGTCTACGGTTTAAAATTTTTTTTGGTTTGATAAATGGGGTCATCATATTGATCCTTAATTAGCAAGGGTTCAGTTATTAGAATCTTTTCAAATGAAGAATAAAACTCCAAATCTAAGTAAATTTTATTAAGCCTTACAATACAAGTCTGAATAAGGGATGACACCACGCTTCACTCATTAAGGTCGGTTACCAAAAATTGTCAAACCCAATTACTTAATTATTAAGGATTCGAATAGAGTTTGTTTTTAATATTTTGGGAGTTATTTTAATCGATTATTACTGTAGTACTGGCGGAAGAGAAGGGATTCGAACCCTCGATAAGGTGTTACCCCCATACACGCTTTCCAAGCGTGCGCCTTCAACCACTCGGCCACCCTTCCATTGTTTAGTAGGATATAATCTTATTCCCATTCAATGATTTGGGAATGTTGTAAAAATCTTAAGACATTTCTAGCATCCTCTCCAAAGATGTCGACGCTTTTTTTATCAAATTTTTACTTAAAGTAATTTCATTACTCCTATTCTTCATTGTTTTATATAATTTTTCAAGATTATTTAATTGCATATATGGACAAGTATTGCATAAAACGCAACCAGACTGATTAATTCCTGGGCAATCATAAAATTTTCCTGTTGGATTAGCTTTTTTCATCTGATGTATGATGCCAGGCTCCGTTAGGACAATAAATTCACCACCAACCCCTTCTGTTGCGAACTTTAAGAGGGAGGATGTTGAGCCAATATGGTCCGCATAAGACAATAGATGTTCTGGGCATTCAGGGTGAGCAATAATTTTTGCCTTATTATATTTGGTTTTTAGTTTTACTAACTCTTTTTCGCTGAATTGCTCATGAACAATACAGCTTCCATGCCACAAAAGCATATCCCTTCCTGTTTTTTTAGAAATATAACTTCCTAAATGCCTATCTGGTGCAAAGATAATTTTTTGATCTTTTGGAATTTGTTCAACAATTTTTACAGCATTGGTTGAGGTAACTATAATATCTGATAAAGCTTTAATTTCAGCGGAACAGTTGATATATGTTAAAATTAGATGATCAGGATGTTTTTCTTTAAATTTAGCAAATTCAGCAGGATTACAAGATTCTTCCAAACTACAACCAGCATTCATATCTGGAATTAAAACTATTTTATTGGGATTTAGAACCTTTGCAACTTCAGCCATAAATTTTACCCCGCAAAGAATAATCACATCAGCATTAGTTGTCGTTGCTTTGCGAGATAAATCTAAAGAATCACCGACAAAATCAGCAATATCTTGAATCTCCTCATCTTGATAGAAGTGAGAAAGGATTACAGCGTTCAGATCCTTTTTTAGTTTTATGATTTCAGTTTCAAAGTTAATCATCTTTGCTTCAAATATTATCCAACTTAAGCGAAAGTCATTATAGTTTGACCGACTCCCGAAACTTCGCCCTCAGAAAATTCTATTTTTCTAATTTTAACATCATAGTCAGTTCTAATTATATTTTCCATTTTCATAGCTTCAATAATCACCAATTCTTGACCAGCCTTTACTTCATCGCCTTCGGAAACTTTAAATTTAATAATTTTACCAGTAATTGGCGATGTTAATTCTGTTGGTTTTGGATTTTTCTCTAATTTTGGCATAAATTTATATAATTCAGCATTCCTTAAAGATAGCACTTGGGCATAGACATCTGACCCAGAATGTTGCAATAGATATCCTCCAGACCTATTATTGCTTCGGATATTTACTCCTATTTCTACATTATTAACGCTGGCCTTAAATAACTTGTCTCCGTTCCTCCAATGGCTAGAAATTTTGATCTGAGTATTATCGCAATTAATTATGATCTCTTCATTAGAAGTGGATAAAATTTCAACTAAATAAGACTCATTATCAAGTATAACAACCCAACGATCATTAATCTGCTTTCCTTCTTTATTTAATTTACCTGTAATGTGTGAATTTCTGCTATAATTTTTATTATATATAAACATAGCAGTTGAAATTAAGTCTCTTTTATCCTGACTGTCTAATTGGTTACCTAAAAATCCTTCGCTAAATTCTTCCTTAATAAAGTTTGTTGATATTTCTCCGCTACAGAATCTTTTATTTCTCATGATAGTTTCAAGAAAAGTGATATTATGAGAAATCCCCGCTATAGCATAATTACTCAGAGCTCTTTTCATGTGCTCAATAGCTTCATCACGATTTTTACCGTAAGAACATAATTTAGATATCATAGCATCATAGAACATACTAACTTCACCACCCTCATAAACTCCACTATCTACTCTAACATTTTTACTTTCTTCAGGCTCGATATAAAGATTTACCCTGCCGCTGGAAGGTAAGAAGTTACGAGAAGGGTCTTCGGCATAAATTCTAGACTCCATGGCCCAACCATTTAATTTAATGTCATCTTGCGTAAATGGTAAATTTTTATCTAAAGCAACATCAATCATTAGTTGCACCAAATCCACGCCTGTAACTAATTCAGTAACAGGATGCTCTACTTGCAACCTAGTATTCATTTCTAGAAAATAGAAATTTTTATCACTATCAACTACATACTCAACCGTACCAGCAGAAAAATAGCCAACTTTTTTAGCTAATTTTACTGATTGATCATACATTTTTTTACGAGTTTTTGGGTCCACAAATGGACTCGGGGCTTCTTCAATTACTTTTTGGTTATTTCTTTGGATAGAGCACTCTCTTTCACCTAAACAAACTACATTACCTTGTTTATCGGCAATAATTTGAATTTCAATATGCCTTGGATTCTCAATAAATTTTTCAATAAATATTCTATCATCACCAAAACTATTTCTAGCTTCATTGGTTGTGGATTCAAAGGCGTCAGCAATTTTATCTTCATCATAGATCACTCTCATACCTTTCCCACCACCACCAGCAGAGGCCTTAATCATAACGGGTAATCCAATTTTTTTAGCAATCTTTTTGGCTTCATCAGCATCAACAATAACTTTCACATGACCCGGAACCGTACTGACCTTTGCGTCAATAGCAATTTTTTTAGATTCAATTTTGTCACCCATCATGGAAATAGATTTTGAATTTGGGCCAACAAATTTAATATTTCTCTTTTCTAGCTCTCTAACAAAAGTAGCATTTTCTGATAAGAATCCATATCCAGGATGGACTAAGTTAGCTCCACTTTTTTGAATAACATCAATAATTTTTTCAATGTTTAAGTAACTTTTTGATGATGGGGCGGGTCCAATATTGTAGGATTCGTCAGCCATTTGCACAAAGAGGGAGTTGGTATCAGCATCAGAATAGACAGCAACGGTTTTAATACTTAATTTTCTGCAGGTTTTAATAATTCTACAAGCTATTTCGCCCCTATTAGCAATGAGTAATTTATGCACCATAATATAGATTTTAGTTTCTTAAATTATTACCTTAACGAGGATTTATTTTAAAATTAAGCAAATTGAAGTCAAGCTATATCCGATTTAGATTTGCCAATAAAATCAGCTATTTTCTGTAAAGTTACTTTTTTATAAATCTAATATGAAAAATTATTTACCTATCTTTAAAGGTAAAATGTATAAATTTTATTTTCTTAAGCTAAGAAACAAAAATGACAGGATCTTATATTAACAAGGTTCGTTTGACCCATTTAACGCCTCTATGGTAGCGCAAAAAGCTGGAATTGCAGCTATAAATGACATTGAATTCATTAAAAATCAAAAGATTATAATAAAGAGCGGTTAGAATTTGTTAAAAATGAATTATATATAACATTTATATTATAACAAATAATCCGATGTAGTCAAGGTGTAACAAGTTTATTGATCTATAAAGTCTTGGTACAGTTTGTATAATTTTTTAGTGATTGCCCCAACTTCTCCATCAAAAATAATTCTTTCATCGACTCTATTTATCGGCCTAACAAGTAGTGTTGAGCTTGTTACAAAAGCCTCCTTAGCATTTAATAATTCACTATACGAAAAAGATTTCTCAACAACATTAATATTATTTTTATCTGCTAAATTAATAATTCTTTCTCTAGTAATACCTGCCAAAATATGATTATCAGTAAATCTGGTAATTAAATTATCTTTTTTATCAACTATAAAAATATTAGCAAAGCTAGCTTCCATTACCGCTGAATCTCTAATAAAAACAGCATCATCAGAACCTAAATCCAAAGCTTTTTGCTTGGCCATACTTCCTGCAATTAAGGCGATTGACTTGATGTCGCATCTTTTCCAGCGAATGTCTTCTGTAGTGATTACTGAGATTGGATTTAGATTTTTTTTTACATCTCCTAATAAAGGATTTATTTTGGCAAAAATTGTTGCCTCAATATTTTTTTCAATAATTTGAACTCTCTTACTGAAGCCTCTCGTGATTTGCAAATATAGCGATCCATTCTCTTGATTATTTTTTGCAAATAGTTCAAATATTATTTTTTTAATATCATTTGAGGTCAGGTCAATTTTAATATCTAAAGCTTTTAATGAGCGAAATAACCTATCTATGTGAGCTTCTCCATCAATTAATTTATTATTTTTAAATAATATTACTTCGTAAATACCGTCGGCAAATTGCATGCCACGATCTTCAACATGAATTAAAGCATCCTTATATTGCTTAAACTGTCCATTCAGATATATTACGTTCATTTTTCAAGTTTAATGAGTTCTATTTAGATTATACAAGTTCCTATCTTATAAAATGAATAAGGTAACCCATATGTTTAAAAAGTGAAGAAAATAATATTTGAAAAATGAAAATACATGATCTATCATATAATTTTTATAACAGAATTTAATTATATAGATGAGAGATTTTTTTGGCAAAATAACTTTATTAATTTCATTATTACTTTTGTCTTCTTGTAATGACATGGTATTGCTTAATCCAAAGGGTGTAATTGCTGAACAACAAACTAATTTATTAATAATTTCTGTCTTATTGATGCTGATTATTGTGATTCCAACAATTGTAATAACAATATATTTTGCTTGGAAATATAATCACAAAAGGAATGAGGAATATAACCCAAACTTTTATCATAACACAAAGATTGAAATTATTTGCTGGGGAGTGCCAACCTTTATTGTCATTATTTTAGCTGTTATTGCTTGGGTTACTAGTCATTCTTTAGATCCTTATCGTGAAATTAAAGCTTCTAAAAATGATCCAATTGAAATTCAAGTTGTTGCCCTTGATTGGAAGTGGTTATTTATTTATCCAGAACAAAAGATTGCCTCTGTTAATTGGCTTCAAATTCCAGTAGATACTCCAATTAATTTTAAAATTACAGCGGACGCACCTATGAACTCCTTTTGGATTCCAGCGCTTGCTGGACAGATTTACGCTATGCCTGGTATGCAAACAAAATTACATATCATGTCTGATAGTGTCGGTAATTATCTTGGTCGCTCATCAAATTACAGTGGTACCGGCTTTTCTGGTATGAAATTTAACACTAGAGTTTCTTCCAGGCAAGATTTTAATGAATGGGTTACTAAGGTTAAAAATTCTAATGAAAAGCTTGATTGGACCACGTATTCTGAGTTAGCAAAGCAAACAATAAACCATCCTGTAGAATATTTTGAATCAGTAGATATGCATTTATATCATAAAATTATGGATAAATTTATGAATCCAAATTTTGGAAAACAAGAAACTAATAAACATTTAAATCATTAAATAAATTATGGAATATATTTTTGGTAAACTAACTCTTAATGACCTAGCTTTTCTTCACGATCCTATTGTCTTAGGTGCTACTATTTTTATAGTTTTAGGCGCTTTATCTATTGGCGGTGGCTTAACCTATTTTAAGAAGTGGGGTTATTTGTGGAAAGAGTGGATAACTACTGTTGATCATAAAAAAATTGGCGCTATGTATATCATTGTTTCTCTTATTATGTTTGTTCGTGGTTTTGCTGACGCACTATTAATGAGGTCGCATCAAGCAGTTGCGTCTGCATCTGAAACTGGACTTGGTTACCTTCCTCCAGAACATTATGACCAAATTTTTACTGCTCATGGTGTGATTATGATATTTTTTGTAGCCATGCCCTTTATGTTTGGTCTGCTAAATATCATTATCCCTCTTCAAATTGGGGCTCGTGACGTTGCTTTTCCTTACTTAAACTCTCTTAGTTTTTGGCTTTTTGCTGTCAGCGTCATCTTGATT
The DNA here is from genome assembly GCA_905478165.1 of uncultured Rickettsiales bacterium. GTDB lineage: Bacteria > Pseudomonadota > Alphaproteobacteria > Rickettsiales > UBA1997 > CAJQHK01. The sequence continues at coordinate 25,870 of CAJQHK010000012.1, read as the reverse complement.
AATGCGTCCCTTATACTTGGTGAATTTGCTGCTACTGGCTGGCTGGCTTACCCTCCTCTTTCTGGTATAGAATATAGTCCGGGAGTCGGTGTTGATTATTATCTTTGGGCAATTCAAATTTCTGGCCTTGGATCTTTATTGTCGGGTATCAATTTTGTTGTAACCATTATCAAAATGCGTTGTCCTGGTATGAAGTTGATGAAAATGCCAATTTTTACTTGGACCGCACTTTGTGCTATGATTTTAGTTGTTGCGGCTTTTCCTATTTTAACCGCAACACTTGCAATGTTGCTATTTGATAGATTATTTGAAATGAAGTTTTTTACTTCTAGCTTTGGTGGCAATCAAATGATGTATATTAATCTTATTTGGGCCTGGGGTCATCCAGAGGTTTATATCTTGGTTCTTCCTGCTTTTGGTATTTTTTCCGAAATCGTGTCTACCTTTTCTAAAAAGAGATTATTTGGCTATACAACAATGGTCTGGGCCATCGCCTCCATCACCATTGCATCAACTATAGTTTGGTTGCATCATTTCTTTACAATGGGTAGTGGTGCTAATGTTAATGCTTTTTTTGGCATTGCGACCATGATTATTGCCATTCCAACTGGTGTAAAAATATTTAACTGGTTATTCACTATGTATAAGGGTAGGGTGAGTTACGATTCTCCAATGCTTTGGACCATGGGCTTTCTAGTTTTGTTTGTAGTTGGTGGTATGACCGGGGTTTTAATGTCGGTTCCAGCTGTTGATTTTCAATTACATAATAGCCTTTTTCTTATTGCTCATTTTCATAACGTTATTATTGGTGGCGCAATATTTGGTTATTTTGCTGGTATGTATTATTGGTTTCCAAAGGTCTTTGGCTTTAAGTTAGATGAAAAATATTCTAAATTATCATTTTACTGTTGGACTATTGGTTTTATTGTTTCTTTTGTTCCAGTATATATTGCTGGTCTAAATGGGGCAACCAGAAGGGTTAGTCAGTTTACTGGAGAGGAAGTTGGTATATATAATATTGAGCTCATCACTGCCTTTGTTGGCGCTTTAATAATCGCTGCTGGTGTATTATTTTTATTTTTATCAATCATTGTAGCTATTATTAACCGTAATAAAAAAGAATATAAGGAAAATGCCAATGATCCTTGGGATGGTAGAACTTTAGAATGGTCAACTAGTTCGCCACCACCTTTTTATAATTTTGCGATAGTGCCGGAAGTTAAGGAGATTGATGATTTTTGGGAGCAAAAATACGGCAGAAAACATCGTAAGGATACTAATTATACAGATATTCATATGCCAAAAAATACTTCTGTTGGCTTCATAATATCTTTATTTAGTTTAGGATTTGGTTTTGCTATGATTTGGCATATTTGGTGGCTGGTTGCCGTTAGTTCTGTTGGCATTTTTGTTACTTGGGTCTGTAGAGCTATGGATCATGATATTGATTACTATGTTAAAAAAGAGGAGGTAAAGAAAATTGAATCTGGCAATAAATAGTTGTTATAGCGGTCCACTTCTATAGTGAAATATTTAAGTAAACTGGTTTTTGTTAAAATTTTACAATATTTTTGACTAAAAATAAGCAGTATAAATATTCTATTATGGACGGGAGCTGGTATTAGAAGATTCTTAGAAGGTTTATAGTAGTTTGTGTTTAGTAATATTTGTACCCCCCTCTCGCTAAACGACCCTAGGTTATTTTACCCCCACCTTAGTTGGGTTGGAGTGGAGTAAAAAGATCTGACTATATGTTTATTTGATTCTTGCTTGGCGAGGAGTCGGGGAAATGCCTTAATGTAAGTTTTTTAAAATAATAATAAATTAAAAATGAGTAAAAATAAAGTAGACATTAGTCAAGAAGAGCATCACCATGAATCAAATAATATTTTTGGTTTCTGGGTCTATTTAATGAGTGATTGCGTTTTGTTTGCAACGCTCTTTGCAACTTATGCAGTTTTGGCGCCAAATGTTTTTGGAGGAGAGTCTGGTAAAGAGTTATTTAATTTAGAGTTTGTTTTAACAGAAACATTTATCCTTTTATTTAGTAGTTTTAGTTGTGGCTTAGCTCTTATTGCTTCTTACAAAAAATCGGTAAAAGAAACTCTATTTTGGTTTTTTATTACTTTTTTACTAGGAGCTTCATTTATTGCAATGGAAATTTATGAATTTTTACACTTAATTCATCAGGGTCATACCGCAGGATCTAACGCTTTTCTTTCAATATTCTTTACTTTAGTTGGAACTCATGGTCTTCATGTAACTTGTGGCTTAGTTTGGTTGATAATATTGATGATTCAGATTAAAAAATATGGTTTCACGGATATGACAAGGAGTAAAATTACTTGCTTCGGTTTGTTTTGGCATTTCTTGGATTTAATTTGGATATTCGTCTTTACTATCGTTTATCTGATGGGCGCGGTTTAAATTTTTAAACCATCATCTTAACAACTTCATACGTATCACCCTTCATTATTAGTCACTAAATATTACATGGTGCCTTGTAACAGATAAACTACTATAGCGAAAGCTGGTAATTGGGAAGTAGTATTAAAACTTTTTCTCTAATAGGCTCTATTGATGCTATACCCAGTTTTTTTCAAATTTATCAACGCATTTATTGATAAAACTCTTCTATTAATTCTAAGATTTCTTTTTTTTCAGTACTATTATTGATATTTGCTCTATAATTTGCGGCGCCATTAATACCGTTACTATACCAGCCAAGATGTTTTTTAGATAAATTAATACCAACTCTGTCACCATAATAATCAACCATCTCCTGGAAGTGGTCTAAATTAATTTTCTTCTTTTCTGCATTAGTCGGTTCTTTAAAGCTGTAATCATTATTTAATTCCCTGGTAATTTTTTCTATTAGCCAAGGTTTTCCATAACATCCTCTGCCAATCATTACCCCATCTGCTCCTGATAATTCCATAGCTTTTTTAGCATCCTCACTATTTTTAATATCGCCATTAGCAATTACTGGAATATCGACAGCATTTTTAACATTTCCAATAAACTCCCAATCAGCCGAACCATTATACATTTGACATCTTGTTCTGCCATGGATGGTAAGCATTTTTATACCAACATCTTCAGCTTTTTTAGCTAAAATTGCTGCGTTAAGATTCTTACTATCCCAGCCCATGCGCATTTTCATAGTAACGGGAATTTTTACGGCCTTAACAACTGCGTCCATAATTTTTGTAGCCAAAGCTTCATCCCTCATCAATGCGGAGCCGGCAAAACCATTGACAACTTTTTTTACTGGGCAACCAAAATTAATATCAATAATACTAGCCCCTAAATCTTCATTTAGTTTTGCAGCCTCGGCCATAATTTTTGGATCGCAGCCAGCTAATTGCACCGAAGTTAAGCTATTAGGATCGTCTTTTTGGCATTTTTGCATCGAACTTTCTGTCTGCATTATCATGGCACGTGATGCAATCATTTCAGAAATTAATAAACTAGCACCAAACTTCTTAACTAACTTTCTAAATGGCAGGTCAGTGACTCCTGACATTGGAGCGAGTAAAACATTACTTTCTAAGGTTATTTTGTTACCAATTTTTATCATTTTTCAGCTTGGATTTTAGAAATTTAGTTTTATATTTTGAGAACATCTAAAAACAAACAATATAGATATTGGGATAATTGTCAATAATTTGCTGTATTCTTTGTTGTTAGATGATTTTAATTAATTTAATCAATCTAAACATGAAGCATAAACTTGATGAATTCGAAATTGTCTTGGATTATCAGTTCAAGGAGCGACATTTTCTTATTGAGGCTATGACGCATCCTAGTTGCACTAATCGTAATAATAAAAATTATCAAAGATTAGAGTTTTTGGGAGATTCAATTATTTCTATGATTCTTGCAGAGATTTTGGTTAAAAGATATCAATCTGAGCAGGAAGGGAACTTGTCAAAGAGGTTGGCTCATTTGGTGTCTGGAGATTGTATTTGGCAAGTTGCTGTAGATATTGGTATCGACAACTTAATTATCCTTTCCAAGGGTGAAGAGTCTCTTGGTGGTCGTGAAAATAAGAGAAATTTAGAAAATGCAGCTGAAGCTTTAATTGCTGCTATCTATCTTGATTCAGATTTTGACACTACTAAAAGAGTTATTAGCAAATTGTGGTCAAAATTAATTGAAGAGCACATCACTCCTCCAAAGGGCGCCATCTCTTCGCTACAAGAATTAACTCAAGCAAAGAATAGAACACTGCCAGAATATAAGATTATAAAAATTGGTGGTAATGATCATAAGCCTATTTTTGAAGCTGAAGTAATTATTGATCACATACATTACAAGGCGATTGGACATTCCAAAAAAGATGCTCAAAAAAAAGTAGCTGAATTAGCATTAAAGAATTTTAAATTTTAATATTGACATGAATAAATTTCACAATTTTGACAAGACAATTTTACGAGCCTATGATATTAGGGGCGTCTACAATGAAAATTTAACCAAAAAAGATGCTTTTTATCTCGGTAAGTCTTTTGCCTCCTATCTTAATAAAAATGGTAAAAACAAAATATCCATCGGTTACGACGGTCGCTTAAGCTCACCATCTCTAAAAGAATCTCTAATTAAGGGATTAAAAGAATCTGGTCTTGAAGTTTATGATATTGGAATTGGTCCCAGCCCCATGCTTTATTTTTCAATATATCACCTCAATGTTGATGCTGGAATTATGATTACCGGCTCTCACAATCCCGCCAATTACAATGGTTTTAAGATCGCCTTAAGAGATAGACCTTTCTTTGGAGATGATATTTTGGGATTAGATAAGGTCAATAGGGAACAGGATTTTATTGATAGTGAGGGGATTGTTAAAAATATTGATTTAATTGATGATTATGTTGATAGAGTCTTAAAAAATTCTTTAGCTAAAAATCCGGAATCAAAGTTAAAAATTGCATGGGATGCTGGTAATGGTGCTGCAGGCGAAGTGATGAGATTGGCTTCTCTTAAAATCTTTACTGATAATCATCTTTTATATGAAAAAATTGATGGCAATTTTCCAAATCATCATCCAGACCCTTCAAATGAACATAATTTATCTGATATCAAAGAGTTAATTTCTAAAAATAATTTAGATCTTGGTATCGCTTTTGACGGTGATGGAGATCGTATCGGCGTAATTGACGATGAAGGAATTATGCTTTATCCTGATCAATTATTAATTCTTTACGCTCGAGATGTTTTAAAAAAATATCCAAATGCCAATATTATTGCCGACGTTAAGGCTAGTCAGTCTTTGTTTAATGAAATTGAAAAAGCTGGAGGTAATCCAATTATGTACAAAACTGGTCATTCATTCATTAAATCAAAAATGCAAGAAATTGATGCTAAACTTGCTGGCGAAATGAGTGGTCATATCTTTTTTGCCGATGATTATTATGGTTATGATGACGCTCTTTACGCAGCAATTAGAATTATTGATATTTTGATTAAGGATGGCAGGAAGCTATCTGAAATTAGAAAATCCCTACCACAGACCTACTCAACTCCAGAAATTAGAATTGAATCTGATGATTCTAAAAAATTTGATATTGTAAAAAAATTGCAATTTGACCTAAAGGCAAAAAATATTGATTTTAATGATATTGATGGAGTTAGGGTGAATAGTGATAATGGCTGGTGGCTGATTCGCGCTTCCAATACTCAACCAATATTAGTTGCTAGATGTGAGGCTAATTCTAAGAAAAATTTAGATAAATTAGTGGAGAACTTAAAGAGCATTTTAAGTGAGTATAATCTAACTTTTTAGAGGTTTTGTTAGGGTAAATGACTAAAAAACGACTATTCTAAGACTCTTTTTATGCTTATTTTTTCTTATTTTAAGATAATCCTTAACATCATCCCTAAATTATTATTAGGTATTTGTGTATCTTAAGGGTAGGAAATGGCATAATATCAAAGAAGATTTTAGATTCCGCACATTACCATAATATAGGTAGATTTTATAGATATATCTTAGTAAAATTATTTTTGTTCATAGAAACTTAGGGGGCTCAAGTTCTCTGAGAATCTCTAATGCTAAAGTTCATCTAATAACAAGATGTTACGTAAAATCGAAACAATTTTTTAAATGATAGATTCAAAATTTTTAACCAACGTAGAAAAAGAGATAGAGGACCTTAAAGAAGTTGGAGTTTACAAGGGTGAGTATCAAATTACCACTTCACAAGATGTGATTGTTGATATTATTGACAATCAAAATCGTAAAAAACGAGTTATTAATTTTTGCGCCAATAATTATCTTGGCCTTGCTAATGCTAAGAATATTTGTGAAATTGCTAAAAAAGCTATTGATGATTACGGCTTCGGCACAGCTTCAGTTCGCTTTATTTGCGGCACGATGGATGTTCATAAGGAATTTGAAAAAGAATTTGCTGAATTTTTAGGTTATGAAGATGTCATTACTTTTGCTTCTTGTTTTGGAGCTAATGGCGGCGTTTTTAACGCTCTTTTCGACAAGGATGATGCAATAATTTCGGCAGACCTTAATCACGCCTCATTAATTGATGGTATCAGACTTTGCAAAGCCAAAAGATTTTTCTACAAATTTGATGATATGGGTGATTTGGAGATTAAACTAAAAGAAGCTTCTAAGTCTGGCGCCAAAAATAAAGTAATTGTTACAGATGGTGTTTTTTCTATGGACGGAGATATAGCTCCTTTGGAAAAAATATGTGACTTAGCTGAAAAATACAATTCTTTAGTTTTGGTTGATGATTGTCACGCCACTGGATTTATTGGAAAAAATGGCCGTGGCACAATTGAAGCTACTGGCGTTTTTGATAGGGTGGATATTTTGACTACAACTCTAGGTAAATCTATTGGCGGTAGTGGTGGAGGAATTATTGCTTCAAAAGCTGCAATTATTGATAAATTAAGAAACAAAGCGCGTCCATATTTATTTTCTAATAATATTAGCCCTTCTGTTGCCAAAGTTTCTTTAGAAATTATCCGTGAAATTAAAAATTCTAAAGAAAAAATTAAAAAATTAGCTGAAAACACCAAATATTTTAGAGTTGAGATGGAAAGATCTGGTCTAGAAGTGAGGCCTGGTTACCATCCAATTGTACCAATCATGTTTTATGATGAAAAGTTAAATGCTGCTATTGCTAGGGATTTAATTGAGGAGGAGAACATCTATGTGATTCCATTTTCTTACCCCGTAGTTCCTAAGGGTGAAGCTAGGATTAGGGTGCAATTATCCTCTTCCCACACTAAGGAGCATTTGGATAAGGCAGTCAAAGCTTTTACTAAGGTAGCAGATAAGCATGGCGCTTTGAATGTTAATTTAAAAGAGAGAGTTGGGGGTTAGTGGTGCTGAGGGGGTGGCTATGACGATTCCCAGCAAAATATCTACGCTTCAACAGCAAAAAAAATTCTTTGTTGTTTATCTTAAGGAAGGTTTAAATCTTGATAAAATTGACCTAGATAGAACTATCCACAATAGAGTCTTCGTAAAAATCAAAGATTGTAACTACCTCTTGCGAGGGATTGTTGTTTTGTTTTTATTTTTATTTCCAGGCCAATCCTTTGCAAAAAAAATTAAATTATCAGACTCTATAATTTTAGAACAAAAAAATTCTCTTAACACAAATTATTCCTACAAAAATCAAAATACCTATTTTAACCAAATAAATAGCAATAAAGTTAAGAATGATAGTGGTAATTTTTATGCAAAAATTAACTCATCATTAAAAGTTACAAAAAAATACTCAAAAACAAAAAAAATTGGCTTTTTTGGTAATATAGTGGCAAATTATACCAATAAAAGCGATCAAAATGATCAATATCATTCATATTTAGAAAAATCATACTTATTTTTTCAGGAAAAATTTGGTAAATTTGAGTTTGGCAAGAATATTGCTACTAACAAAAAAATGGCAATCTCTACTCATAGTTTTGCTAGAGGTTCTGGGGGCGTAAGTGGAGGATATCTGAGATATTTAAATTTACCAATATTACGAAATGGTAATGATGGAGATGTTAATCAAATTGGGTTATGTGATGGTTACAATTCTTTAAATTCTACTATTTTTGAAAGCGGCAATTGTTCAAAGATAAAACTGCCAAAATTTATTTTACTTCCCACAACTCCAATTTCTCACGGTGGTTATGCTACCGGTTTTTATCACAATATTTCCGATAATAATTATGACAATCAAAATTCTAATAAATTATTCGGTTTTGGCGGTAACAAAAGTAATAACAGAATTAATGATGATAATAGTTTAGGTAACTTACAAAATTCTTTAAAATTAAACTATTACACCAATAGAATTGATGGTTTTCAGGTTGGTTTTGGCTATGTAATAAATGCTAAAAATGATTTAGAATTAGACTCGAACAATGACACAGCTCTTGATCTTGGAAATATTTATTCTTGGGGGCTAAATTATTCTAACTATTTTAATAATATTGGTTTTGGCGCCTCAATTACTGGAGAATATGGAAAAATTAACAATATTTACGATCAAAATAATTTAAATTCTTACGAAGTTGGTCTAATGTTTACTTATTTTGGTTTTACGCTTGGAGGGTCTTACGGCAATTGGGGTGATTCTATGACTCCAAAATCAGGCATTTATTCTTGTGACTATAATTCAAACTTAACTCTTAATAATCAAAATTGCACTCAAGATATTAGTAGATTTAAAGATTCATATTATTTAAACGCTGGCATCTCTTATGAAATAGGTCCTGTGGGATCTTCATTGACTTATTTAAAGTCTAATTTTCAAAAAAATATTTATCAAGTTACCGTCTTTAGTATTGATTATAAATTAAAAAAATCTCTAAAATCATATTTAGAATTAGCAAAATTTGATTTTAACTCAAATAATGCTAAATTTCTTAATGGACCTGATATTCTTAATCAAGGGTCGTTACCACCATCCCAAAGGCAGATTGCTGATAATGATGGTTATGTTATTTTAATAGGAACTTTATTCAAATTTTAATGTCAATAGCTGCCTTAAACTCATATTTATTACCTTTAAAGCAATTTTTAGAAAAAGATGGTGTAAGTGAAATATCTATCAACGAACCCAAAGAGTTGTGGATTGAATATAAGGGTGATATGATAAAAAAATTTTTACCTGCCTTCGACCTTAATCATCTAAAGGATTTAGCGAGATTGGTTGCTCAGGCAACAGATCAAAGAATCAGCGAAGAAGAGCCGTTACTTTCGGCAACATTGCCAGATGGCTATCGGATTCAAATTGTATTTCCTCCAGCATGCGAGAATACCAAAGTCATCATGTCAATTAGAAAGAAATCCGCCTTTAGTTGGACTCTAGATGATTATGAAAAAATGCAGGCTTTCGATACTATTAAAATTACCGAAGAAGTAAATCAGAAAGATGTCATATTAGGTGAATTACTGAAAGCTGGAAAAATTAAAGATTTCTTGCAGAAGGCAGTTTTATACAAAAAAAATATCATTGTTAGCGGCGGTACCTCTACAGGAAAAACTACCTTTTCCAACGCCATGTTAAGGGCTATTCCACCCGATGAAAGATTAATTACTATTGAGGATGCAAGAGAAATTGATCTTAGTAACCATCCAAATAAAGTGAATTTATTGTCATCAAAAGGTGGTCAGGGTAGGGCAAATGTTAACACTCAAAGCCTAATTGAGGCGTGTCTTCGTCTTCGTCCGGACCGTATTATTGTTGGCGAGCTTCGTGGCGCTGAAGCCTTTAGTTTTCTCAGAGCCATTAATACTGGCCATCCTGGATCAATTTCTACTCTTCATGCTGATACGCCATCGATGGCTTTAGAGCAATTGAAGCTGATGGTTATGCAGGCAAATTTAGGAATGTCTCCAGACGAAATTTTAAAATATATTAAAAATGTAATAGATATTGTAGTGCAATTAAAAAGAGGCGATAAGGGTGTGAGATTTGTCTCCAACATCTATTTTAGATATCTTGATGACCAGATTAACTCCCAATAAGGAGTAATAAAATTTAACAAAAATGAGTATAAATTCAAAATTTTTTAAGAAAAAGAGAGAGTTTCTGACCTTGGCAGAAATTTTAAAATTCACTAACTCTATTTTAGAGGAGGGTAATGAAGGTAGTCTAAGTAATAAAGTTTTTGAGGTTGCGACTTTAGATAATGCAATTGAGGGTGAAATTTCCTTCCTTCATTCAGCCCCCTATTTTTCACTTCTTGAAAATAGCAAGGCAGGCTATTGCTTTTTAAGTCAAAAATATTTACCTAAAAAACCAAAAAATATTATTGCTTTAATTTGTGACGATCCATATTTCGCCTACAGCCAATTGATATCACATCTTTATCAAGAAAATACTTCTTACCAAAAGGAGTCAATGATTGATGCTAAAATTGGTCAAAATGTCATCATAATGCCAGGAGTCCATATTGGTAAAAACGTTACGATTGGCAATAATGTTGTCATTGATGTTAATAGCTGCATCGGAGATAATGTGGTGATTGGCAATAACACTATTATTAAATCACTTTGCAATATTTCATTTACTGAAATTGGTGATAATTGTCTTATAAATAGTGGTGTCAAAATTGGCCAAGATGGCTTTGGATATGTTCATAATAAAGGTGTTAATCATAAAATTTTACAATTAGGAATAGTAAAAATTGGTAATGGAGTTGATATTGGAGCTAATTCCTGTATTGATCGTGGAGCCATTGGTAATACCATTATTTCTGATCAGGTAAAAATTGATAATCTGGTTCAGATTGCTCATAATGTTGAGGTTGGCTGCGGCACAGTAATTGCCGCCAGTTCTGGGGTTGCTGGTAGCTCAAAAATTGGTCGTTTTGTACAAATTGGCGGCAATGTCTCGGTTTCTGGACACTTAAAAGTTGGTGATGGAGCTAAAATTGCTGGAAAAAGCGGCGTTATTAAGGATGTTGCTCCAATGCAAATGGTCGCAGGAATCCCTGCTGTAGCGATTAAGGATTGGCACCGAGCGACAATTAAAATGCAGCAATTGATAAAAAGGAATTAAATTAATTATTTACCTTTACATTTCCAGTAGAAGTTAGATTTAAACAGATTTTAAAGATTTCTTTAAAAACCTGTTTCTTTTTTCAAAATCAATTGGCGCTAAATAATTATACCAATTCCCACCTTTAAAGCAGTTTTTTTCGAAATATTTTTATTTATTTTTGTTAAAAATATATCTACTAAAATGTGGCCATATCAAATCTATTCTTTTGATAATTTAGGATTTAAAGCTTGCCGTAATCATTACGCCAAACCTAAGGTAAATATTATTAGAAAAATCCAATGACTGGTATTACGGTTGATAATCTTGGTAGATCATGTTAGCAATAAATTGACTAATTTTATTTTCCTATTATAGTTATAAAAACGGCAATAGAGAATAAATTTACAATCTAACACCATAAACTAACTTTCTATTACTGTTTTTAGGATGATATTGAAATATTAAATAACTACTTTAAGTAACGATGAGAACGCCAAATTTAAATAGGATGGTTAAGATCCTAGAAAATACTTCAAATATTTTGTTAAGAGATTTTGTTGAGATTGAAAATCTTCAAAATAATCATAATGCAGCAGCTAAATTTACTAATGCTGCACATCAAAAAGTTTCTGAAATCATTGTAAATGAGTTTAGTAGAAATGCTGATATAGAGCTGGTTTCTGGTAAAAAACTTAGCGAACATCCGGACAATAAAGAGTTTTATATAATTTGTCCAATTGAGGCTATGGTTAATTTTTCTCGATCTATTCCTATCTTTTCATCTTTCATTTCTTACGGCGAAATAAATGCTGATGGTGAAAAAGAAGTTTTAGAGTCTGCCATGATTTTACCAACATCAAATCAGATTTTTACCTGCGCTAAAAATCTAGCATTATTTTGCAATAATCGCAGAGTTAAAATTAGTAGTAAGGATAATTCGCTAATTGCTATTGATAATATAAAATTTGCCAACTTATGTTCAGATCAAGATATTAGAATTAGTGGATCTGTTAGTGATGATATTGCTAAGTTTATTTTAGGAAAGATTGATCAGGTAATTTTTTCAAATAAAAATCTCAAAGATGCTTTGAAGTTATATATTTTGGAGTCAGGAGCAATTATTGAAGAAAAAGATTCTTACTTTATTGCAAGAAGATAATTTTTCTATAAAATGCCGTAATAATGAATTTACAAAAATTACAAGATAATTTTATTGATTATCTATATGATAATAAAAAAGATAATGTTCTTAATCTTGTTAAGGGTGGCAAAATAAAAAAAGAAAAAATATTTCAAATTTATCGCAACAACCTCTTTCAGACTCTAAAAAATTCTCTTAAAATAACTTTTCCATTTATTTATAGATATCTAGGTGAGGAAAATTTTTGCAAAATAAGTTATGAATTTATTTCTAAGAACCCTTCTAAAAGTAGTAATTTAGATAATTATGGACAAAATTTTTGCCATGATAAATCTGAGTTTTTAAGGGATTTATCTAAATTTGAATGGTTTCAACATCTGTCATATTTAAAAGAAGATTCAGAATCTATAAGTCAGGAAGATTTGTGTAAAATTCCTCCTGAAAAACTATTTAACCTAAAGTTTCAATTAAACCCATCCGTTTTTTTGATGCAGTCCTATTATAATTTTTTTCTTAAAAAAAACTCTGATCAGAAAAAAAAGAGAATAATTAATTATTTAATTTATCGTCAAAATAATCATGTTAAGTTGGAAAAAATATCAAAATTAGATTATATTTTTCTAATAGAAATTAAAAATTCCTTAAGCCTCTTTGAAATTTATAATAAATATGAAGTTGATGTGGGAAACTTTTTGGCAAAATATGTTAATAATGAAATTATTAATAATTAAAATATATGGATAATAAAATTTACGATGTAATTGTAATTGGTGGAGGACATAGCGGTGCTGAAGCTGCGACAGCGGCCGCCAGAATGGGTGCAAAGACTTTGTTGATTACTATTAAGGAAGATAATCTTGGGCAAATGTCTTGTAATCCTGCGATTGGCGGGGTTGCTAAGGGAACAATTGTGCGTGAAATCGATGCTTTAGATGGTATAATGGGTAGAGCCATTGACTCGTCTGGTATTCATTTTAAGATTTTAAATGCCAGTAAGGGTGCAGCTGTTCATTCGCCGAGGGCGCAGGCTGATAGAGAATTATATCAAGAGGCGGTTAATAAGATTTTAAATAATTATCAAAATTTAGATTTATATTTTGATAAAATTTCTGATTTAATTATTAAAAACAATCAAATTGAAGGGGTGGTTACAGTGGATGGTGGAGAATTTTTAGCTAAATCAGTTATTTTAACTGCTGGAACTTTTCTTTCTGGTATGATTCATATTGGTAAAAAGCAAATTTTAGCAGGAAGAGTTGGGGAAGAAGCTTCGAATGGTATTTCAGAAAGGTTAAAAAAATATAACTTTTCCTTAGGGAGGTTAAAAACTGGTACACCACCAAGAATCCACAAGGACTCAATTGATTATTCCGATTTAGAGGTTCAAGGGGGAGATAAAGTTCCAAAACCCTTTTCTTTTTTAAATAAAAAAATTACAATTCCTCAAATCAGCTGCTTTATCACTTATACAAATAAGGAAACTCATAAAATTATTAAAGATAATCTAGAATTTAGTTCTATTTCTTATGGTAATATCACTGGTTCTGGTCCGCGTTACTGCCCCTCGATTGAAGATAAGATCGATCGCTTTTATGATAAGGAGAGGCATCAAATTTTTCTTGAACCAGAAGGTTTGAATTCTGATTTAATTTATCCTAATGGCATATCAACATCTCTTCCTGAAGAAACGCAGCTAAAATTTTTAAAAACTATTAAAGGTTTAGAAAATGTTAAGATAATGCAATATGGTTATGCTATTGAGTATGATTTTATTGATCCAAGGGAATTAAAGCCTACATTGGAGACTAAAAAAGTTAAAAATCTTTTTTTTGCAGGACAAATTAATGGAACAACTGGTTATGAAGAGGCTGCAGGACAAGGTCTTGTTGCTGGTGTTAACGCGGCATTAAAGGTTAAAAATTCTGACAAAGAATTCACTTTAAGTAGGACAAATAGCTATATTGGCGTGATGATTGATGATCTTGTTCGTCTTGGGACTTTGGAGCCTTACAGAATGTTGACATCTAGGGCAGAATACCGTCTTTTACTACGTTCAGACAATGCTGATCTAAGGTTGACTAAAATCGGTATAGATATTGGGTTAGTTACGAAGGGTAGGGAAGAAGTTTTTTTGAAAAAAGAAAGAACTCTAGAAGAGGATATGAAAAAATTAAATAAAATTATTATTACTCCAGCAAAATTAAAGGAATTTGGAGTGGAGATTAAGCAGGATGGTATTAAGAGGAATGTTTTTGAAATATTGTCAATGAATAATATAGATTTTACTAAAATTATTGAAATTTGGCCAGAATTTGCGACAATCTCGAAGGAGAATCAGGAGCAAATTTCTATTCAAGCGCTCTATTATTTTTATATTAAGAGGCAAAAAAAAGATATTGAAATTTTTAAAAAGGATGAGTTTTTAATAATTCCAGATAATTTGGATTACAAGAATATTAAGAGTCTTTCTAATGAGGTAGTTGAAAAATTAAGTTTTACTAGGCCAACAAATATTTCTCTTGCCAGTAGAACTCCCGGAGTTACTCCTGCTGCTATCATGGCAATTATAATCTATTTAAAGAAAATATATTAAATATAAATGGAAATTAATTTTTATCAAATTGACGATCTTTTACATAAGATGATAGCGCCCTTATTGCTTAAAATCTATGATCAGCAAAAAAAAGCCTTAATTTTATGTGAAAATGAGGAGATGGTAGGGAAATTAGATTTAGGACTTTGGAACTTTTCTAAAACTAAATTTTTACCACACATCACCGATCAAGATGATTTTGATCTAAAGATCCAGCCAATTTTATTAACTGAGAGGGAGGAAAATTTAAATGATGCTGATTTTTTAATCATGTTTTCCGAGAAGTCAGAGGAATTTATAAAAAACTTTGAAAGAATATTCTATTTTTTTGGTCCAAACGACCTCCCTGATGCTAGATCTTTTTGGAAATCTTCTAAGAAAAAATCCTACAATCTTAATTTTTATAGAAGAGAGTCTGGGGTTTGGAAGAAACAGAATCTGTGATCTTTGGCTTAGCTTTAAGATTGCAATCTATTTAATTGACCTTTTCTCTTCAGTTACTTCGTAACACTCAATTATATCCTTCTCTTGAATATCTTGAAAGTTTTCAATAGCAATACCGCATTCTAATCCGTTTTTTACCTCCTTAACGTCATCTTTGAATCTTTTTAGGGTTTTTAAGTTACCATCATGAACTGTTATACCTTCTCTTAATAGTCTAACTTTTGAGTTTTTCTTAATTATGCCATTAGTAACGTAGGCACCAGCAATTTTACCAACACCAGATATTTTATAAACCTGTCTAATTTCAACGGTACCTAGGAGGTTTTTATTAATCACCGGGTTAAGCATGGCACTAAGAAGAGTCTTGACATCATCAGAGGCATTGTATATTACTGAATAATATCTGATATCAACTTCACTTTCTCTTGCTGAACTTTGTACAGTTGCGTTCGCTTTAACATTAAATCCAATAATTAATGCGTTAGAAGCTGAAGCTAAATTTACGTCACTTTCGTTAATAGCTCCTGTTGCTGAGTGGATTATTTTTGCCTCGACCTCGTCATGAGTAATTTCAGACATCATTGCAGAAAGAGCTTCGGCAGAGCCGTTAACATCGGCTTTAATAATGATATTTAAATATTTTTTAGCATTACTACCAGCAGTTTTGAATATATCTTCTTTTGACTTAAGATTGTTTTTTAAGTTTCTTTTATCTTTTTCTTTCTTAACTCTATATTCAATAATATCTCTAGCCTGCTTCTCTTCCTTAACCTCGGAAAAGAAAGATCCTGATGATGGAGCTAGATCAAGACCCATAATTTCTACGGCCATGGATGGCGTAGCTTGTTTTAAGTTGCTACCCTTATCGTCAGTTATTTTACGAATTTTGCCGTAAGCATTATCAACTACAATAAGATCTGATATCTCAAGCGATCCCTCCAATATTAAGACGGTGGCAATCACACCCTTGTTGGTGTCAACCCTGCTCTCTATAACTACGCCCTTGGCATTACCCTCTAATCTTGATTTTAATTCTAACATCTCAGCTTGAAGAAGTATTGATTCTTCTAATTTATCGATATTAGTACTCTCCTTCGCGGACACTTCAACAAACATTGAGTCTCCACCTTTTTCATCTGAGACTATATTATGAGAATATAGGTCATTAATAATTTTTGAAGGATCGGCATTTGGTTTGTCAATTTTATTGATCGCAATTATGATTGGAACTTTGGCTTCTTTAGCATGTTTTATTGCTTCTATAGTTTGATCTTTAATACCATCATCTGCAGCAACAACTAAAATTACTATATCAGTAATATTGGCTCCACGAGATCTCATTTCGTTAAATGCTTTATGGCCAGGAGTATCAATAAAAGTTATATATTTATTTTTTTTGGTTTTAATCCTAGAAGCTCCTATATGCTGCGTAATTCCACCAGACTCTCTAGACGCAATATCAGTTGACCTGATGGCATCTAAGAGAGATGTTTTTCCATGATCAACATGGCCCATAATGGTTACAATTGGTGGTCTAGTTAATTTTTCATACCCAGAATCATCTTCAGTCTCTAAAACTTTTTCAACATCTGATTCTGTAACTTTTTTAGATGTATGGCCAAATTCTTCAATAATAATTTCTGCCGTCTCAGCGTCAATTGCTTGGTTTGAAGTTACGACAACCCCCATTGAAAATAGTTTTTTTACTACATCACCAGTTTTTTCACTCATTCTATCAGCCAAATCTGATATTAGGATCATTTCCGGTAATATAACCTCCTTTGAGATTTTTTTATAATCCTTGGAATTTTCACCTTTTATTTTCGACCTCTTTCTTTTTTTGTATCTTACATTTTCAGACTCATCATCGATAATAAATATTTGTTTTTTTGATCGTCTATCTTTTTTTAGATTCTTTTTGTTACTATTGGCATCTTCAGTTTCGTTACTGAAGTCTTTCTTAACCTTTTTATTTTTTAATTTATCCTTATCTTTTTCGATATCTTTATCTTGCTTTAACTTCTCTTTGGTCTTTTTTTCATCCTCTGCTTTTTTACGATCAATCTCAAGGCTAGCTTTGATTTTTTCATTAATATTAAAACTTTTTACCTGAAAATTATCTTCTATCGCTTCAAATATAATTTTATCTACAATCTTGCTATCTTTATCTTCTGGCTTTGTAACCTCTTTTTTTTCTACCTCCTTAATTACCGTGTCTAATTTTTCTTCTACTACCTTGTTTAGTGGTTTTGAGCTTTGATTGATTTTATTTAATATTTCACTACTATTGTTAGAAAAACCTCCGTCCTCTTTTTTTTTGTCATAATTTTCAAGAGCTTTTTTTCTATACTCAATTTCATTCTTATTAAGACCTCTACTTCCTGAGTTTATATTTGTTTTAATGTTTTCTAGAGATCTTTTTTTACTTTTTACCTTAAAGTCACCAATTTTTGATATATCTAGAGTTTTTGGAAGGTCTAAAGTTAGTTTTCCTTTAAGATTTTTACCGTTATTATTTATAGTCATTAAAGTATCCTTTGTATTTTACAAGTAAGAGATATAGTTATCCTGATTGGCTAATGGCACAAAATTCTGCTAAGACTCTTCTAGGAACTTCTTAACATGTTTTTTTGTTTAACTAACTTCTGCAGCTTCTTCTTTATCGGAATTTAAATATTCATCAGCTCTTCTAATGATCTCTCCAGCTATATCTTCATTAAAACCTTCTATGGAGGCTATGTCGGAAATGTCAGAAGTTGCTATATCTTCAACAGAAGCAAAACCTTCAACAATTAATAATTGAGCTATTACCGTTTCAACATCCAGAACTTCAGAGAATAATTCTGACAAATCATTAAACTCCTCTTTTCTCCTGCTAGATTCCTGTTCTTCCGTTAAAATATTAATTTTATATCCAATTAGTTTGGATGCGAGCCTTACATTTTGTCCAGCCCTTCCAATTGCAAGACTAATTTGGTCTTCTTTTAAGATTGCATCAATAGTATTATTTTCTTCGTCAATTACAACTTTGCTAATTTTAGCAGGAGAGAGAGCTTCAATAATAACTTCAGGAAGGTTGTTTGACCATTTTATTACATCAATTTTTTCACCCCTAAGTTCAAAGCTAATAGACTGAACTCTGGAACCTCTAATACCAATTAAAGAACCTACAACATCAATATCATCTCTCTCAGAGTAAACTGCAATTTTTGCTCTAGATCCAGGGTCTCTAGCTACACCGCCAATTTTAATACTACCATCGAATAATTCCGGAACTTCCTGTGCGAATAATTTTACAAGGAATTGCTCATGAGTTCTGGATAGAAAAATTTGAACACCAGATTCTTTCCTTTCAACATTTTTGATATAAACCCTTAATTTATCACCAACTTTAAATATTTCTCTAGGAAGTAAGTCGTCATGATGAATAATTGCTTCAGCATTATCAACTTCCATTAAAATATTTTTAATACCAACTTTTTTTACAGTAGCGTAAGATACGTCACCAACTCTATCTACAAAATCTTCATACTCTTTTTCTTTCTCAGCTTCTTTTACTTTTTTAATGACTTCATTTTTGGTAATTTTAGCTATAGTTCTATTTAAATCGATAGGAGGCAACAGCTCTCTAATGTAACCATCAATAATGGCATCAGAATCTTTTTCGAGTGCATTCTTATAGGTTATTTGAGTTCTATTGTCAAAATCCTCTCCTGATTCATTCTCAACGACTAAAAGATTGTTGTAGATATTGATCTGACCAGTTTTTGGATTAATTTCACATTCAACTAGTAAATTATATCCATATTTCTTTTTTGCAGCCATTTCGATTCCATCTTGGATGGCTTCAACTACTTTTTCTTTTGTTATGCCTTTACTATGAGCTATATTTTCAGCAACTAGTAAAATTTCCTTATTTCCTACTACAGTCGATATGTTTGACACCTTTAACTTAAAAATTAATTGATAAATATTATATAACAGCAATTATTATATAAAAATATATAAAAAGATAATTAAAAATTTTAGCTGTATTTTCTGGTTAAAATTAGCAAAAAATTTTAAGAAGTATTAGAATATTTTCCTAATTTCAATTCAAAAATACTTCGCTATTCTTTATTTTTAAATGATAATTGCTATAATCATATATTAACGTAGTGTAAGTATTTTTCAAAATCAATATTAAATATGGATATATCAATCGAAATTATTATTAGCACTGTAGCTGCAATCCTGACTACAAGCGCATTTTTACCTCAGGCAATTAAAGTTTTGACTTATAGGGATACTGAAGCATTGTCATTTTGGATGTACTTATTATTTACAATTGGCGTTTCTTTTTGGTTAATTTATGGCCTAATGATAAAATCCTACCCTTTAATTATTGCTAATTTAATAACTTTTGCTTTATCTTTAGTGATATTAATCATTAAAATTATAAATATTTATAAAAATAAATGACTGATTCTTATTTTTCTTTACCAAAAGTTTCCGGAAAATATCGCCTGAATGTAGATTTGTCAAAAACTAACTGGTTTGGTGTAGGTGGTAGAGTAAAAGTTGTTTTTTTTCCAAAAGATATAAGTGACTTACAGTTTTTTTTACAAAACAAGTCGGAAGATCTAAGGGTTATTATTTTGGGTGTCGGTTCAAATATTATTGTTAAGGATGGAGAAATTGATGCTTGTGTAATAAAGTTAAATTTTGGTTTCACTGACATTTCTCATCAAAATAACATTTTAGAGGTTGGGGCTGGTGTTTTATCACGTAATTTAGCAAACTATTGCAAAAATAATTCTCTCACAAATTTAGAGTTTTTAACTGGTATTCCTGGCTCTATTGGTGGTGCTATTAGGATGAATTCTGGCTGCTATGGCGCCGAAGTTGCGGATTTTTTAGAAAAAATGATAGCAATTGATTTTGAAGGAAATATTTTTGAATTTTCGAGTGAAGATTGTGATTTTTCCTATCGAAAATGCAAGTTATTGGAAAATTTAATTTTTTTAAAAGCTTTTTTTAGGGTTAAGAAGGGTGATGTACAAAAAATTTCAAAACAAATATTAGACTTCAATAGAAAGAGGGAGGAAACGCAGCCAATTAGGGCAAAAACTGGTGGTAGTACTTTTAAAAATCCACTCAACATGAAGGCTTGGGAATTAATTGATCAAGCAGGATGTCGTGGTAAGAAAATTGGAGATGCCGAAATGTCGGAAAAGCATTGTAATTTTATGATTAATCATGGTAGTAATAATGCCAATGATTTGATTAATCTTAGCGAGTATGTGATAGATAAGGTTTTAGAAAAAACAGGCGTCAAATTAGAAATGGAAATAAAAATAATTTCTTAGGATGGTATTAGATATTTTTAAAATAGGTATAGGTCCTTCAAGTTCTCACACTATGGGACCTTGGGTTGCTTGTCAAAAATTTTTAGACAATCTTGATTGCAAAAAAATAACTGATATTAAGGTTGATTTATTTGGGTCTTTATCTAAAACTGGCAAGGGTCATGGCACTGATATTGCTGTAATTTTAGCTTTATTAGGGTATGATTTTAAAACCATAGATATTTCCTTAATTAAAGATTATATTAATCAGGTCAAATCCGATAAAAAGCTAAATATTAGAAAAGTTAATTTAATTGATTTTAGTATAGAGGAAAAAATTATTTTTAACTCAAGAACCTTACCATTTCATCCAAATGCTATAAAATTTTCAGCAAAAATTAACGACTCTTATGTTAGTCAAACTTATTATTCAGTTGGTGGTGGTTTTGTTATTTCTAATGAGGATGATATAAGTAAAGAGGGGGTGAAAATAAAATATCCATATATTATTAAAAATTCTTGTGACTTAGTTTCTTATTTAAAAAATGGTAATGATATTTTAGACGTAATTTATAGCAATGAATTGGCCACTAGAAGTAAAAAAGAAATAGAAGAATATATTAAAAATATATGGAAAATTATGGCAGAATCAATTTACTTAGGTTGCGGTAAAACTGGCATATTGCCTGGTGGAATTGGCGTTGTAAGAAGAGCTGCTGAAATGAACAAATCTCTTATTGGTGATAAAAAATACCAAAATTATGAAGAGTGGGTAAATATTATAAAATCAAAAAAATATTCTTTTGAAGAGGTTGTAAGTTGGATTACTTGCTTTGCATTAGCTGTTAATGAGGAAAATGCTTCATTTGGTAGAGTAGTTACTGCCCCAACCAATGGTTCTGCTGGTGTTATTCCAGCTGTAATAATGTATTTAATATGTTTTCAGAAAAATAAATCTTTTAAAGATATACAAAATTTTATCTTAATAGCTGGTCAAATTGGAGTATTATTTAAGGAGGGAGCGACAATTTCAGCTGCTGTAGGCGGTTGTCAGGCTGAAATTGGAGTTTCTTCATCTATGGCCGCTGCTGGACTAACTTATTGCCTTGGTGGTAGCTATAGGCAAGTTTTACAATCTGCTGAAATAGCTATGGAACATAATTTAGGATTAACTTGCGATCCCGTTAATGGTTTAGTGCAAATACCATGTATTGAGCGTAATGCCATGGGAGCAGTTAAGGCTATAACCGCCTCTAACATTGCGTTAGGATCTGCTATAGAAAATTTTAAGGTTGATCTCGATCATATAATAAAAGTGATGAAAGAGACGGCGATGGATATGAATAATAAATACAAAGAAACATCAGAAGCTGGTCTAGCAATAAATATACCAATTTCTGTTGCTGAATGTTAATTTTTAACAAAAAACAACAATGGTCATAAAATTTTTTAATACATTATCTAAGAGCAAAGAAGTTTTTGAGCCAATCGAAAAGGATCATATTAAATTTTATGTTTGTGGACCAACAGTTTATAGTCGTCCTCATATTGGAAATGCTAGATCTATTGTAATTTACGATCTTTTATATCGCTTTTTGCAAAATAAATTTGCAAAAGTTACCTATGTTAGAAATATTACTGATGTTGATGATAAAATTAATAAAGCAGCAATAGAAAATAAGGTCTCAATCAAGGAATTAACTAGCAAAATTATTGAAGATTTTAATTCTGATATAGAATATCTTAATGTTTTAAAGCCTAATTTTGAGCCAAAGGCAACCGAAAATATTACCGAAATTATTAACATGATTGAAAAATTAATTGCTAATAAAAATGCCTATATAAGTGAAGGACATGTTTTGTTTGACGTTAATTCTTATAAGGAGTATGGTGAATTATCTCGCAGAAATCTTGATGAAATGATTGTTGGCGCAAGGGTTGAGGTAGCAAATTATAAGAAAAATCCTCTAGATTTTGTACTTTGGAAGCCATCTAGCAAAAAGGATGATGCTTCTTCAGTCTTTGACTCACCTTGGGGTAAGGGCAGACCAGGTTGGCATATCGAATGTAGTGCTATGAGTAATAAATTTTTAGGTCAAGATTTTGATATTCATGGTGGTGGTGCAGATTTACAATTTCCTCACCATGAAAATGAAATTGCGCAGAGTAAATGCGCCAATATTGGGTCAAATTTTTCTAAATATTGGCTTCATAATGGCTTTTTGACTGTTTCTGGTGAAAAAATGAGTAAATCTGTTGGCAATTTTATTACCGTTGCTGACTTAATAGAAAAAAATATTTCAGGAATTATTATTAGGTTTTTACTTCTCTCAACTCATTATCGCAAGCCATTAGATTTTACTGACAAATCCTTGATGGACGCCACCAAATCAATTGAAAAATTCTATTCAATTTTGAGTAAGGAAAGCTTTTTATTGTCAAAATATGAAAATCCTTATTTAGAAAAAGTGATTTTATCTTTAGAAGAGGACTTAAACTCGCCCTTAGCCTTCTCTGTTTTACATTCTCTGGTGAAAGATTATAAATCTTTTAAAGATAAGGAGAAATTAGCTTCTAATTTGGTTGAAATTTTAGATTTTCTTGGTCTTTTAGATAAAAATTACTTTGATAGAAGAGTGAAAAACAATATTGATGAAAATTACATCTTATCCAAAATAGAAGAAAGAAATATTGCTAAGAAAAATAAGGATTATGCCAAAGCAGATCATATTCGTGAAGAGCTTTTAAGTAAAAACATTGTTATTAAGGATGGTAAGGGTGGAGTAAGTTGGGAAATGGCATAATTTATTTTGTTAGGTGGTGTATGTTGTTTTTGTAAGAATTGAGTTTGTTTGCTTGTTACCTATATTACAAGGAGAGTTTTAAACCGAGTTCAGTTTCCAACTCCCCTTGTAATATAGGGGAGTCAAAGTAGCTTTGCTACTTTGGTGGGGTAAGCAAACAAACTCAATCCACCCTACAACATCCTCTTACCAACAACTCCCACAAAAATACTTCCAACCCCATTCTTCTTCAAAATTTTTGAGCAATTATTTATAGTAGCGCCAGTTGTAACTACATCATCAATAATTAATATATTCTTCTCAATAATAAGATTCTTATATTTTCCATTTAACAAAAAAGCATTTTTGACATTATCTATCCTCGCCTTTTTATTTAGTCCAATTTGATTTTTACCTTCTTTAGTTCTTATCAATAAATCAGGAATTAATTTTATCCCAGATTTTTTGCTAATAAATTTTGCCAAAAGTAAGGCTTGATTATATTTTCTTCTTCTAAGTCTCTTTTTATGAAGCGGAACCGCTACAATAAAATCAATATCACTAATAAATTCTTCTAATTTCGGATAAATAAGGTTGCACAATTCTTTTGCTAAATAAGTTTGATCGAAAAATTTAAATTTTACTATCAAACCCATCAATTCATCATTATATTTACAGGCTGCAACTAGCTTTTGATAAAAGGGTTTATTTTCTAAGCAATTTCCGCAAATTAGATTATCATCAATTTTATAATCAAAGGGTAGGTGGCAAATTTTGCAAAAAGGTTCTGTAATAAATTCTATTTTTTTCCAATCCTCAACACAAAATAAACCATTCTCTATAATTTTATTGCAAAGGAGACATGATTTTGGAAAGATTACATTGTTAATTTTATCCATTACGCTAATTCCCATCTTTAAAGTAGTATTTTTAAATTATTTTCTTGTAATGACTATATTTTTATGTTATAATTGGTTTTCTATTGTTGTAATTAACATGTATATTTCTAAGTTAAAGAAATATATTATCTTAATAAGATCTTTTAATTAAGCTCTCAAGATAAGTTTTTAAAACAGTAAATTTTTATTGACAAGTAATTATATATTTTTCAATATTAACCGATATTTAATTTTAACTATTAAAAAAATGAAACAAATAGAAGCGAAAAACAAAAAAAATGTGTTGGTAAGTAGTTTTGCAAAGTTCTTTAGGGTTGGTATATTATCCCTCTTTGTAATGTTAGTAATTCCTTCAATTTCATCAGGTATTTTTGGTAGCAGTGACGCACATGCTGGTTGTAACCAAAGAAGTGGTGCAAGTGCAAGTTTCCAGACAGATGCAAATTTTATTAATGCTTTATGTGATTCTGTAGCTAAGGATAGTGGTAATAGTATTTCTGCATCTTGTAACGCAAAAGAACCTGGTACTGGAACTATTGATAATGAAAATTTATGTACCTTAAAGGGCGATGGTGGTTGTGATACAACTTTAGATTATCCAATTAGATGTACTAATATTCAAACTAGGGCTGCTTGTATATCAAATGGTAATGCTTTTGCTAATTGTCAGTGGACTGTTGAAGATGTTGACAACAATAAGCTGGTTGATGCTGTTTGCAGGGTTTATCAAATTGCTACTGGTACCGCTGGTAAGGCGTTTGCTGCTGTTGGTGTGATTTCAGTTGGTATTGGCTTCTTTACTGGTAAAGTTTCTTGGGGTTTGATGATCTCGGTTGCGGCAGGTATCGCGGTATTCTTTGGAGCGCCGTCAATCATTGCTGTAATTTCTGGTGATCAAAGTGCTACGTCTCTATGTTCTAATGTATCAAAATAAATTTAGGTTTTTATGAGTAAAATTTGTGATTTATTAGTTGAAAAAACTATCATGAGTGGGAACAATGTTTCTCACTCTAATAGAAAAACTAAAAGAAAATTCTATCCTAATTTAAAATCCTCTTCTTTTGATAGTGAGGTTTTGGGTGTTAAAGTTAAGTTTTCTAGTCTTTCTACCAAAGCAATTAGAACTATCAATAAAAATTGTGGTTTTGATAATTTTATTGTTAATTGCAGATCTAGTAAGTTAACTGATCTTGGCTTGAGGTTTAAAAAACAAATTGTTACTAAATTGAAGAAGTCTGGTAAATTGGATGAGATTAAATTAAAATCTAGAAAATTTGTTAAGGAAGAAGAAGTTAAGGCTTAGTTTTGGCTTTTAGAAGTTTAGTTTAGATATTTTGAGGCGGTGATTATTAATTTAATCATCGCCTTTTTTTGTGTTGTGGTGAGGAATTAGATTGTGGTGAAATTAAAATTTTAACTGAGTTTGTTTGTTTACCCCGCCAAAATAATTAAAGATTATTTTGATAAAAAAGCGGTTTGCTTTTTACCTATCCATAAGGGGAATTGTGGGAAATGAAATGGGTCTTCAACTCCCCCTAAGGGGGAAGTCGAAGCAATTTATTGCTTCGGTGGGGGTTGTATTAGTTAGGATGGAAAATTTTTATCTTGGGGTAGGAGAACCCCCACCGAGTCTCTACGTTCCTCGACTCCCCCTTAGGGGGAGTTGTAGGAACTGAA
>CAJQHK010000011.1 GCA_905478165.1 uncultured Rickettsiales bacterium | reverse complement strand
AGATATTCATCTGCTGAATTTAGATTTTTGAAGAATATTTTAGAAAAAATCTGTCTTAACTTGTGTATTTTAAAGATGGGAATTGGTATTAGTATTTGATTGCTTGCTTATTTATCTATGCCAAATATTAATCCCTCAATCTCTGGCTGTGTCAGATATTGACTGCTTTGATTCAATTACTAATTTTATAGAAGAAAATCTAAATTCTGCAGAATAATTATTTCGTTTCTTGCTGGGCATAATTTTGATTTATATTTGCTAAATATATGTCGGGTAAAGTGTGAATGCAGCAATCATGGCGCACGAAACAAGCCCACTTATTTTTCTGAGAAATAATCATTAATGACCTTTTCTTGTAGTGAATTTTGTGAGAGTCGGTCTGAAAGATGATCAAGGCAAATTTGGTCAATATCCTGGTCTTGCTTAAAACAGGAATATATAAAATATTCTTCACCAGTTTTAGGGTTTATTTGTTTTTGAAGGCATTGAGCGCAAATTTGCTTCATCATACACTGCATTGGAGAGTTGGTGCGAGATAAGAAATCTACATTATCTTGAATGATATTTTTAAATTTAGTATCTTTAGCAATTTTTACAGCCTCCATCATTTTATTACTACCTATGGCCATAATATGATCAATCTCTGATAATTTTATTATTGCGTTATTACCGTATTTTTCCATCGCTTCGATAATATTACCTTCGAAAACCCTATCTCCCAGTCTGTTTGGCTTAAAATTTTCTAATTTTTCAAAACTCCAAATGATTTGATCTGTTACTTTTTCAATCTCCTTTATCTTATAGCAATCTGTTGCCTTTTTGTAGCCAGCAAAATACAAAATTTGACAATTTGCAGCTTTTAGAGCTGTGGCAATCGACAGTAGAGCGGCATTACCAATAGTGCCGCCAATTAATAGAATTTTTTTATTTTTTGGAATATTTGCAGGACTTCCTGTTGGTCCCATGAGAATAACTTCCTCATCTTTTTTTAATTTATGAGATATTTTTGACGAAACCCCGTTTTCAATAATTATCACCGATATTTCGTCGCCACTTACTTGACATGCGGTTACTGCCAAAGGTTCCATATCTAATGAAATATCATTTTGTTGTGGGGCGAGATAATGATAATTTTGTAGACGATAAAATTGTCCAGCCTTAAAATTTTTAGCAGCAAGTGGGGCTTTGATAACAATTTCAATAATGTCATCTGTTAATCGATTAATTTCTTTAATTTTAGCTTGCAACAAGTTGGTTAAATTTTGACTAAAATTTTTAAAATTAATGTCATTATTATTTTTAGGTAAGATTTTATTAATAATTGGGTAACCTTTTTTAGCTGAAGCCATAGCTTTTACTACATTTCCTGAAAAATCCGGATGCATATCTCCAAAAAAACTGACAGATTTATTTTTGTTAATATAGGTTAAAATATTAATCTTTTTTGTCTTTGGGCTGCCAGATTTTGATTGATTATAACCATCTTGGTTAATTAATTGAAAATGATCATTATCTAACTTAAAGTCTGGATCTTCTTTTGATAATATGATGTTGGGCTTAATACCAGCTGCAATTAGAATTGTTTTGGCGGTAAAAAATCTACCATCTTCGGTTTTTAAGGATTTGACAGAGTTGAACTGGTCCAATATAGCTTCTTTAGGTAGGATATTTGGTATAAATTTTATTCCCTCTTCAAATGCTTTTCTAACTTCTTCATGATTTAAGCGATATGAAGGACTTTCTTGTAGTGATTTTCGATATAGAATTTTGACACCTCCCCACTGGTCTAATAATTTATTAAGATTTGTTGTCCTATTCTCTAATTTTGCTAAATTTCTTTCTCTCTTTAATTCTTTAAAATGTTGCAAATATTCATTAGTTATGATTTTTTCCTCTTCATTTAGTAGGAAATTAAGATTCTCATCATATCTTTTGGCGAATTTTTCTATTTGCACTATGTAGTAAGATAGAATTTCAGTAGCGCTGTCAATAGCAGTCAATCCGCCACCAATTATGATTGCTGGTAGGCGAATCTGCAGGTTGGAGAGTGAATTTTTTCCAAAGGCTCCGCTTAATTGTAAATTCATTAAAAAATCTGAAGCCTTTCTTACCCCCTTACTCAGATTATTTTTTATTGATATGATATTTGGGCTACCAGCTCCTGCACAAAGGGCAATATGATCAAATCCTAAATCGTCAAAAGCGATTTCCTTGTTAATTTGACTACCAAATCTTACACCGCCATATAATCTAAAATTCCTGTTTCTTTCTAGGATAATTCTGACGATATTTAAAAGATTTTTATTCCAGCGGACGGTAATGCCATACTCCATTACACCGCCAAAGCCTTTGGGGGATCTACTTGACAAATCAGAAAATAACTCAGATTCTACGTCTTTAACTGCTTTAAAATCTACTGGATTTTTATCAAAATCAATGCCAGAAATTTCTGGATTTAGAGGTTCAATTTTTAAGCCGTCAATTGATGTTATATAGTGACCTTCTTGCAATAGATGATAGGCTAAATTAAAACCTGCTGGACCTGATCCAACTATAAGAATCTTATTATTAGTTGTGTTCTTTGGCAGAAATCTTCTAAAATTTAACGGATTCCACCTTGATAAAAGACTATAGATTTCAAAACCATAATCTAAATTTAAAACTTCTTTTAAAACTCCAGTTTCAATTTCTGGTATATTAACTGGAGTCTGATTTTGATAAATGCAAGATTTCATACAATCATTGCAAATTCTATGACCCGTTGCAGGTAAAAGAGGGTTGTCGATCATTACGGTTGCAAGACTAGATAATATTAGATTTTCATTATAAAGCAAAATCATCTCTGATATTTTTTGCTCTAATGGACAGCCTGAAAGTTCAATATTATGTTCTGATTTTTTGAAGGTATCATCCTTGTTTTTTAACCCTTTTGAGCAGGAATCCTTGTTTCTTTTGTGACAATAGATGCAATATTTTGCTTCATTTAAGGTTTTTGCAATTGAAGGTCCTTGATCTGTTAATGAGAATCCATCTCTATCTCGGAGATATTTTTTATCTAGCGAAAATTCACCGCCATCTTCCTGAAGATGAACTAAATTTTGGGATTCAATTTTTTCTGGAAGGTTAAATAATACAGAATCCTTATGTTGCAACCTCCCTTCTTTACTTAATACCGCCCAAGCTGAATATTTAGCGTATAGATCAAGAATTTTTTGATTCTCTATCTCCTTTTCAAGAAGATTCATAACGTCATTAGCAATATTTAATTCTGATATGTTGTTAATTCTATTTTGAATTTTTTTTGTGATATGCTCTATGTCAAAATTCTCTATTTCTTCATTTGTAAATTTTCTAATTACTCTTTTTTGAAGAAACAACTTTTTACATAGGAATAGATTTGAGAGTGTTTTTTTGTAATTCGATAGGTTTAAAATTTTATTTTTTAAGTAAAATAACTCAGTTAAGAATTTTTCTAAAAAAGGAGATAAGAGGATAATTAACTCACTTTCACTATCTATTTTGTCTGGATTCTGACGAGATTTTAATAATTTTTGATAAATAGTATTATCTGCCTTTTGTAGTGATTCTAAGAATAATTTATCAATTTTCTTTAAACCATCTATTTGATAAAGATCTTTAAAAGATAGATTGTAATTAATTTTCATCTTCATATTATACTATTGCCCATTGTTAATATGGTACAAGACCTTTTGGTAATTAGAAGTTTAAAAGATGATGCTAGATCATATTACCACTTATCTAGTACTATAAAGGGGAAATAGTATTATTACAAATTGTAATTTAAAATCTTTAAAAGGTAATATCGAATGAATTGGTTTGATTTAGGAAAAAATCATGTTTGGCTACCATATACTCAGATGGGTATGAATCCTGAACAATTAGAGGTTGAGTCCGCATCTGGGGTTACCATTAAATTAAAAGATGGTAGGGAAATAATAGATGGCATTTCTTCTTGGTGGAGTTTGGCTCATGGCTACAATCATCCAAAAATTGTCGAAGCTATTCAAAAGCAAGCTGAAAAATTATCTCATATTATGTTTGCTGGATTTGCTCACGAACATTCTTACAAATTAGCTCATAATCTAGCTCAGATTACTCCTAAATCTTTAAATAAAGTGTTTTTTTCGGATTCTGGATCTGTCGCAATTGAAGTTGCTATGAAGATGTCCGTACAATTTTTTCTTAATTCTCAGGATAGCAATAAAAATAAATTTATTTCTTTTCAAAACGGATATCATGGAGATACTGCTGGAGCTATGTCTTTATCGGATTTGGAGTGTGGTATGCATAAAAAATTTTCTAAATACTTACAGAAGAATTTTTGTTTAAAATTACCAGAGAATGACAATGATTTAAATTATTTTGATGATTTTTTACAAAAGAATCATCACAAAATTGCTGGTTTAATTATCGAACCCTTAGTTCAGTGTGCTGGTGGAATGAAATTTCATAATGCAGACATTCTACAAAAAATTTACCACATTACCAAGAAATATGATATAATTTTCATTGCTGATGAGTGTGCAACTGGATTTTATCGAACTGGAGAAATATTTGCTGTCAATGAAGCCAATATAGTGCCTGATATTATCTGCCTAAGTAAGGCTTTAACAGGCGGTCATATTACTTTAGCTGCAACGGTTTGTACAGATGATATTTATAATAAATTTCTTCATAAATCTGATTTAAATATGGCCCTAATGCATGGCCCAACTTTCATGGCAAACCCCATCTCTTGCGCGGCTGCTAACGCGTCTATGGAGCTTTTTCAATTGTCTGACTATCGCTTAAAGGTAAAAAATATTGAATCTACTTTAAAAAAAGAATTATCAAAATTAACAGCTCTGCCAAATGTTGTGGATATTAGGGTTAAGGGTGCCATTGGCGTCGTTGAAACTAATTTTAATTGGCAAGAGATCTTTACTTTAAGGGAGAAATTTGTAAAATATGGTGTCTGGCTTAAGCCATTTTCTGGATTGATATATATTATGCCTTCATTGACCATAAGTAAAGCTGAGTTGTTTGTGATAACTGACGCCATATTAAGGAACTTAAAATGAACAGCTTGTCTACATTCTTTTTCTTTTATTGCTTTATCTCTAATCTTGAAGTAGTTTACTGCGAATAGGATTAAAAGCAAAATTGAAAAGAAAAAAATTTTGACTAGTTTAGAAGTTATTCATTTTAGGTGCCTAAGGAATCTATGAAAACTTTAATAATATTAATATGATTAAAAATATAGTAGCGATTGTTGATGATAGTCCAGTAGAATCTAATATCTTTAGTAGTTACGTAACTAGAATGGGTAACGAAGCCGTAAGAATTACTAAAGGCCAAGATATTGTCGATTGCTTTTTAAAAGATAAAAAAATTGCCGGCCATTCTTACAGAGACATAGACGTAATATTGCTAAACCTATTTATGAAGGATATAAGTGGTATCGAAGTGTTGCAACAAATTAAAGACAAGAGAGGTGGTACTCAGGTTATTATTATTACTGGAAGTACCGATAAATCCTTGGCTATTAAAACTATATCCCTAGGGGCTTATGATTTTATTATAAAGGGGGATAAGGAAATCTTCAATAAATTATCGAATTCCATTTTAAGTGCTATTAAGAAGAAGAATTTAAGGTATCGAGGATCTGAAATAAACCTAAGAACTAAAGATTCAGTTACAATATCTGATATTGTAACTGAGTCAAAAATAATGGAAAATGTTATTGCACTACTAAGGAGGGCCGCAAACTCTATGATTCCCGTCTTTATTTCTGGCGAAGATGGTTCTGGTCGAGAGTTAATTGCAAAAATAATGCATGATTCTTCGACTAGATTACGATACCCATTTGCTATTTTTAATTGCAAAAACATGATGCCAGAAAATGCTAATAAAATTTTATTTGGATATGATGTAAAGGATCGAAACGGAAATGTAAAGAGGGTGCATGGTAAAATCAGAATAGCAAATAAAGGTACTTTATATATAGAAAACATTGAATACTTGCCTCGTGACGTGCAATCTAAATTATTAAATTTTATCCAATATGGCGAGGTAGAAATATACAATTCAATAGATTTGTATACATCTGATACTCGTATTGCAGCATCAAGTTCTAAAAGTTTAGTTCAATTATTAGGGGATAAGTCCAATAATTTTGATTTACTTAAGAGGTTAAGTGCAATTCTCATAGAGTTACCTAATTTACAGCAAAGAGGTGTTGCTGATATCAAATTATTGGCTAATAGCTTTTGTAACACTTTTAATATTAATGAAAATAAAGAGGTAAGCGGAATTACTGAGGAAGCTATGGAAGTTCTGGTTAATCATAGGTGGAAAAAAAATATTAAAGAACTTAGGAATGTCATTCTTAAGGCTGTAATTTTATGTGATGGTAATTATTTGGATGTGGAGCATTTTCCTGACCTCGTTAGAGCTAACGACAATAAGGCGCGAGCGCCATCATTAAAAGATTCTAATAGATTTATTGATTTATTTACCAACGAAGGGTATCATAAAACATTATTACAAATTCAAAAAGAGATAATTCAAAGATTTCTCAAGGAATTTAAATATAAATCTGAAGACGTGGCAAAATATTTAAATATTAAACATAAAAAATAAAATGATTAAAAATAATACAGCCTTTGTTTTTCCGGGGCAAGGATCGCAAATCGTTGGGATGGGTAAGGATTTATATGAAAATTTTAGTTCTGCTAAAGAGGTTTTTCAAATTGTTGATGACATATTAAGTTTTAAATTGTCTGATATTATTTTTAATGGACCAGATGAGGAGTTACGTAAAACTCAAAATACCCAGCCAGCCTTGATGGCTGTATCATTAGCTATTATCGAGGTAATAAAAAAGAATTTCGAAAAGGACATTGCAAATTTATGCTCTATTGTTGCTGGGCATTCTTTAGGTGAATATTCGGCCTT
The DNA here is from genome assembly GCA_905478165.1 of uncultured Rickettsiales bacterium. Taxonomy (GTDB): domain Bacteria; phylum Pseudomonadota; class Alphaproteobacteria; order Rickettsiales; family UBA1997; genus CAJQHK01. The sequence continues at coordinate 44,213 of CAJQHK010000011.1, read as the reverse complement.
AGCTGCCGCAAGGGCAATTTCGATAGAAGATGCTGCGAAGTTATTAAGAATTAGAGGATCTTCTATGGCAAAATGTGGAGAAAAGACCGAAGGTTCCATGGCGGCAATTTTAAATACCGACTATGATGTAGTTAAGGAAATAACTTTAGAAGCTGCTTCTGGGTCTGAAGTTTGTCAGATTGCTAATGATAATTCTGTTGGTCAAATTATTATTAGTGGGTCTATTTTAGCCATTGATAACGCAATTAAGATTGCTAAAGAAAAGGGTATTAGAAGGGCTATTAAATTACCAGTGAGCGGAGCTTTTCATTCTCAGTTAATGTTTAATGCTAAAAAAGATATGGAAGAGATATTGCCGGATATCATGGTAAAGACGCCGGAGATTAGATTCATTAACAATGTTGATGCTAATTTTTCTGAGGATTCAGATCATATAAAAAAATCTTTAGTAAGACAGATTACTGGTCAGGTTAGGTGGAGAGAGACGATATTGTTGATGGAAAATCATGGAATTGAAAATATTGTTGAGATTGGGTCTGGAAAAGTATTAACAGGTTTAACTTCTAGAACTTGTAAAAACATTAATACTAAATCGATTCAAAATATTAAAGATATAGAAGAATTAGTAGCATAATGACTCAACTATCATTTAATTTTGATATTAATGGTCAAAATATTGACGATGATCTAACAATATGCCATTCAAATTTAAAAATTTTTCATTTTCTTGATCAATATCGCTTTAAAAATAACGCTTTACCAAATATTACTTGTCTGATAGGTGCTAAAAATTCTGGAAAAACTTCCTTTATCAACCTTTGGCGACTTAATTTTAATGCTAAAGATGTTTCTAATATTTTGGTCTCAGAATTAAATAATATCATTGACCGGGGTATGTTTTATTACTTAGATGATGTCTGTAAGGTGGTAGGTCAGGAATTTTTATTTCACTTAATTAACATAATCAAAGAAAAAGAGGCTTTTCTATTATTTTCTAGTTCAAAAAAGCTGGCCGATCTCAATTGGAGATTAGAAGATGTTAAGTCTAGAATTAAAAACATACATCAGTTAGAGATTGAAAATCCTGATGATGATTTGGTAAAGATTTTATTAACTAAGTATTTTTCTAAACGACAATTAAAGATTAATTCAAAAATTATAGATTATATATCATCTAATATAAAAAGAGATTTTGACGATATTTTTAGAGTTGCTAATTTAGTCGAAGAGAGTTGTTTTGCAGGGGGTAGAAAAATAACTATTCCCTTCTTAAAGAAAATTTTAAATGTCTAATGCCAAAATATTTTAAGATTAATATTTTCAAAAAACAACCGCACCATGTTAATAGGGTGCAAGTCTTTTTGGTAATTAGGGGATTAAAAGATAAAGCTAGATCATGTCATTATTTACTCAGTATTATAGATGGAAAATGATGTAATACCAATAAGATTTTCAGTTTATCATTGCAATTAAACACAATATTGATTATAATTTTTTTGAAAATTGTAGAAACTTATGAATAAATTATGACAAGAAAAATAGCAATTGTTGGCGCAACAGGTAATGTTGGACGAGAAATTATATCAATCTTATCGGAAAGGAATTTTCCGGCAGATGAAGTTGTGGCTTTAGCTTCAGAGAGGTCTGTTGGTAAAAAAGTTACTTACGGTGACAAAACTCTAATAGTCGAAAATCTTGATAAGTATGATTTTACCGGCACTAAAATTGCTCTTTTTTCTCCAGGTGGCGCTGCTTCTTCAAAATATGCTCCAATTGCAGCAAAGGCTGGTTGCGTTGTTATTGATAATAGCTCTTTTTTTAGAGTTCATGATGACGTTCCGTTAATAGTTCCGGAAGTCAATCCCGACTCTTTAGGTGATTATAAAAAATCTAACATTATCGCTAATCCAAATTGCTCAACAATTCAGATGGTTGTCGCTTTAAAACCTCTTCATGATATTGCTCAAATTAAAAGAATTGTAGTTTCAACCTACCAATCAACTTCTGGTGCTGGTAAGGACGCTATGGACGAGTTATTTGACTCAACTAAAAAGGTTTATCAGAATCAAAATGTTGCGCCTAAAAATTTTCCAAAAAGAATTGCTTTTAATGTAATACCTCATATTGACATATTTATGTCAGATGGCGCAACTAAGGAGGAGTGGAAAATGAAAGTTGAGACTAAAAAAATTATGGGTGATGATATCGAAATTAATGCAACTTGCGTAAGAGTTCCGACCTTTGTTTCTCATGGTGAAGCAATTGCCATTGAATTTAAAAATAAAATTTCAGTAGAGCAGGCAAGGGATGCCTTAGAAAATGCTGAAGGTGTTTTGTTAGTAGATAGGCCTGAGGAAAATACTTATGCTACTCCTATCGAAACAGCTGCTCAGGATCCGGTTTATGTCTCTAGGATTAGGAAAGATGATACTGTTGAACATGGCCTAAATATTTGGGTTTGCGCAGATAATCTTAGAAAGGGTGCAGCACTCAATGCAGTTCAAATTGCTGAATTACTGGTTCAAAAGCATGGTTTATAAAAACTTAGCTTTCATCAGTATAATTTTTATTTTCTGTTCTTCATGTACCTTGCCAAAGGGCTGGAATGATTGGACATTATCGCGTCCATTCTGGGGTATGAAAAATTTACCTTCGACAGATACAGATTATGGTCGAGGATTTGAGCATGGCTGTCAACATGGAACAAGAGTTGTTTCTAAAGGTATGCTGGCAGAAGTAATTGGTACTAGATTAAATACTGAAGACTTAATAAATAATGAGCAATTTGCCTCGGGATATTACGATGGTTATGAGCAATGTACTTATATACAGGATTGGGATGTGATATAATACCAATTTCCACCTTTATTATCATTAAATCCTCTTTTATAATGAAAAAAAAATCTGAATTATTAATACCGGCGGGCTCTCTAGATCGCATGAAGACTGCAATTCTTTATGGTGCTGATGCTGTATATTGTGGCACTCCGGATATGTCACTTCGTACTAAAAGTTCATTCTCTCTTGAAGATCTTGTTGAGGGCATAAAATACGCTCATGATCATGGTAAGAAAGTTTACCTCACATTAAATTTATTTTCTCATAATAAGGATATTGAAAAATTACCACAATATATCGAAACTGTTGATAAATTAAAGCCGGATGGACTAATAGTTGCTGATCCAGGTATTTTTAATTATGTAAAAAAACGCGCACCTGGTTTAGAACTTCACATCTCAACTCAAGCAAATATTTGCTCTTCTTTGTCAGTTGATTTTTGGGAAGAGCAGGGTGCATCTTTGGTTGTTTTGGCAAGAGAAGTTAGTTTTGATGAATTAAAACAAATCAGAAAAGATTGTCCAGATATCAAGATAGAAACTTTTGTTCACGGATCAATGTGTATGACTTATTCTGGCAGATGCTTGCTTTCTAACTTTATGTCAGAAAGGGGTGCAAATCAAGGGAGTTGTGCACATAGTTGTCGCTGGAGTTATAAATTAAAGATAAAACTCAAAGATAATAGCGAAGAAACTATTGAAATTAATGATCAAAATAAAGATTTATTTAATTTTTTCTTAGAAGAGGAGATTCGCCCAGGTGAGTTGATGCCTTTTGAGGAGGACATGCACGGATCTTATATTCTTAACGCTAAAGATCTTTGTTTAATGCCAAAATTAGATCAATATTTAGAAATTGGCATCGATTCTTTAAAAGTTGAGGGTAGAAATAAAAGTGAGTTTTACGCTGGATCAGTTGCTAGAATTTATCGCTTGGCAATTGATGATTATTATAAAAATCCTACAAATTGGGATTATCAAAAATACATGCCTGAATTGGATGCTATCTCTAATCGCGGTTATAGTTTGGCCTTTCACGATGGTAGATTAACCAATCTAGCTCATGATTATAATAGCACAAAATCATCCTCTGTTCATGAATATATTGCTAGGGTAAGATGTTGGGAAGATGATGACATAATTATCGATATTAAAAATCATCTTGTTGCTGGCGATGTTTTGGAATTTATGAGCCCTTATCGTTCAGAAGTTATTTTACTTCGAATTTATGAGTTTAAGAATGCTAAAACTGGAGTTATTACTGATGTCGTTAATCAGAGTCAGAAAAATGAAGGTGTTAGGTTGAGTTCTGCCATATTTCACGAAGAAGATGTTGTCGATCTTAAGAGGCTGCTACCAGAATTGACATTAATTAGAAAAAATAAAAACCTTAATCTTGTCGAAAAAAGTAGAAAATCCTTACACAAGGCAGCTCAAAAATTAGAAATTAACGATAAGAATCAGCATATTTATCAAAAACAGAAGGATAAATATCTAGATAATAAGCAAAATGATGCAGATTCATCCAAAACCATTGCAAAAGTTGCTAAGATTGGTATGGATGGTTGTTGCGGCAAAGGTTGTAATGGTTGTTTAATTTTTTGGAATGACGATAAGTATAAATCTGCTAGAGAATTAATTAAAAAAAAGAAAATAGGTGAAATGTTATAAATATTGCGGCTAGGACATTAAAAATTTTATGTAAATAACTAGTTGGAGACAAATCTGCGTGCTGCTAAATTAAACCTCTAATTTGAACAAAACATATAGTTTTAGACTAATGAATTTGATGCTAATCATCAAAGAAGAAGTTGTTTAATATTGAATTGCAATCTACATCTGCATCTTTTTCTTTCTTTATCTCAAGACTACTTATTTGTTGGTATTATAAGGCGGTCGTTAAAAAATATTTTATAGCAATAGTTATTTAAGGTAGTTAGTATAATTATTGAATCCAAGTTTTTTGATATAAACCCAATATTTTAGACTAAATGAAAAATGTAGAAATTTACACCAGCAAGATATGTCCTTATTGCGTTAGGGCAAAAAAAATGCTTAATGACAGAGATATCCCCTACAAGGAAATCAAGATTGATTCTGCTCAATTAATGGAAGAGATGTTAACTAGGTCTGGTGGTAGAAAAACTGTACCACAGATCTTTATCGATGACAAGCATATTGGTGGTAGTGATGATTTGTACGAATATTTTAAAAATTCTGAGTAATGACATCCTTAGTACAATATTTATGTCAAGTTATGTTATGATTTTGAAGAGTGTTGCGTTAATATTAATATTAACTTTATTTTCCTCTTGTGGCGCATATTGGTACAAACCTATGGGCAAAATATTCAATCAAGCTCCAAAGGCCCCTGAGGAAGCAAGTTATGGCTTTAGACTTGGGTGGATGCATGGTTGTGAATCTGGTTTGGCAACGAATTTTGGAGGGGTATTTTTTATGACCTTTTATCGTTGGAGTAGGGATGCTGATCTATTAGCACAACCTCTTAACAAGTCGAAGTTAAGCAGAAGGTATAAAAAAGAAATGCCAATAGATTGGAATAATGATTTAGAAGTTAACAAGAATGTTAGTGACTACAATACTATATTTTGGCGTGGGCATCAATATTGTCGACATTATGCATTAGGTTCTTTAAGAATGGTAGGTTTTAACCCCACTTTACCGGGTAGTAGGGCCAGATTTATGTTGGGTAACCACAGTGTTACAGATTTATATAGATTGGATGGTTTTGGCGATACGAGATGGAGTCATTGGTAGTGATTTTGTCGTAGCATTTCACTAAACAAGTTTAGGAGTATAATCTGTTTGACAAAATATTCAATCTTAGCTTAGATAGGCGGTATAGAAATTCTTAAAAAATCAACCTAAGTATTTTTAATGGGTTCTTGTGTGGAAGTGTTTTAATTTTTGATAATTTTAAAATTATGTCAGATATAATTGGTTTAAATGAATCGGATAAGGCTAGCAAGAGGGAAAAAATCCTATTTTTTATCAAACATGGTAAAAATTCCGAGACAGAGTCATTATTCTTGGGGTTACATCCTGTTGATCAGGCGGAATTAATTTCAAACATAGATTCTGAATTTAGGATTAGGATAATCGCAGCAGTTTGTAATGTGGAGTTAAAATTTCTTATTTACCTCGAAGATCACATTAAGGAAGAGGTTCTGGATTTACTGGGGTCAAAATATATCGCTAGAGGCATAAAGAATTTGGATCTAGATGATATCGTAAAGATAATAGGAGATTTAGATAGAGAGGAAATTGATGAAGTAATTGATAATTTACCGAATGAGTTATCTGCTAACATTCAAAAAACATTAAATTATCCAGAAGGTAGTATTGGGAGGGTTATGAATCAGAATTTTATTGCCATAAATGATAGTTGGACTATCGGCGACGCAACAAGATTTTTACAAGAAAAAGATGATTTATGTGACGAATTTTATAATATTATTTTAATTAATGATAGTGACATACCTATAGCTGAGATTCCTGTTAGTAAAATCATAAAACATAAGAAGAATGTTATTCTTAAGGATCTAATCTCTAATCATAATGAGTTACAATCGATTAATGTTAACGCTAATCAAGAGGAGGCTGCTCGATATTTTACTAAATATTCTTTACAATATTTAGTTATAACCGATAGTGACAATAGGTTGGTGGGATTGATATATGCAAGTGACGTGATAGATATAGTAGAGGAAGAGGATGAGGAAGATATCTTGTTATTAGCTGGTGTAAATGACACCAACCTTCATTCATCTAACTACATCACCGCTAAATCTAGAATACCTTGGCTTTTCATTAGTTTAATTTTTACCAGTTTTTCAGCTGTAATCATAGCTCTTTTTGCTGATGAAATTGAAAAGATGGTAGTAATAGCGGTTTTACTTCCTATAGTTGCATCAATTTCTGGCGCTGCAGGAAATCAGACTTTGGCAATTATGGTAAGAGCTATCGCTACTTTAGAGATTAGAAGTATTGGTTATTGGAAGGTTGTGTGCAAAGAGTCGGTAGTAGGGTCTTTAAATGGTTTTTTCTTGGCTTTTGTTGCTGCTAGCGTTTGTTATGTGTGGCAACATAATTATATTTTATCATTATCTATTTTTATATCTATTTTTATATCTATCTTGGTATCTTGTTTACTCGGAGCAGCGATTCCTATTATATTAAGCAGACTAAAGTTTGATCCCGCAATTTCTTCTGGCGTTTTTTTGACAACATTAATAGATGCAACTGCTTTTTTTGTATTTTTAGGTTTTATTTCCATTATATCCTAGATGAATATCAGACGACTATTTGCTTTATCCATAATTTTATTTACGAGCGGCGTATTTGCAGAGGTCGCTGGAGTCAAGTCTAACATTAAGTCTGATATAGTAAAGATCGTTAAGGATAAGAACTTTATTGAATTTAAAAATAATGTCATTCTGGTGAGGGAGGATATTAGTTTTTTAGCAAAAAAAATGTTGGTTTTTACTAAGAAGAGTAAAGAAATAAGTAATGATTTTCATATTGAACTGATCGAGGCCAGCGGTAAAGTAAAAATTTTTAACCAAACATTTATTGCGACGGGAGATTACGGAACCTATGATGTAAAAAAGAATATTTTTAAAATATATGACAATGTCATTGTGAACGAGGGTACAAAAATTGCCAAAGGTAGCGAGTTTATTTACGACATTACAACAGAAAAAGGCTCTTTATTGTCTCAGAAAGATAGGCCGGTAATTATCATTAATGAAGATTTAAATAATTTAAAACAGGGTATTGATGAAAATTTTAACGATTAAAGATATTGCAAAAAATTATGGCAAAAAATCTGTTATAAAAAATATCTCTCTAGAGGTAAAGCAGGGTGAGGTAGTTGGTTTGCTTGGTCCAAACGGGGCAGGAAAAACTACCTGTTTTTACGTTATAGTTGGTTTAATTGCCGTTGATAGTGGTAATATTTTTTTGGATGACATAGACATTACTAAGATGGCTATGCATGAAAGATCAAGGCTTGGAATTGGTTACTTGCCTCAAGAATCGTCAATTTTTAGGAAGATGAATGTAGAAGACAATATCATGTCAATCTTAGAAATTAACGAGCCAGACAAAAAAATTAGAGAAAAAAGATTGGAAGGGTTATTAGAAGAGTTTTCTATAACTCATATTAGAAAATCTCATGCTTTATCATTATCTGGTGGTGAGAGAAGGAGGGTTGAAATTGCTAGATCTCTAACTACAAATCCAGATTTTATTTTATTAGACGAGCCTTTTGCTGGTGTTGATCCAATTGCAGTAAAAGACATTATGAATATGATTAGTACATTAAAAAGTAAGAATATAGGCGTTTTAATTACAGATCACAATGTTCAGGAAACTTTAAGAATTGTTGATAAGGCTTATATTGTTTATGATGGTGATATTTTAACATCTGGAACAAAAGATGATATTGTGAATAATGAAGAGGTGAAGCGTGTATATCTCGGAGATAATTTTTTATAAAACACCGTCAGTATTTCGCTAAATAGTTAGTAGATTTACTTTTAATATAGTTGCCTTTGATTCTTTTAAAAAATTCTAAAACGATAATATTATTGATATAATCATCAACTATTTAGTGAATTGCTATATATCCAGATTTGTTTGTAAATTTTACTGGTATTTATCGTGACAGAGAGAAATCTTTGTAGAAAATTTAAAAATATTTAACTTAAATTTATGTTAATAAGAATATCCTTAATATTATCAATATTTATGTCATCCAATGTGGCTTATGCTATTAAGGATAAAAATACTATTTTTAATGTCTCTTTTGATACTACTCGTGAATTATATCATGATTACAACAAGTTATTTAAGAAGCATTGGTTAAAAAAAACAGGAAAAGAGGTTAAAATTTATAGTTCTTTTGGTGGATCAGGAAAACAAGCTAGAAGTGTTATGGATGGACTTAAGGCTGATGTTGTAACTTTTGCTCTATCTTATGATATTGACGTTATTGTTAACAAGAAAGGTTTGATTGATAAAGATTGGCAAAGTGAATTTCCTGATAATAGTTCACCCTATTTATCGACTGTAGTTTTTTTGGTTAGAAAAGGTAATCCAAAAAATATTCAAGATTGGGATGATTTAGTAAGAGATGGTATTGAGGTTGTTACGCCAAATCCAAAAAGCTCTGGTGGTGCAAGGTGGAATTATATGGCAATTTACAGTTACGCTATAACAAAATATAATAAAAAAAAGCAAATTAGAAATTTCATTAAGGGGGTTTTTGCAAATGTTCCTATCTTAGATATTAGTTCGCGCGCTGCCACTACAACTTTTGTGGCCAGAGATATTGGGGATGTAGTTATCTCTCCTGAAAGTGAAGCTTATTTGGCTATTGAAAAAATGGGTGCAGATAAATTCGATATTATTTATCCTTCTATAAGTATTTTATCTGAACCTCCAATTGCCATAGTTGATAAAAGGGTGGATAAAAAAGGTAATAGAGAGTTGGCGACTGAGTATTTACAATATCTTTATAGCGATAAAGCGGCGGAAATTTTTGTCGAAAATCACTACAGACCAGTAAATAAAAAGATTTTAAATAAATATCGCAAAAAATTTAAAAAAATTAAATTACACTCTATTAGTCAATTAGGTGGCTGGGAAAAATTTCAGAAGGAGCATTTTAATTCTGGAGCTTTATTCGATCAGATTTATCATGAGATAGTAACGGATACTAAATCGTAATTCAAAGAAATTGACTAAAAAACAACATAAATATTATGCAGCTGCAGAGCTCTTGTTACATCCTCAATGTTAGAAAAAATTATAAAAGATAAGATCTTTAAAAATGGTTATGTAACCATTGAAGATTTTATTAATCTTTCTCTTTTTCATTCAAAGTTTGGTTACTATATTAATAGAAATCCTATTGGTAAAGTTTCAGACTTCACTACTTCTCCTGAAATTTCTCAGATATTTGGGGAGATCATAGCTTTCTTTTTAATTGATTTTTGGCAAAAAAAATATTCAAATCAAAAAATTAATTTGGTTGAGATGGGTGCTGGTCACGGCACTTTAATGTATGATTTTTTAAGAATATCCAAAAAAGTTCCGTCATTTTATCAAAATGTTAATATCAATATTATTGAAATTAATCAAAAATTAAAAAATATTCAGCAAAATAAATTACAAGATTTTTCTGTAAAATGGTGGCCTAATTTTGATAAGTTTAGTCAGAACTGCAAAAATGATCCTATTTTTTTTATTTCAAACGAATTGTTTGATTGTTTCGCTATTGATCAATTTGTGCTAAAGGATAACATTTGGCATCAAAAGGTAGTAATTTTAGATGGAAAGCAACTAAAATTTGATAAAATTAAGACCGAAATAGATGTTGAGACATTAATTGCAGAAGAATCTCGAGAGAATGTTAAAAATGGAGCTATTGTTGAGCGAAGTTTGGCAGCCGAGAATTTTATGGATAGATTATCAACAGAGGTTTGTAAGAGGGGTGGAATCGCTATAAATATTGATTATGGCTATTATATGAATTTCTTTAAAGATACCTTGCAGTCAGTTAAAAGTCATAAATTCAGTAATATTTTAAACGATATTGGTAAATCAGATATTACTTCCCATGTAAATTTTTATAAATTAGCTAAAATCTCCATAAATAATGAGTTAAATGTTAATTTCATGACTCAAAGAGAGTTTCTACTATCTAATGGTCTAGACCTTAGGCGCAAGATATTATTACAATCAGTTAAGACAAAAAAAGAGGTCGCAATGATGAATTCAGATATTGGTAGATTAATTGATGAAGATCAGATGGGTAATTTATTTAAGGTTATGATAGCTTACGGTAATTGTTAATTTTAAGGTGGATTTTGTTATTATAGCGATTCCGTTAATAGAGTGTAAGGATTTTTGATGATTTGGGAGAAAAAGATAAAGAAGAAATATTCTTTAACTTATATAGTTTATAAGTAAAAATTGGTATTGCGCCAAGTGTAAAATTTAAAAGATTCTTGCGTCTTAAGAATTATATGATTTGTTTAAATTCGAGGTTGAGTCGAGTATGAGAATGGTTTTGTTTTATTTTGCAGCTAAAATTTTATTTTTATCATAAATTCTAATATCGTCTATAGTCTTAATTTGAGATAAATTTATATCTTTATTTTCAAGGTATTTGTCAGATAGAATTCTTAATCTTTCTGGTCTAGTTAAATAAACCCACTCAATTTTAAGAATTTTAACTTCATCTTTTAAGTAATCTATTTTTTCATTAATATTGTATAATCTAGTTTGTAAGTTATTAGTTTTGAATTGCACAAAAAACATTGAACATATTACTGCTAAAATAGTTAGAAATAATAAAAAATTAAAAATATAAATTTTATATAATTCATTAAATTTCAAAGATAAAGTCATAATTAATTTAGTTGATATTGTATTAACTCTTATTTTTTATACTCAAGAACTACGTCAGAAGAACTTGCGCGACTCCTAAAATAATATTAAAGTAGAATTTGGCGTTAGTTTCTGATGGCGATTCTCATTCTTGCAGATCTTGCTCTAATATTTTCTTTAATTTCTTCCTCTGTTGGTTTTATTGCTTTTAATTTTTTACAAGAAAAAGGATATTCTTGATCATTGATAACCAATGAATCTGGTGAATATCTAGATTTTCCTCTATTCTGATAGTCACTGTTTTTTTTAATAAAATTTTTAACTATCCTGTCTTCTAGAGAGTGAAAAGAGACAACTATTAACTTCCCATCTTTCTTTAAGATGTCTTTGCTATCTTCTAAGATTTTTTCTAACTGACCTAATTCATCATTAACAAAAATTCTAATTGCTTGAAAAGTTTTGGTAGCAGAGTCAATTTTTGAAAAACCCCTGAAACCGATAGCTTTTTTAATAATCCCTGCTAATTCTAGAGTTGTTTCAATTTTTTTAATTTTTCTATTTTCTACAATTTTTTTAGCAATTATGCGTGATTTTCTTTCGTCACCATAATTATAGATAATATTTGCCAGCTCTACTTCTTCAGTATTATTAACTACTTCAAAGGCTGATAATTCCTGCTCCTGATTCATTCTCATATCAAGCTTAGAGTCTTTTTGAAAAGAAAAACCTCTTTCGGGCTGATCTATCTGCATAGAGGAAATTCCTAAGTCTAAAATTAAAGCATCAAATTTTTGACCGTCTAGACACTCCTTAATATTAGAAAATTCACTAGAAATAAAGTTAAACCGGTCATTAAATTTACCTTTCATCTCATCGGCAAACTGAATAACATTTTTGTCGCGATCAAATGATAAAATATTACAATTTGTAGCTTCTAAGAGATTACGACTATACCCTCCAGCTCCAAAGGTGCCGTCAATATAGATTTTTCCATCATCAGGTTTTAGATATTCTGTAATTTGGTCAATTAAAACTGATTTATGCATCACTATTATTGTTTAACCTTAGAGTATTTCTCTTTTCTTTAGCTTTGTTTTTGGCATAAGAGGCGTAATCAGAGAATTTTTCTGGTTGCCAAATTTCAAAAGTCTTACCTTTGCCAACAAAAACTGCCTTATCTTTCAGTTCGGCAATGGAGATTAAATTGTCTGGTAAAATTATTCTACCATCTTGATCAATAGTAATTTGCGCTGATCCAGCAAGAATTGCTGTGGCAAATGAGTCGCGATCTTCGCTAAAAGGGTCGAGATTGTCAATTGCATCACTTAATTTTTTAATTCTTTCGATATTACAACCCTCAATACAAGGGTTAATAAAGGATTCATACAATATAACCCCAGAAAAATTTTCATCTGACAAATATGGTCTAAATTGAGCAGGCACAGAAATGCGACCTTTTTTGTCAATTTTATTAATAAATGTTGATAAAAATAAAGCCATATGCCAATATATTTTGGAATTTTATGGGATTTGATGGTGTTATATGGAATATTTTGGGGTATTATTATCAAAAAGTCAAGAATTTTATTGTTAAAGTAATTGATAATCACTCTACATGTTTTGAAGAAAAATATTTTAAAAAAAATGATTTAAAGAAGTGATAATTGGAGTTGGTCTCAGATTACTGTCAAGCCTCAATTTCCTTAACGTCTTCGTGTCGATTACAATGTCCGGTTTTTATTAGGGTCGTTTAATGAATTTTGCTCCCCCTAATCTTTTAATAGATTATTTTTCTTCCAAAACTCTCTTCGTCGCATTGAATAATACTGCAATGATGTTTAAGTCTATCAATTGCGGCCATAGTCACGATTTTTCATAAACATTACGAAATTGATCATGTTAAAGAGCAATTATATAATAAAGAAAGGGTACGTCCTTTCCATTGTGTTTTTTAATATATTGTTGAGAGTAAATATTTAACTATTTTAAATAATAATTGTTAATTTTAAAAAACATAAATTGGTTCTGCCCTGAATCAACTTTTGAAGAAATAGGTAATATTTTGAATTTACTCACCTCATCATTAAAGAAAAACCAAATCGATCTATTCTATATATTAAATTTCTTTTCTAGATCTAATATTTTTCTTTCCAAATCAGTTTTGTAATTATTGATTATTTCTTGAGTTTTAGAAAATCCATCACCATCTAATTCTGGATCACTTATGAATAAACATTCTTTTTTTTCTAGTTCAATTTTTTTGTATAAAATTTTGAAATAATGAATTTTAATATGAATAATGGCTATATCCTGATCTTTAATGTTATTTTTGGTAAATATTTTTTGCTCTATCATTGCTAAATTTTCACTTACATTTGTTTTAATGAATTGTTGAAAATCTTCTATAGAAAAACTTTTTTCTGCAATTTTGTCGAATATTTCTTCTCTTAAAATTTCTAAAACATCATTTTCAAAATTTATATTTAACATGGTTAAATCCTTATCTTGATATTGCAGTAGTTCCGGAAATTTGATAGTTAAATTTAAAATATTTAAACCTAAAATTAAGTCTTGATTAATATTATTATTAAAATTGATATAATTTTTCTTAATGCTCTCATTTTGATTATAAGATTTACCTCTCCTTCCAATCGAAAATAATAAATTACTGTAATATTGGTTAAAATTTCTTTTAGTGTTGGCATCCTTAATTAACTCAGTTTTTTTTCTTAAGTTACTTTCTAAAATTGTCTTCTTTTCTGGAGAAACATCTCGATCCAAAATATTAATTGACAATTCTTCAGTTTCAAATTGAAATAATATTTCTGATAAATTTTTAGAGCTTTCTAACAAATTTAACATCTCCTCCTTACCGTTAATCTTAATAAAATCATCTGGATCCATCTTATTTGGTAAAAATGCAAATTTAATATTATTATTGGCATTTATTATGGGTAAAGTTAGATCTATAATCCTTTTGGCACCTCTAATTCCGGCATCATCACCATCTAAACAGATAATAATCTGATCAGTAATGCGGAGTAATATGTTTAGCTGATCTATAGTTACAGAGGTTCCTAATGGAGCGACAACATTTTCAATTTGATAGTTATCTAATGATATAACATCCATATAACCCTCCACTAAAATAGCGTATTTTTTACCATAAATTTCTTTTTTTGCCCTAGAAAAATTATATAAATTATTGCGTTTTTGAAATAACTTTGTTTCGGGAGAATTTAGATATTTTGGCATCGAATCATCCAAAACCCTTCCTCCATAGGCAATTATTTGGTTTTTATTATTTGATATTGGAAATATTACTCTATTTTTAAAGCGACAATAAATATTATTTTGACCCCTGCTAAATACGCCGGATTCCAGTATCTCCATCTCCAAAAAACCACTTTTATTTAAAAATTCTAGTAATTTATTTGAGTCTTTTGAAGCAAATCCAAGTTGAAATTTTTTAATAATTTTTCTACTAAGAGATCTAGAATGTAGGTATTTCAAAGCCTGTTCATCATTTTGGTCGTAAAGATTATTTTCAAAAAATTGACAAATTACCTTTTGTATTTCAAATGATCGATCTTTTACTTTTTTTTCCTCTGGTTTTATTTCTTTAGTTTGTAAATAGGGAATGGAAATATTGTAATCATTTGCAATTTTAGTTACCGCTTCAAAGAATGGTAAATTTTCCATCTCCATAACGAAGTTAAAAATGTTGCCATGAACCCCGCAACCAAAACAATGGTAAAATTCCTTTTGATCATCAATATGAAATGAGGGGGTTTTTTCTTTATGAAAGGGGCAGCAGGCTATAAATTTACCAGATGATTGATGCTTGATAGATATTTTTTTAGCAATAATTTCCGATATTTTGATTTGAGATTTTAATATGTCTGGAAATGTTTCTTCAAATCTCATCTAGGATTGTAATTTATAGTAAAAATATAAGAACTCTGTGCTCTTTAGAAGTGTTGTTTTATTCTTCGTAAAGAATGTATTCGTCACTTTTTGCATAACCAAGTTTTTTTCGGGTTTGTTCATCTAGTAAATCTAAATCTAGATTATCTGTTTTAATCGATTTTATTTTGCGTTTTTGCTTACTTAACTCACTCTCTAACTTTTTCTTTATATTTTTTCTCTCTATAATATCTTCTTTTGCTTTAAAGTAATGAAATATTCCACCATTACCATATATCGTATAATAAGAAAAGTAGGAACATAATAAAAAAACACCTATTAGCAATAATGTATTTTTACTTAGATTGTTTTTTATTTTAACTAAAGAGAGCATAGTCTATTTATAATCTCATCTCTATCTATGAGGGTTATTATGCATTTTAACTCAGGACCATGTTCGACACCAGTAATGGCTTTTCTGAGGGGCATAAAAAGATCTTTACCTTTTCGGTCACTAGATTTCTTAATACTTTGAATCCAGTCATTCCAAGAATTGTCTGAATTTAGATCTTGCGGTAATAGTTGGGAGGATTCTTTAAGAAACAAATGGTCTTCTCGAATATTTTTATATCTAATCTTTGTTTTACATATTTTCCACCAACATTCTATCTCAGACAAGTTGCTAATATTTGCTCTAATTTTTAACCAAAAATCCTCGGTAATTTTAAAATTACAATCTAAATTTTCTAATCTTTTCGAGATATAGTTAAAAGTAGAGTTTTGTAAAACCTTTTCATTTAAAGTTAAGACCTCATCAAAATTATATTTTGTAGCTGATTTACTAAACTTTGTTAAGTCAAAATTTTCCGCTAAATCTTCAATATTGCGGTAAGTTTGTATGTCATTAGAGGTTCCCATTTGAGCTAGTAAATTTATAATCGTCATAGGCTCTAGATTTCCTTCTCTTAAATTTTTGATATCAAAACCTCCAATTCTTTTAGAAATTTTACCATCATTAGCTTTAATTAAAGCTAAGTGAGCAAAATTTGGCAATTTAGCACCAAATGCTTCAAATATTTTTATTTGTACGGCTGTATTGGTGATATGATCTTCTCCGCGAATTATGTTTGTGATTCCAAATTCTATGTCATCAACGACTGAACAAAATGTATATGTAGGACTGCCATCTGCTCGAATTAATACTGGGTCAGAAAAGTGTCGACCAGAAAATTTAATATTTCCTTTAATGCCATCATTCCATTCCACGATCTCTTCGTCAATTAAAAAGCGATAATAAGGTTTTAAACCTCGACTTATATAATTTTCTTTTTGTTCGCTTGTTAAATTTAAGGCAGATCTGTTATAAATGGGCCTAAGGCCAGATGCGACTTGAATTTTTCTTTGGAATTTTAGCTCCTCGTCACTTTCAAAACATTCATATAACTTACCTTCCAGAAGTAATTTATCTTGATATTTTTTATATATGTCGAGACGATGATTTTGACTAATTGGTGATTCATGGTTGATATCTAGCCATTTTAAATCCTCCAATATTATCTCCTTATATTCCTGCTTAGTTCTTTTTAAATCGGTGTCGTCAAATCTCAAAAGAAATGAACCATTATTTTTTATTGCAAAAAGATAATTTACGATTGCGGCCCTGATATTACCTACGTGCAAAAATCCTGTTGGAGATGGTGCAAATCTACAAATAGTACCAATTTTGGTCTTTAAAGCAGTTTTTTTTGAAATATTTTTATTCATAAATTATTAAAAAATTTCCGCCCCATGTTAATAAGTTGTAGGTCTTTTTGATGATTTAGGGATAAAAAGATAAGAAAAAAATCTGTTTTAACTCGCATGTTTCAAAGGTGGGAATCGGTGCTATACTTATTATATTTTTTTCCTTTATACTATTTTCACTCCTAAACCTAGTTGCAATTATAGTTGGGAATTATTTTGTGGACATACCAAGAGCGTCCTTGTAAACCTCAATTAAATATTCCTGCTCCTGCAATTGTTCATCATCAGTTTTTCTTATTTTAAGGATTTGACGAATTACCTTAATGTCAAAACCAAATGACTTTGCTTCATCAAGAAGTTCTTTAATGCCATCTGCTATTTTCTTTTTTTGATCCTCTAATCTTTCAATTTCAACGATAAGAGCTTTTAATTTTCCAGCTGCGTCGCTGTCAATTTTTCCATCATTTGCTAAATTTGTCATGTCTATATTAATTTATAAAAAAAATGATACAATATCATTAAGGATTGTAAAACTCATCAACATTATAATAAATGTAATACCAAATTTAAAGCTATAATTTTGAATTTTTTCTGACACAGGTTTTCCTTTTAAAACCTCAATTATGTAGAAAAATAAGTGTCCACCATCAAGCGTCGGTATTGGTAATAAATTTATAACCCCAAGGTTAATTGATATTATAGCAATGAAGTAAAGGGTCATTATAAGACCCATATTTATTGATTTTCCAGAATATTGTGCAATTTTTAGTGGACCACCAAGTTCTTTTAAGCTTTTTTGACCAGTTACTAATTGAGAAAGGGAGGTTAAAATATTAGCTGACATTTCGTAAGTTCTATGAACGGATATAGAGAGTGATTTTAAAATATTTAACTTCTTTTTTATAGTTTTATTAGCTTCTATTCCTACGAAGGGTAGTTTTACCTGATTATCAAAAATATCTTTACTCTCTCTCATTTCTGGCAAAATATTAATCATAATAACTTTACCGTCTCTTTCAATATGAAATAGTAACTCCTTATGGCCGTTAATAATCACAAATTGCTTAACCATCTCAAAAGACTTTATATTTTTATTATTTATTTTTAATATTTTGTCGTTTGGTAATAGGGATGATTTTTCGGCCGGAGAGTTTACGGAGATTTTGGAGATTATTGGTAATGTTTGCTGAATTCCATTAATTTTAAAAATTATCGTCAATAAAAAAATGGCCAAAATAAAATTAGCTAAAGGTCCGGCTATTACTATAGCTATTCTTTTATATACGTTTTGAAAGTAAAATGAAGTAGATTTTTCCTCTTCGCTAAATGTTTTTATTTCATTAGAAGGAAGTGACGCAGGATTTCTGTCTCCAAACATCTTGACATAGCCACCAAATGGTATTAGACAAAATTTCCATCTAGTATTGTGTTTATCGTTAAATCCAAAAATTTCTTTACCAAATCCGATTGAAAATTGCTCAATCTTTACTCCGCAAATTTTTGCTATATAGTAATGACCAAACTCATGAACAAATACTATTATTGAGATAATAAAAATAAATGATAACAAGTTATGTAAAATGATATCTGTCATATTTTTATAGAAAATTAATTTATTTATGGTTATAATTATAAATTAGGGTATCGAACTAGCTGTGACTCGATATTTACTTAAGGTTGTAAAAAATTAAGTGATATAATTAACTTATGTCAAGACTCTTCTTAAAAGCTAAACAATTTATCCTCATTTTTTATAAATGTTAGGTAAAAATATTTTGATATATTGCTTATTTTAAGATGGATTTCGGAATTAATTATGTCAACCTCTTATTATAGATTAAATTAATTATATTAACATTAATGAAAAGAATCAATTATTTATTTATATTTGCTGTTATCTTAGCCATTTTTTCATGCGGAAAGAAAGGTTCGTTATTTTTGCCGAATGAAGAAAATGTGGAATGGATTAAGAAAAATGATCCCAATACATAAAGAAGCTATGTCCTTACCTTCATTGTTGATTTATATTTGCTTGTTATTTACATTATCTTTACTACCCTCTTGTCGTGGCTTTTATGAGCCGATTACTTTGGATCTGGAAGTTCCGGATGGTCCAGAAAATTATCAGGCTGGTTGGTATTCTGGTTGCAGATCGGCGATAGCTTCCATGCCTCAATACTCCGTTTCTTACAACATAACTTTTGCTGATGGTCAATACCAAGATGATCCAGTTTTTCAGACTGCCTGGTCAAATGCTTTTTTCTCTTGCTCAATCCATGTTGGTACATTTACATCTTTTGGCGGTAATCAATCAATACGTCATGCGTTAGAATAATGACTAAAATTAAATTTATCATAATAATTATTTTCGCAGTTTTTTTAGATCTACTAACTAAAGATTTGGCATTTTCCTATGTAAAAAGTTTTACAATTTCTAATAATTTGCAATTTAATATACTAGAAGTAACTGATTTTTTTAATTTGGTAATAGTTTGGAATAATGGCGTTAGTTTTGGAATGTTTAGCAGTTTTGATAATGCTAAATATTTTATTTTTTTAATTAACACTTTAATTATTACATATTTATTATTCTGGCTCTTTAGAAGTAAGAAATCATATATAGATCTGGCTCTATCTTTAATTATTGGTGGCGCTTTAGGTAATTTAATCGACAGAGCAATTAATGGCGCTGTTGCTGATTTTCTTGATTTCCATCTGTTTGGCTATCATTGGCCAGCATTTAATTTGGCTGACAGTATTGTTTTTATAGGTGTCTTTATGTTAATTTTTGAAAACCAATTTATAAAAAAAGATGATAAAAAAAATAATTAGCATTCTTGCTGTTCTATTAGCACTCTCTTCATGCGGTAAGGAGTTCCATGAAAACGCCTTATTAATGCCTCCAAATTTTAATAAAATACTAATAATTGATGCTAAAAATACAGAAAATGATGATAAGGTGTTGAAAAAATTAAAGAACAAAGTGAGTAAGGAAGATATGTCTGATATTAAGAAATTACTACTGGAGTAGTAAGTTGTGGCAATTTGTAATTTAAACGAAGGTAGGTGTTGCTTTTGGCACTCATGATTTTTATTAAACTGAGAAGTTTAAGAATGATAAAATATATACTAAAAATAGCGCATATTTTTACAAACTAAACTCCGCAAGAAATAGGGAATAATGGTCTAGTTTTTTGTGGTATATTCTCGTTCTAAGAGTTAGCTTTAGGCTTGATTTTAATATCCCAGTTTTTTATTAAAGAGGTATCTTTTCTTTTTCTGCGACCCAAAAGGAATTCAATCTTGTAAGGATTTCTATCTAAAGAAAGGTCATATAATTCTCCTAATTCATTTAATAAGTAAGATGATTTGCTATCTAAAAATTCAAATATTTTCCTAGCTGAAACCTCGCTAACACCGTGATTTTTCTCTGCAGTTATGATTGTTTTTTTATCGACATCAAAATCACTTTGCTTTAAATGATACATATTTCTTAAGGTTTTTAATCTTGGGATATACCAAGTTGCCTCGTTACTTCTTGCACTTTGTTTAGTCATAGTAAATATTTTATAATAGTTTAAATGGCTCCTAATAAAAACCTATTTATTAAAGTATATGCTATGATAAAATTCATAACTTACAAGATAAAAGTGGAATTATGTGGAAAAATAAGTAACGCATCAATTCCCGCCCCTAGATATTGACAAATAGGAGCTGCTATTAAAAATTATTAGAATTTGTATTTAAGGCCACTCATGATAGATAATGGTTTACCTGGTCTAGCATTGATAGGTCTTCTTGAGACTATATATTGCTCATCAAAAAGATTCTCAACATTTAGAAATAATCTGCTTTTTTTACTAATTTCAAATTCCGTGGCAACATCAACAGTAAAATGAGGATTAATTTTTTCACTAGTAGAAATTGCACCCTTACCTGCATTTGATCTCATTTTTCCAACATATTTAGCGTTTAGGTTAATTTCCCATTTTGGCTTAATAAGTCCCAGTGAGATGAAATATTGGTGTTTTGCGATATAAGGTAATTCATCCCCTGATCTAACAATTCCCCATTCCTCAAAATCATTTTCAGTAAAGTTGGTTTTAAATTCAGTATCAGTAAATGTATAATTTGCTGTAATTGGTAATTTAAAATCAGAATTTTCAAAATTACTAGCTATGTCGTAAGAAGCGGATAATTCAAAACCTTTAGCATCAACTTCGCCAGCACTATATTGATCTCCCTGACTACAATTGCCGCCAGATGAGTTGGTGCATTCGCCATTTAAATTAGAATAATCATTGAAGAAGGTAACAAGCTCAGTTTTTAAGCTATCTTTATTATATCTAAACCCAGCTTCATAATTAATGCTTTTCTCTTCTTTAGAATCTTTTGCTCCTGGAGATGGGGGGTTGAATCCTTCATGAATTGAGGCAAAGGTTGAGAAATTATCATTAAATTTATAAAGAGAACCAAGAGATGGGATAAAAACATTTAAATGATTAACATTATTGTTTGATGAATCATTATAGTCAGTATTTTCTAATTTAATATTTTCATATCGCAATCCTGGAGTTAATGTGAATTTATTGTAAGTAATTGCATCACTAACATAAATTGCTGTTGCATCAGAATCTTTTTCTCTGTTCCCAGCTATGCCTGGAGTGCCATATTGATTTAAAACCATGGCGCCATTATTCAGATTATATTTATCGTCTCTTTGAAAGCGATCTTCTTGATCTTGATGAAAGCGAACGCTAAATTTTAATTTATGATCTAAGTTGTTAGTTTTAAGTTCAGCACCAAGGACGGATTGAATACCTTGAGAATAATAATCGCGATTATTAGCTCTAACCTTTAAGGTATTAGAGCCACTTACATCAGAATTGTCAGTAACTGTGTTGGTTTTTAATTTGTACCAATTACGAGTAAAATTATTATGGTAAATTGTTGTTGTTAAATCAAAATTATTAAAATCAACAAAATGTCTTAGTTGATATTGCTGATGTTCGGCATCCATATTATCTAACTGAGAGGCTGCGTATCTTCTATACGGATCATTTTTAAAATCAGAATCAGTCAAGCCAAGATAAGTTTCGTCAGAATTTTCATTGGTATATCCTAATTTTAGCTCAATAGATTGGTAGGTTTTGGCGTCATCATCGGTTTCAAATTTTAACTTACTCATGATATCTTGAATGGAATATCCTGTGTTACCACCAACTATATCTATGGTTTTAAAACCATCACTTTGTTCATTAGAAGCGTCGATAATATAGCTAAAATTACCCAATTTATTACCATGACTAATTTGCTCCTTATGAGTATTGAAACTGCCATAACCTGCTAAAGCCTCAAACTTAAATTCTTTTGGAGTAGAGTTTGAAATTAAATTAAGGGCGCCGCTTGTTGTTTTTGGACCAAATTCGGTAGTAGAAGAGCCCTTTCTAACTTCAATTGACTGCATTCTGTTGATTCTTGGAAAGTAATAGGCTGCAGATGCGGAATATGGGGCGGGGGAGATTAAGACGCCATCCTCCATTAAAGTAATGTCAGAACTTCTTTCGCTTCTACCACCTCTAAAGCCAATATTTGGCCTATTACCAAAACCATCCTCTTCATTAATATTTACTCCTGGAATTTGTTTTAAAACATCGTTAATATCAGTGTAGCTATGTTTATCCAACTGCTTCTTATCAATAAAATTGGCAGAACCAGCTATATTATTAACATTGTCTTTACTGCCAATAATCATGACTCTTTCCATCATTTTTTCATTAGAAGTATTATTGCTAGCATAGCTATTTACGGTTGCTATAAGGGCAATAATCATAGATAAATTCTTTTTATTTTTCATCTCTTAATTGAGGGGTTGAGGTTAAATTTAATAATGATACTCATTATCATAAATTAATAATCTAGATATCCCAAAGAAATAAGTCAATAATAAAATTGATAATCATTATCATAAAATATTTTTAAGAAAAATTATAAAAAACCTTGAATAAGATTCAAAAATGCGTTATACTAAAAGTGCGATCTAAATCACGGAATTTATCTTTTCTGTCAATCCTTTTTGCCAAGGGCTATAAGTATTGAGTAAATAGGTTTTAAATCCTTTAAGGCAGTAATTGATATGTTTAACAAACTCATCTCCATTATCAAAGATCATAGTTTTGCTGATATTTTTGGGACCTTAGATATCATATCTAATAAGCTACAATATAGGGTAGAACTAGTTTTATTTCTATTGAAAAATTAAAGGGAGTATTGAATTTTAAAGTCCTCAGTTCTTTTTAAAGATTATATGCGAATATAAACTAGTATAGCGAGGAATCTGACGATTATATTTTAAGATTATTTTGGATCTATATTTTTAAAGTTTATTTAGTAATTTTACACTTGATAAAGCTATCTTTCCAAGTAAAATAACTTTTTATATCAAAACCTACATTAAAATTAGAAATAATTTTTACTGGTATTTCATTGTTAATAATAATATGACTCAAGAAACCTTCTTTGGCTTTAAAAAAATTAATTTTTCTGAAAAGGAAGATCTAGTTAAAAATGTTTTTAATTCAGTAGCCTCCAAATATGACATAATGAATGATTTAATGAGTTTTGGTGCTCATCGTCATTGGAAGGATGAGATGGTTAAGGAGTTGCATTTTAGACCTATAAAACCATATAAAATCCTTGATGTTGCTGGCGGAACTGGCGATGTCTCTCTTCGTATTCTTAAAAAAATGCAAAATCAAAAAATCGAAGGTGAAATTGAAATTTTAGATATTAATTCTGAAATGATAAAATACTGCCGAGAAAAAATGATTAATAAAAATCTTTTAAATAAATTTCAATTTACCGTTGCTAGTGGACAAGATTTACCACATGAAGACAATTCTGTTGATTTTTATACTATTGCTTTTGGTATTAGAAACTTTACCGATATAAGAAAAGGCTTAGATGAGGCAAAAAGAGTGTTAAAAACGGGTGGAAAATTTATTTGTTTAGAGTTTTCAAAGGTAAATAATGATATTTTAAGAAAATTCTATGAATTATATTCCTTCAATATTGTTCCAAAAATTGGTCAATTAGTGGCAAAAGATGAAGATTCTTATCAATATCTGGTTGAATCTATTGAAAAATTTCCAAAACAAGAGGAATTTAAAAAAATGATAGAAGAGGCCGGTTTTCACAATGTCGATTATCACAATCTATCTTTTGGCACTTGCGCTATTCACGTTGGAACCGTTTAAATTAACTTAATTATGAAAAAAATCTTAATTATTTCCGCTAATTTTTATCAAGATATCTCTGAAATGCTAATTGTCGGTGCTGTGCAGGAGTTAAAAGATAGTAATTTTGATTATGAATTGATTAATACCTTGGGTGCCTTAGAAATTCCAGCAATTATCTCTATGGCAGTAAAATCTAATAAGTTTTCTGGTTTTATTGCATTAGGAGCTGTAATTAGGGGCGAAACCACACATTATGATTATGTTTGTAGCGAAGTAATGAGGGGAATTAACAATTTGGCAATTAACCAGCACTTAGCCATTGGCAACTCAATTTTAACTTGTGAAAATAAACAGCAGGCAATTGTAAGGGCTGACATTAAGCAAAAAAATAAAGGAGGATTTGCTGCGAAAGTTTGTTTAGAAACGATTAAAATTAAAGAAAATATATTATAAAATGCAATTTATTGATGAAGCAAAAATATCTATAGAATCTGGTAAGGGAGGAAATGGTTGCGTTAGTTTTAGGAGAGAAAAATTTATCGCTAGAGGAGGGCCTAATGGTGGCGATGGGGGTAAAGGTGGCGATGTCATCATTAAGGCTACTAAACATCTAAATACCTTGATTGATTTTCGTTTTAAACAGCAATTTAAGGCGGAAAATGGTGGTAGTGGAATGGGTCAAAATCGCTTTGGTCCAGGAGGCGATGATCTAATTATTGAGGTTCCGGTTGGAACGGAAATCACTGATGAATCTGGCGAGAATACGCTTTGTGATATCACTGAAGATGACCAAGAAGTTACTCTTGCAAAAGGTGGTAAGGGTGGAGTTGGAAATTTTCACTTTAAAAGTTCTACTAATCGCTCTCCTCAAAGAGCAACTGAAGGTGAAGATGCTGTTAGTTTTTTTATAAAATTAAAATTAAAATTAATTTCTGATATTGCTTTGGTTGGCTTACCAAATGCTGGAAAATCTAGTTTTATTTCAGCCGTTACCAAGGCTAAGCCAAAAATTGCTGATTATCCATTCACCACTTTAAGACCTCAATTAGGAGTTGCCTATCTTGATAATCAAAGTTTTGTTATTGCTGATATTCCTGGATTAATTAAAGATGCTAGCATTGGAAAGGGTTTGGGGCATCGCTTTTTAAAGCATATTGAGAGATCTAATTTAATTTTACATTTAATTGATATTTCTGATGAAAATATTATTAAAAATTATCTTACAATTAAGGAGGAGCTTAAAAAATATAGTAAAAACACTAGTAAAAAGAAAGAAATTATTGTTTTAAATAAATGTGATTTGTTAGAAGGTGAAGAAGTTGAGGAAAAAATTCAAGAATTAAGGACTATCATTAAGAGAAAGAAAATTTTTACCATTTCTGTTGCCAAAAAAGAAGGTTTAATCGAAGTTTTAAGAGAAATTTTAAAAAAAATATCAATGGAATCTACACTCAAAACTCCTCTTGTAATGTAACGGAGTCAAAGTAGTTTTGCTACTTTAGTGGGTTAAGAAAATGAGTTCGATTGTTGAGAGTTATTTACAACGTTGAGTTTTTAGGTAAATTTTTTCTTCTAAAGATTTTTTATCATATTGAGTAACACCAAAGTTCATCTATAATTCTGCAATGATGTATAGGGCTATCAATTGTAGCTTACGGTTATAATGTTGAAAATATTTTGGCCCACTTGCTAAGTGTATATTTAAATTTGATAATTGGTATTATTTGTTTGGGATACACATTTTTCCATTAATATATGAATATTAGTAATTTATCCCCCTCAAATATTTGGGGGACTTACTTAGTGGATGAGTTTAAAAAAGACTACATACTAAAACTAGAATCTTTCTTAACAAAAGAATATGATAGTAAGAAATCTATTTATCCCGATAAGTCTGAAATATTCTCAAGTTTTAATTTAACCCCCCTAAATAAGGTAAAGGTGGTTATAATAGGTCAAGATCCGTATCATGGTAAAAATCAGGCTCACGGTCTTTGTTTCTCAGTTAAGCCAAATGTTAGAATACCTCCTTCTTTAAAAAATATCTATAAAGAATTAAAATCTGATCTTAATTTAGAGGAATCAAACCATGGTTTTCTTGAATCATGGGCTAAAAATGGCGTTCTAATGCTTAATAGCGTATTAACTGTTGAGCATTGTATACCAGCCTCACACAAGGGTAGGGGGTGGGAAATACTAACTGATAAGGTGGTAGATATACTTAATGATGAATGTAAAAATTTAGTTTTTCTATTATGGGGTAGTCATGCACAAAAAAAAGCTATGAATGTTGATCGAAACAAACATTTGGTTTTAGAATCTTCACATCCTAGCCCTCTTTCTGCCTATAGGGGTTTTTTAGGTTGTAAGCACTTTTCTAAAGCTAATAATTATCTTATTAATCACAATATAAAGCCGATTGACTGGTTTTTGCAACCCACTTTACATCTGAATACTACCAACTAAAAATCAAAAAAAATTGCTTTACAGATAAGAGTTGCCATTAATATGAAAATTAATGTGAGATTCAATGAAGCTTGATATAAAATAATAACTATGATCATAATCTTCTCTAAAATTCATCTCAATAGGCTGACCATGTTTTTTGCAAACCTGTATTAAATTCTCCGTTAAAAGATTGTGAGTAAATTCATCATGAGTTCCTTGGTCTATTAGAATTTTACGCGGATGTTTCTTGCCAGATTTTATTAATTCACAAGAATCATATTTTTTCCAAAGATCTTCATTTTCTTCCCCTAAGTAACCTCGAAAAGCATTCCTTCCCCACTCAACATTAATAGGGTTGGAGAGTGGGGCAAATACAGAAATTGAGTGATATTTCTCAGGAAAAGTTAGTCCAATAATAAGAGCTCCATGTCCTCCCATTGAATGTCCTGATATTGATATATTACCAGATGGAATGGAGAATTCTTTTAAAATTATCTCATGTAAATCAATTGATACATAATCAAACATATTATAATGATCCTTATACCCTTCGGTAAGAGAATTAACATAAAAACCAGCTCCGGAGCCAAAATCATAAGAATCATGTTCTGCGAGCAGATCAAGCCCCCTGGGAGAGGTATCTGGACAGATTATCATAGTATTTGTACCATTTAAATATTTTTGCACTCCAGATTTTATGATAAAATTTTCTTCCGTACAGGTCAGTCCAGATAGCCAGATAATACAGCTATCAATTTTTTTTGATTCTGGAATGAAAGTGGAAAATTTCATTAATCCAGCATTAGATTTAGAAAGATGTTGCCAAGAACTAGTCTTCCCGCCAAATGTTTTATTTTCTTTTAGTAATTTTATCATTTCTTTAAAAAGTTACAACTGAGCGAATAGACTTCCCCTCATGCATATATTTAAAAGCCTCATTGATCTGCTCAATAGGCATTGTATAAGTTACCATATCATCAATATTTATGTCTCCACTCATATATTTATCAACATATCCTGATAATTCTGAACGACCCTTAACTCCTCCAAAAGCGCTACCTTTCCAGACTCTTCCGGTCACCAATTGAAATGGGCGAGTAGATATTTTGTCCGTTCCCGCAGCTACTCCAATAATAATAGACTGACCCCAGCCCTTATGGCAACATTGTAAAGCAGCATTCATAAGATTGACATTGCCAATACATTCAAATGAGTAATCTACTCCGCCATTGGTCATTTGAACTATGATTTCCTGAATAGGTTTGTTGGAAGATTTGGGATTAACGAAATCAGTAGCACCGAATTTTTTGGCTATTTCAAATTTATTTTCATTGATATCGATAGCGATAATTCTCTTAGCTTTAGCCATGACCGCTCCCTGTATTACCGAAAGACCAATCCCTCCTAAGCCAAAGACTGCAATCGTTGAATTCTCCTCCACTTTTGCTGTGTTGAGTACTGCTCCAATCCCCGTTGTTACTCCGCATCCGAGTAAACAGACCTTGTCTAATGGAGCATCTTTGTTGATTTTGACCAATGAAATTTCAGCAATTACTGAATATTCGGCAAAAGTAGAAGTTCCCATATAATGAAATATTGGCTTACCATCTTTAGAAAAGCGAGAAGTTCCGTCAGGCATAAGACCTTTCCCCTGAGTATCTCTTATTTTTTGGCATAAATTAGTTTTGCCACTCTTACAAAAACTACATTCCTTACATTCAGGGATGTAAAGCGGAATCACATGATCGCCCTTTTTTAAAGTGCTCACTCCTTCTCCAACTTCTTCAACTATACCTCCTCCTTCATGACCTAAGATAGAAGGAAAAATTCCTTCTGGATCATCGCCAGATAGAGTATATGCGTCAGTATGACAAACTCCAGAGGCTATTATTTTTACTAAGACCTCTCCTTTTTTCGGAGGATCAAGATCTACAATTTCAATTTTTAATGGTTGCTTTGGCTCCCAAGCTACTGCCGCTTTGACTTTCATATTTGATTGATTGGATTAAAAGGATTGATGTGGATACAGATTATTAAAAAATTTTTAAAAACAAATAATCAAACTTAACTACAGCATTTACCTTCTATTCTTTCTTTAAAAAACTCAAAATACCACCAATATTCTAAGAGTTTTTTAGAAAAATGTAAAAGAAAAATCTTTTTGCTAAATATATGTTTAAATTTGATAATTGCTATAATATCAATTATCAAATTTAACTCAACAAAAAGAAATCAACATGCCTCAAATTAAAAAAAACCCTCATAAATTAGAGATTCATCAAGATGTTAGGATTGATAATTATTATTGGCTAAATGATAAAAAAAATCCAGATGTAACTAAATATTTAGAGGATGAAAATAAATACACTACAAAAAAGTTAGCTTCTACTGAAAAGTTGCAAAAGGATTTGTATCAAGAAATGAAATCCAGAATTAAGGAGGAGGATCAAAGCCTTCCAACTAAAAAGGATGATTATTACTATTATACTCGTTTTGAAAAAGGTAGTCAGTATCCAATTTATTGTCGAAAATACAAAAATTTAGAAGCTAAGGAGGAGATATTTTTAGATGTTAATGAATTGGCAAAAAATTATGAATATTTTAATGTTGGTAATTACGCCTTAAATCGTGATCACAGCATATTGGCTTACAGTGTTGATGTTAAAGGCAGGAGAATATATGACATATTTTTTAAGGATTTAAAAACTGGAAAATTGCTGGATAACAAAATTTCAGAAGTAACTGGAAATGCAGTTTTTGCTGAAGATAATTATTTGTTTTACACCGATAAAAACAAAACTACCTTAAGATCTGATCGCGTTTATTTGCATAAAATTGGTGAAAAGCAAAAGCAAGATCAGGAGGTTTATTTTGAGAAAGACGATACTTATCATGTTTCCGTTTCTAAATCAAAAACGAAGGATTTTATTTACATTCACTCTTCTCACAAAACTTCAAATGAGGTTAGAATTATTTCTGCAGACAAACCTTTAGCGAAGCCAAAAATTTTTTACAAAAGAGAGGTTGAATTAGAATATTTACCAATTCATGCTAAAGATAAATTCTACATTTTAACAAATTATAAGGCAAAAAACTTTCGTATCATGGAGTCTGATTTAGAAGATACCAATAAAAAAAATTGGCGCGAAGTGATTGCGCATCGCCCTGATATTTTAATAGAAGATGTTGATATTTCCAAAGATTATTTAATTCTTTCTGAGGTAGAAAATGGACTTAATAAGATTAATATTTTTAAAAGAGATTCTTTAGAAAATTTTTATTTACCATCTAAGGAAGAAGTTTATGTCTCATATATTGGAACTAATCATGATTATGAAAGTGGCATATTAAGATATGGATATCAATCCATGACAACTCCATCTTCGATTTACGATTATACTATCAAGAATCAAAGTGAGGAGTTAAAAAAACAGCAGGAAATTTTGGGTGATTTTAGAAAAGAAAATTATGTAACAAAAAGAATTTTTGTTAAATCTTACGATGGTAAAGATATTCCCGTTTCTTTGGTTTATAATAAGAATACCAAAATAAACTCCAAAACTCCTTTATTGCTTTATGGTTATGGTTCGTATGGTCATAGCATTCCTCCTTCTTTTAGCTCTAGCCGTTTGTCACTTTTAGATAGAGGATTTATCTTTGCTGTTGCACACATCAGGGGGGGCTCTGAAATGGGAAGATCTTGGTATGAGGATGGTAAAATGCTGAATAAGAAGAATACTTTCAAAGATTTTATTAATGTTGGTAAATATTTAATTTCAAATAACTACACTTCCAAAAATCATCTCTATGCATACGGCGGAAGCGCTGGAGGCTTGTTGATTGGAGCGGTTATTAATATGGACTCATCCTTATTTAATGGCGTTATTTCTGCCGTGCCTTTTGTTGATGTACTAACTACCATGCTGGATGACTCAATTCCTCTAACCACGTCTGAATATGATGAGTGGGGGAATCCAAATGAAAAAAAATATTATGATTACATAAAATCTTACTGTCCTTACAGCAATATTGAGGCAAAAGATTATCCGAATATTTTGGTTACAACCGGACTTCATGATTCTCAGGTTCAATATTTTGAGCCAGCAAAATGGGTGGCAAAATTAAGAGAGTTAAAGACGGATAAAAACTTACTTTTAATGAAGACGCAAATGGAAGCTGGTCATAGTGGTGCCACAGGAAGGTTTAATTCTCTAAAGGAAGTGGCGCTCGATTATGCATTTTTATTGTATCTTGAAGGTGTTTAATACCAATTCCCATCTTTAAAATACACAAGTTAAGACAGATTTTTTCTTTATCTTTTTATCCTTAAATCATCAAAAAGCCTTACACCCTATTAACATAGGGCGGGCATTTTTTAATAATTTATGAATAAAAATATTTCGAAAAAAACTGCTTTAAAGGTGGGAATTGGTATAAGAAGTTTTTGGAATGGTATTTTTTTCAAAAAAGAAAAATAAAACTGGAACAATAAATAGCCCCAATAACATAAACAACATTCCTCCAAGCACGGGTATAGCCATTGGTTTGATAATTTCGCTTCCAATCGAAGTTGACCACATAATGGGTAAAAGAGCGAATATTGTTGTTGCTGTCGTCATTAATAAGGGACGAATTCTTCTTGAGCCTGCTTCAATAATAACTCTTTTTAATTCCAATATAGAGTTGGGTTTTATTTTTTTCATCTCCTCATTAATATATGCCATCATAACAACCCCATTATCAACAGCTATTCCAAAAAGGGCAATAAATCCAACCCACACCGCCACAGATAAATTAAATCCTGAGAACCATAGCAATATCATTCCTCCAGCAATTGAAATTGGAATTGCTGATAAAATAATTAAGCTATTTCTAAGTGATTTGAAGTTAAAAAATAAGATTAATAAGTTAATTAGAATCGAAAGAGGTACTAAAATTTGGAGATATTTTGATGACCTAACTTGATTTTCATATTCGCCAGCCCATTTTATAGAATAGCCTTTTGGTAAATCTATATTCTCACTTACAATTTTTTTTGCTTCATTTACGAATGCAACTAGGTCTCTATCACGAACATTTAAAAGTACCGTTGATCTTAAAAATCCATCTTCAGAATTAATTGTAGCAGAGTCATTTATGATTCTAATATTAGCTAATTGGCCAATTGGTATGTGCGACCCAATAGGAGATGGAACAAGAACTCGCTTCAGCTCTTCAATAGAATCGCGAAGTTCTTTTTTATATCGAACCCTTATATTGTATCTTTCTCTGCCATGATAAAATTTTGAGATTGCCATACCTCCAACGGCAGTTTGTAGAATCTGATTTATTGTCCCTGTATTGATTCCATATCTAGAAGCTTTGACTCTATCTATATCAAACTCAATATATGGCTTACTGGTAATTTGTTCAGCATATACTCCGTAAGCTCCTTCTATTTTTTCTACTTCTTTACTAATGTGTGAAGCAATATGCTCTAGCTTTTTCAAATCATCGCCAAATATCTTGATGCCAATTTGAGTTTTTATACCAGTCGAGATCATGGCAATTCTTGTTTGAATCGGAAAGCCCCAGCTATTTATAAATCCTGGAATCTGCACCATTTGATCTAACTCCCTCATTATTTTATAAATATCTTTAGTTTTTGCACTCTTCTTTAGTTTAATTATGGTTTCCACCATAGAAATTGGTGCTGGATCAAGAGAGGTATCCGCCCTTCCAATTTTTGCAATTGCAGACTCAACCGCTTCATGAGATTCTATTATCTTGTTTGACTGAAAAACTAACTCCTTAGCTTTTGTAATGCTTATCCCTGGAACTGTAGTTGGCATATACAGGATTTCTCCTTCATTTAATTGCGGCATAAATTCATTGCCCAATTGCTTATATGAAAAACCTCCAACAAGCACAATAATGATTGGAATAGTAAGAAATCTTTTAGGATTATTTAAGATCATAGATAATATTGGCTTATATATCTGTATTATTTTGCAAGAAATTTTATTTTCCTCTATTGGTTTTAATTTCCCCTTAAGAAAAAAAACAGATAATACAGGAATTAAGAATATGGCAACTAAAACGGAACCAATAAGAGCAAATGTTTTTGCATAGGCGAGGGGGGTAAATAATTTCCCTTCCGCATTTTGTAAAAAGAAAATTGGTAAGAATGTGATAATTGTTGTCGCAATCGCCGTAACTATTGCTGGGGTAATTTCTTTTGTAGAATTAATAATGGATTTAATTCTATCTTTAGGATTTTTACTAAGACGAGAATAAATATTTTCTGTCATAATAATTCCCATATCTACCATAGTTCCTATAGCCACAATAATTCCAGCAAGGCTCATAATATTACTATCTATTCCAAAGATTTTCATAAGAATAAAACTAATACCAACGCCAAGGGGTAAAGTAAGAGATATAATAATACTTGATCTAAAGTGAAACAAAAAAAACATTATCACACAAACAGCAATGATAATTTCCTCAATAATAGATTTGTAGACTGTAGAAATTGCTTTTTGAATAATATCTTTTCTATTGTAAAATGATTTTATTTCCACCCCTTCAGGTAATCCTTTAGAGATTTTTAACATTTTATTTTCAATTTTGTCAATTACCTCTTTAGAGTTTTCTCCAAATCTGGAAGCAACAACCCCCCCAACTATTTCTCTTTCTCCACTATATAAGACGCCCCTCCTAAAAGAAGATCCGAGATGAACATTAGCAACATCTTTTACATAAATAGGGGTATTATTTTTTACATCTATTACAACATTCTTAATATCTTCAATTGACTTAAAGAATCCTAATCCCCTGACAATTATCTCTCTTTCTCCTTTTTCAATTACTTCAGCTCCAACGTCAATATTGGAATTTTTAATTGCCTTAATCAACTTTGAGAAATGCAAATCTCTTGCAAAAAGCTGTAATGGATCAATATCAATTTGATATTCCTTAACGAAACCGCCAATTGAAGCCACCTCTGAAACTCCGTCAACTGACTGTAAATGAAATTTTACATACCAATCTTGAATTGAGCGTAAATCTGCTAAAGATTTTGGGTTTGGATTATCCTTTTTATTTTCAACTGAATACCAAAATATTTGGCCAAGACCAGTTGCATCAGCTCCAATTGTTGGAATAACTCCCTTTGGTAGGATGTTTTGAGCTTGAGTTAGTTTTTCTAAAATTCTTGTACGAGACCAATAAAAATCAATATCATCCTTAAATATTACATAAATAACGGAAAAACCAAACGCACTCATTCCGCGCACCTCTTTAATGCCCGGAATTCCTTGCATTAAATTTGAAAGTGGGTAAGTAATTTGCTCTTCTATATCTTTTGGAGAAACGCCCGACCAATCTGTAAAGATAATCTGTTGATTTTCTCCAATATCTGGAATTGCATCAATTTTTACTGTTGCAAAAGAATAGACCGCCAAGATAGATATAAAAACAAAGGCTATTATTACATAGATTCTGTGCTTTATAATGTTGTTGATAAATTTATCCAACATATCAGTGACTATGAATTACATTATTGCCGCTTAATTGGCTTTGGGCATCAAGTAGAAAATTTCCACTTATTACCACAATATCCCCTTCATTTAAACCGGATTTGACTTCTGTAAACTCCTTACCCTCAATTCCCGTTCGGATCTCAATTGCCATGTAAGTATTAGAATCTTTTTTTATCCAA
Source organism: uncultured Rickettsiales bacterium (assembly GCA_905478165.1). Lineage (GTDB taxonomy): Bacteria > Pseudomonadota > Alphaproteobacteria > Rickettsiales > UBA1997 > CAJQHK01. Next base: position 9,921 of record CAJQHK010000011.1, on the reverse strand, counting down.
ACTATTTTTCTCTTCCCAGTGTCAATGATAGATGGGTTAGGAACAACTAGAACACCGTCGGATGAATCTGCGATAATATGTATTTCACCAACCATACCAGGCTTTAGCTTGCCATCTTTATTTTTTAGAGTTGTGCGAATTTTTAATGTTCTGGTTTTCTCGCTTAATATTGGAGAAATAAAGTTTATATTAGCTGTCCATTTTTCTCCCTTATGTGCAACAAACTCAATATGAGCCTCTTGACCAATTTTGATAAGACCAGAATCATGTTCATACACATCCATTTCAACCCAAACAGTTGAAAGATTTACTAAATCATAAAAAGACTCCCCTTCCTTAAAATAACGTCCTTCAATAGCATTTTTCTTTGTCACTATTCCCCCAGAATTTGAATAGATAGTTATATTTCTTGGTATTTTTCCACTTCTTAACCACTTTTTAAGTTGGAAATCTTTAATTCCCCAGAGTTTCAATTTCTTTTTGGCCTGATGCAGTAAATCTTTTTGCTTACTTTTGTATGATATTAAATACTCCTCTCCAGCTGTAATAAGATCGGGGCTATAAATATCAACTACAGGATCATTCTTTGAGATAAATGAGCCTGTTGAGTTGATATAGACCTTCTCAATTCTTCCGCTAATTCTAGCTGGAATATTGGATTGCCTTCTTTCTGATTGAGTTACTTTACCGAGAAGTCTGAGTGTTTTTGATATTATTTGTTTTTGAGTTATAAATGTAGTTGAGTGGAAGTTTTTTATTTGTTTTGATGTAAGTTTTACCATTTGCATCGACTTATTTTTAACCTTTGCATCAGTATATTTTTGATAATTGGGGTGATTAACACTTTCTGTTTCTTGCATTTTATCCTTATTCATATGATGGCGCCCTTCATGAACTTCCTCACCCTCGACATAAGTTAAGTTCATTGTACATATTGGACATCTTCCATCGTTGCTTTCTCTAATTTGTGGATGCATTGAGCAAGTATAGTAGTTTTTTGCTTGTGTTACTAACTCGATAGATGATGTAAATTGACTGATTGTAAAGAACCCGACAACTATGATAAAAGTGGCTACGATACCAATTATTGCTTTCTTAGTAGTTATTTTATTTTTCATAATATTTTTCAAATTAATATATATCTAGACCAGACTCAAAAATATATAAAACCTTGTTCTCCTTAATCTTTGACTCTATTTCAATCTTCTGAAGTAATAGATTTTGTAATTGAAATTCGCTTCTTAACAACTCTAAATAATCTGAACTACCAACAGAATAACTTTTAGATGAAATTTTTCTTGCAGTTTGAGCAAATTTAATAGTTTGCGAAACTAGGATATTTAATTCTGATTCTAATTTTAGAATCTCCAACTTTAACTCTTCCTTAAAAGAAACGAGCTCATTTTGATAATCTCTTAGATCATTTTTTGCTTTAGAATAATTATAGGATGATGATTCATATTGATAACTTCTTGCCCCAACACCAATTGGGACAGATAAAAAGCCTCCAATAAAATCTCCATGATTATCGACATTATTTCTAGATTTATAATTTAAGCCCACATTAATTTCTGGCAATCTATTTTGTTTATCCGCCTTTCTTTTGTATGATGCAGCTTTAGTCAGAGATATAAGTAATAATTCTTGAGGCGTTTTTTTTTCCTTTTCTGTGACAGTGCTTTTAAGTATATTCCAAGGCATGCTGTTAAGGTGAAGTGAGATATCTTGATTTGGTTTATCAAGTAACTTTGACAAGCTCCTATCTATTTTTTTCAACAGAATTTCATTCGTTTTTATACTGGAATCAATCTGAGTTTTTCTTATTTTTAAATCTAATATTGCCTGCTGAGAGATTTTTCCAGTTGAATATAGTCTTCCTGAGACCTTAATCATGTCCTTGATCCACCCCATATTCTCTTCATATATCTTGATAGATTTAATAATTTTTTCTTTTTTAATGGCATGATTCCAAACTTCTAGAATGATATTCCTCTTAAGAATTTCTAATTTGTATTTCTGGCTGTCAACTAAGTAATTATATGATTTAAGGATGTTTGAATATTTAGATGTCAATGGAACTTTTTGTGAAAGAGTGATACCAACAGAGCTCATGGCAGATAGGCCAAATCTTGGATCTTCTGATGGAAAGTTCATAGCTTCGAACTTAAGCTGAGGCTCTTCCCACCTACTTTTCGCTCTACCTTCGTTGAAGATTGATTGTTTCTTGTTTTTTAGTGATGCAATTTTTGAATGATTATCAATATCTTTTATCAACTCATCAAATGTTTGGGCATTAACTCTTATAGAAATAAGAAATATCAATGTTGTAATTGTAAGTATTTTCATGTAAACAGCATATAGTAAAGATACTTAACAAAGTAAAATTAAACAATATTTTCATAGCCTTTGAAAAAGCTAATATTTTACAATAAGTATTGATTCAATTACATGAATATGATCTAATTATTATTAGATATCAACAATAAATCTCATTGTTTATTTTTAAATGCAAAGGGGCACCTTAAGATCCTAAATATATATAAAACTGATGTGTCAACCTTTTTTGCGGACAACTAACTTATACCAATTCCACTGGAGATCAATAATTATTAGCAAAGTGAAGTCTGATGATTCTTACCTTCTGAGTTCAAGTTTATTTATTATTTAAGTAATAATTCATATCTAAATGAATTAATAAAAATTTAAAGAAACCTTTAAATTATAAAATTGTCATTTACACAGTTTTTATGACAGCCTTAGATTAAATAATTAATTTTTTAGATTAATGGGAGGTAAGATCAATGAATTCTACATTATCCTCAGTAAAATCTGAAAAAAGATATCTTTCAGTGCCAGTTAAGAAGGTTTGGACATTCAAACTAAAGATTTCATCATATAGATCTCTTCTCTTTTTATCATCTAGGTGTGACGTAATTTCGTCCAATAATAAAATCGGAGCCTCCAGGTTTTTAACTTGAAAAATTCTAATTACAGCAAAAATAATTGCTATCAGAATAGATTTTTGTTCCCCAGTAGAGCAAGATTTAGCTTCCATATTATCATTTAATATTGCTGAAAAATCACTACGATGTACACCAAAAGCAGCCCTCTGTCTTTCAAAATCCTTACGCCTATTTTCCTTTAATTTATTTTGAAAGAAGTTTTCGGTAATGATTGCTGTATTTTTCATAGCAAACTCTTCTACATCTCCAATAATATGTAATTTACTTTTAGTAAACCCTGATTTTGACATTAAAATTGCTTTATTGAGGTAGTCAATCATGTCATTTCTGTTGGCCGCAATAATAATTCCAATTTCTGATATCTTCTTTTCAACTATATCAATCCAGGAGGAATATTGACTAGTATCCTTTTTTGCAAATAGATATTTTTCCAAAAGACTCATTCTTTCTTTTAGATATTTTGCGTAATTATTGAGGTTGCTTTTGTGAGATGGGTAAATATTTGCAGTAATTTTATCTAAAAAACTCCTACGATTTGATTTGTTATCCGAAAATAGATCATCCATCTGTGGAATCAAATGAATAATTGGGATTTCATTTGTATAAGAAGAGATTTTTTTGCCATTTATCTGAAATATTCTCTTTTCCTCCCGATAAGACGTCCCTATCTCATCAATTTCTGGATGATTGTTGATCTGTGCGTAAATAGAAAATGTATCTTTAATGTCAGAACTGCTGCAAATCATATCACAAATATCAGCTTTTTTCAATCCAGATCCCTTTTTTAGTAAACTGATAGACTCTAGAATATTTGTTTTTCCGGCACCATTTTTTCCTAAAAAAACATTAATTTTTCTAGAAAAATTAAGAGTTTTGCTTTTGTAATTACGAAAATTACAAAGTTGTAATTTTGCGATCTCTATATTTGTCAATTACAATCTAATTGGTAAAATTACATAAATATCATTACTATTTTTAGATCCTATTAATGCAGGAGTTGAGTCATTTTTTAGTTTTAATTGAATCATATCATCCTTTATGTGACTCAGTATTTCTAGTAAATATTGAGGATTAAATGATATGTTTAAATCTTCAGAAGAATATTCCATATCTATTTCTTCATCTGCAAGGCTACCATCATTAGCACTGGCTGACAGTTTCAACTTATTTTTAGTTAATGATAATTTTAAAGATTTATGATCCTTATTTATTATGACCGTAGAGACTCTGTCAATTGCTTCAAAGAATTCCTTTTTATTGATGTCCGCTATTTTGTCATTATCATGAGGTATTATCCTTTTATAGTCAGGAAAATCAGCATCTACAACTTTTGATATCAATATGCTGTCATCAGCAATTACTTTTATTTTAGTTCTTGATATTGAAATTTTAATATCTTTTTTATTTTCTATGGTTTTTCTAATTTCATGAACCGTCTTTTTTGGTATAATTACTCCAGATATCTCTTCTTTTAGTGTCGACAAGCTACTTGAGGCGACGGCTAATCTATGAGCATCTGTGGCAGAGGCTGTAACTATAATTTTATCCTTATCTTTAACTGAGTGTAAAAATATGCCATTAATGTAGTGTCTTGTTTCGTCAGTCGCCATTGCAAATTTTGTTTTGTCAATTAATTTGGCTAATTCTTCTGCAGGCATATCAAACTCAACATCCATCTCATCATCACCCAATATTGGAAACTCATTGGTATCTAGGCAGGGTATTAAAAATTTTGATTTATCATATTTTATTTTAACAGAAGATTTTTTATCTTCTAAACTAACTGTGATCTGCTTATTATCTGGAATTTTTTTAACAATATCGTGAAATAATTGCGCTGGAACTGTAGTTTTACCATTTTCGGCATCTAAGGTTTCAATTTTTGATTCAGATAATATATCCATATCGGTTGCACTAAGGATCAGTTTATTGTCAATAACCTCTAACTTAATGTTCTTAAGAATAGGGATGGTATTTTTTCTTTCAGTAACACTACTAACCAAAGCTAAAGAGGATAAGAGAGTTGATTTTTTTATATTAAATCTCATTATTTATGATTTTTATTGATAATTTTATTATGTTATAATAATGTAGCATAGTCATTTAACCTATAAAGTGTTTGTAGATCATTATCACTAACGATATATAGGTTTTTTATTAAGCCAATTTTTAACTAATACACATAATAATGTCAAGCAATTCTAATGGTGACGACCCTCTAGCTCAATTTCAAATTAAAAAAATAAAAGAGTTAGAATTTAACTTAGGAGGATTTAATATTGATCTCAGTATTACCAATTCTTCACTTTACATGATCATAGCTACTTTGATTATCTGCTTATTCATGTTTATATCTACCAGAAAACTTAGTATATTGCCCAATAAATTACAAATTGTAGGAGAGTCTTTCTATCTTTTTATTAAAAATATGATTCAAAATGCTATTGGAGATGAGGGGGAAAAGTTTTTTCCTTTAATATTTTCTCTTTTTATGTTCATTGTGATGTGCAATATTATGGGCATGACTCCTTACGGCTTCACTGCGACTAGTCAGGTTGCTGTTACTTTATCTCTAGCTTTGATTGCCTTTTTAGTGATTATTATTTTTGCTATTTATCGCAATGGAATTAGAGGATTTTTTCGTATGTTTTTACCTTCTGGAGTGCCGCTATTTATGAGACCTTTAATTTTTATGATTGAATTTTTCTCGTTTTTGATTAGACCAATCACCTTATCTGTGAGGCTTTTTGCAAATATGGTTGCGGGTCATGTGCTTTTAAAAGTAATTGCTGGATTCGTTGTAACGCTTGGTTTGGCTGGTATATTTCCACTTTTATTTGCTGTAATTATGACTGGTTTTGAGTTATTTGTTGCAATTTTGCAGGCCTATATTTTTTGTATTTTGGTTTCAGCCTATTTAGCCGAAGTCACAAAAACCCATTAAATATTTGCCGTAATGGAGTCCTAAGATTAATTTAAAAAATTACAGGTTTTTTTCTAGGCACTTCTTACCACATATTCTGCGTTATTTATTGCAAAAATCCTTAGTTAGATATCTATAATTATTTGTGACTTTCTTTGTGAAGAGGTAATTAAATCAAAAGATAAATGGAGAAAATATACAATATTCCCGGCAATCACCATTTTTTAAAAAGCCTAACTTATTTTATCTTATCTAATTACAAGCTGAGTGAATTATCAAAATTAACCCTTCTTCTTCCTAGTCGTCGATCAGTTCGTTTAATTAAAAAATATTTTTTGGAACAATCTCAGGAGTCGGCAATAATTTTGCCTAGAATCAAAGCTATTGGTGATATAGATTATGATGAACTATTGCTAGATTATATTTCTAAGGAATCTATCGATGCCAATCTTCTTATTAAACCAAGTTCTAAATTAAAATATAAAATTTTATTAACAAAGGAAATAGAAAAATGGAACAGAAAGTCTAATCTTTTTGGTAAAGATGTCAGTCTTAGTCATATTTTTTCTTTAGCCATCAATTTGGAGAGCTTTCTGTCTGAAGTTGAAAAAGAGAATTTATCACTCGATAATTTATCTAACATTGATGATTCTGAAATCTCGGATCATAAAAGAAAGATTTTAAGTTTTTTACGATATTTTGGCAGCGAGTGGAAAAATATTTTATTAAAAAATAATATTTCTTCAATAGTTAATTACCAAAATCAGATGATTAATTTTTATTCTGATTTTTTAAATAGAAATAGAGATAGGGAAGTCATAATTGCCGGATCGACTGGCAGTGTCGTTGCCACTGCGAACTTAATAGGGGTAATTCTTAATTTGCCAAAGGGTAGGGTGTTTTTACAAAATCTTGACCAAAATATAGATTTTAAAATTCCAGAATATCATCCGCAGTTTTTATTGAGCAAGCTATTACAAAAAATTAATTTTAATAAAAAAGATATAAAAAACTTAGAGTTTTCTAAATTTTATTTGCAAAACAACTCCGTTAACTTACTTCATCATGCGATGTTACCAGCGGAAGAGTTGGGTAATTGGCAAATTTCCAATCTGGATCAAAATAATATTCAAAATTTAACCAGAATAGAGGCTAGAGATATTTATGAGGAAATCGATTTAATATCTTTAATAGTCAGGGAGCAAATAGAGCTTAATCAAGAGGTGGCAATAATTTCAAGCGATAGTAACTTTAGTAACATATTATCTAAAAAATTAGAAAAATGGGGCATAAATATCAATGATTCGGCAAATAACTATTTACAAAATTCAGAAATTGTTAATTTTCTGTTATTAATTTTTAGATTTTTTAATGAAGATTTTTCTACTATTAACTTAATCTCCATTCTTAAGCACCCTTTGGTTAGATGCGGTTTTGATGATCAATTTTACCGTACGAATTTATCTTGTTTTGAAGTAAAAATTCTTAGACAGAATATAAGATTTAACGATCTGGAGGAGATATTAAAATTTATTGATAAGGTTAATAATCCTAACCTGTCCTTCTTTTTTAATAAAATACTCAATATTTTTCAAGAATTTTTTAAGCCTAACTCAAAGAGCAGGATTGATTTAATTAAAATTATTGATAATAATTTAAAAATTTCTCAAAACTTAACTACAAATAATAGTGACTATGTTCAAATTGTAAATTTTGAAGGATTCGCTGAATTTTCAGAATTTTACCGCGAGTTAAAGTCCTTAAATTTAAACTTTGAGATAGGAATGGGAGACTATATTAAAATTTTAAATTTGTTAGTCTCTGGTAAAAAATTTAAAAAAGAGGGTGCAAAATATCATCCAAAATTACATATTTTTTCTAATATTGAGGCTAGATTGGTTAACCCAGACGTCTTAATAATCCCAAATCTTAATGAGGGAGATTTTCCAAATTTTAATAATTTTGATAATTGGCTTAACTCAAAAATGCGTGAAGAGCTCGGTATGTCCTCAAATTTACGTAAAATCGCAGTTTCTGCCTTTGATTTTTGTAATTATTTGCAAAATAAGAAAGTTTTCTTAACTAGGTCTTATCTCAAAGACAATTCTCCAACTGAAAAATCTCGATTTTTATTAAAATTAGAGACCGTTCTCAAGGCTAATAATTTAGAAAAATATCTTGATGCCGGAATAAAATATAAAAATTGGTTAAATTTAATTAACAATAATCAGAAAATAGAGGAACTACCCAAAATTAATACAAATATAGACATTTCTAATCGTAAATTCAATTTTTCTGTAACAGATGTCTCAAAGTGGCTCAGAAATCCTTATTATATTTACTCAAAAAGAATTTTAAAATTAAAAAAATTAAATGAAATTGAAGGTGATTTATTAAATATAGAGTTTGGTAATTTTGTACATAAGGTCTTAGAGAGATATATTAAGAAAGAGAAGGTGGTTACGAAAAATTCTAATATCGATGATTTGATATTAATAGCTGACGATACATTCTTAGAATATTTTAAAAACCCAGAAGATAAATTAATTTGGTGGCCAAAATTTTTGGATATTGCTGATTATTTCTTTCAAAAAGAATTGGAAATTTCTAACGATGTTTTGCAAAATTTTTCTGAAATTGAGGTAAATTTAAAAATAAAAGACATTCTCATTAAAACTAAAATTGACAGAATAATTGTTAAAAAATCCGGAGAAATTATTGTAATTGATTACAAGACTGGATTACCACCTACTAAAAAAGATGTTGCTTTAGGTAGAGAGCCACAATTATCTTTGGAATCTGTGATCTTAGCTTTGGGAAAGGTTATAAATTCTGGTAATTATTTTGATTACAGATCAATAGATAATATTTCTTTTGATCAAATCTCGAATTTGCAATATATAAAACTTTCTAGCTCTGGTAATAGTGATATTATTGATAACAACAAGAGTTTGGATCAGATTTTAAGTGACACTGAGAATGGCTTAGTTAATTTAATTGAGTATTATTGCTATAATCAAAATGAATTCATAATTAATTCTGATGATCAATCAAAATTAGATGATTATCATTTATTGGCCAGAATTAATGTATAGGATTTTTGTAATGATCTAATTTAATTTTTTAATAATTCTAATATAACTAAAAAGTTATTCCTTAGGATAATGAACTATTTTGGTTAAGTATTAAGAGTTAGGAAATGTTCAAGTTATTTTTTCACATCCTCTTAAATTAGGACCTGTATTCCTTAGCTAAATCCCAGTAATTTTTAGCTGAAATTTCAATATAATCTCTTTCTTTTTTAGTTAAATCTCTAAAATATTTTGCTGGGTTTCCAGCCCAAATTTGTCCAGATTTAACTATCTTACCTGGAGTTACGACGGCACCGGCTGCCACCATAGCGTATTTTTCAACTTTAGCTAAGTCCATAATTATTGCTCCCATACCAATAAAACTGTAATCCTCAATGGTACAAGCATGTATGATGGCGGAGTGACCAATAGTGACGTAACTCCCAATAATAGTCGGACCCCCATTGTGGCCAGTTTTATTTTGAGCGTGATTGGCTCTTGTGACATGAACCACACTATTATCCTGAATATTGGTATAGTTACCAATTTTAATTTCCGCAACATCTCCTCTGATTACGACTCCATACCAAACACCAGAGTTCCTTCCTATCTCTACATTGCCAGAAATTATAGTATTATCGGCAATAAAAGATGAAGCATCAATTTTAGGTAGGATATTGTTATATTTAATTATTTTTCTCACCTAGTCTTAAATTTAAATGTTTTCTTTAAATTACTATCTTCAGTAATATTTTGTTTTGGGTTATTATTTTTGTTAAATAAATATTGTTTATTTATTTTTTGCGTATCGCTGGATTTAATACTTTTTTTATTACTAGGCTTATCGGTATCTGTTGTTGGTTTTTTTATAAATTTAAATTTTTTACCACCCTCCTTTACTTCTGGTCTTAGACTAAATACCTCAATTTTTTCCTCCTCCTTAACTTTTAGTTTAATTTTTTTA